>NZ_QICX01000015.1:0-99033 GCF_003201365.1 Chryseobacterium sp. CBTAP 102
GGAAATCACATCCAAACTTTTGCAACCCCAACAACGATTTTTTTTGAATTTTCAGCCATAAAAAAAGTTTATTGAAACAAAATTCAATAAACTTTCTGTAACATCAGTAACAATAGGCGTTACAAAGAATTTTGCCAACTATTTTTGACTATTAAACCATATTTTTCAAAATTCTTTGTTCCAGATACAGGCACAGACCACAAAAATGATAGAAATAACTGAAAAGACTGTTCTGATATTATTCAGAAAATTCCATTTGTTTTCAAAGCTCTCCCGCATCTGACTGAAAATCATCCTGTCAGAGCAGTGAGAACAGCAGCAGTAATGATCAATACCAATATTGTCATTTTCATATCATTTGATTTTTTTCGCCAGAGAATGAAATTAATAGGGATTCCATTTTTTAATGATATTCTGGGCAGTAAGAATCATTTCAGCATCCCAGCTTTCAGTTTTAAAATAATAAAAATCCAGGTCTTTAATGGTTTCAACATCTGCATTATCATAAAGAAGTTGGGTAAGCCTTGATTGTTCTTCATATAAAACCGGGTCTTCCAAAGGTTTCTCCGAAAGTTCCACTTTCATCTTGCTCCAGTTACTTTTTTCTTTCCCATTCAACTCTGAAGTTTCAATAATGGTCTTAACTTTACTAAAATCATCCAGGAAGTGATCTCTTTCTTCGTCTGTTTTTAAAGTATTGCCGAGTCTTTCAATGATTATATATTCAAGATTTTCGCATTGTGTAAGTACAGATGGCAGTACAAAAAGAATATCCCGAGGAATAACATCATCATGAGTATCTCTTCTCACCTGTTTTTTTCCATATACACTATCCTGCCAGCTTCCTCCCGAAAGATGAATTTCCTTAACTTTATCCAGCGGGTACAAATCAATGATCTTCTGCATCTCTAATTCAAAATTACAGGATTGACAGTAAATATTATGAAGATCAAGAATTAGAAATCCATTAGTACCTTCCGTGAGCTTGTCAAGAAAAACACCTTGTTCTTTCACATCATCAATGGAAAATGAAAATGCCAGATTTTCTATCCCCACGGGAATATTTACGGCTTCCTGCAGCCTGTATAATCTGTCTTTTCCTATTTGTAAAGTTTTGGGGTGTAAAGATACCGGCAACGGTACTCCCTGATGAAAATTTTCGGTATTCATAAAACCAAAATGTTCCGTGATATGATTGTATTTCCGCAGATTAACTTCTTCTTTTAGTTTTTTCAGCCATTCTTCCTGTCTTTCCGTCCACCTGGCATCAAATAAAGAGTAGTAAACCCCATGTCCTATCAAGCGGTTATTTTCAGCGTAAAAATTCAACAGATCCCTAAGCCAATCCGGTTCATTGGCATAATAAAGGGTGTCAAAAGACCACTCCATCACGTCGATGGAATTGTTCTGCAACAATGGCAAAACAGCAGAAATAAAATCCGCTTCTGCCATCATTGATACTCCTAACATTGGTTTTTTCATCTTCTACCCCATTCCGCAAGCCGGGCAGCCATGTCCACGGAGCACAAGTGTATCTTTTTTAACAACCGGCTTGGGTGTTCCTGGTTTTTTCTTTTCAACCGTATCTGTAGAAGTGGCTTTCTTTGCTTTTTTAACGGACTTTTTTGTTTTACCTTCCGGTTTAGTAGTCTGCGCAGATACACTCACCGCTAATAAACTTGCCATTAATATTGCTGGAATTTTCATAATTTCTTTTCAAATCAATTTTACAATAAACGTTCCATTTATAAAAATACAATAATAAGAAACGTTTTGATAACAATTATCAGAAACTATTTTATACTATAATAATTTCTTTATCTATATTTAATGCTAAAATAAATCTGGATATGAAAAATAGTCTGATTAAAGCTGTTTTCCTTGGATTGATGTTATCTGCACACAGTATCGACGCACAGGTTCAGGCAGTGGACAACAGCAAAAAAATGGAATGGTTCAACAATGCAAAACTGGGTATTTTTATTCATTGGGGAATCTACTCTGTCAATGGAATATCCGAATCATGGTCCTTCTTCAATAATTATATTAATCACGAGAATTACATGAAACAGCTGAATGGTTTTTCAGCTTCAAAATACCAACCCGAACAATGGGTAAATCTTATTAAGGAATCCGGAGCAAAATATGCTGTCATTACAACAAAACATCATGACGGAGTTTCACTGTGGAACTCCAGAGCAGAAAAAGCGACAAGCATCCCTCAAAACGCTCTGGCAAAAAAGGATGTTTTAACCCCATTTGTTTCAGCTCTGAAAAAATCAGGATTAAAAACAGGACTTTATTTTTCGTTGCCGGATTGGACTCATCCATATTATGATATCAATACCCGGACAAAAAAACGTTACGAATTTAAAAGTGATCCGGCACGCTGGCAGAATTTTATAAGCTATTATCAGGATCAGCTTAATGAGCTTTCTAGACAATATTCTCCGGATCTTCTTTGGTTCGATGGAGACTGGGAACATACTTCCGAAGAATGGAAAGCTTCTCAAACCCTGGATTTACTCAAGAAATACAATTCCAATATCATCATTAATTCGAGGCTTAACAATCACGGAGATTACGATACTCCTGAACAGGGTATTCCTGTTGTCCCACCACAAAATCCATACTGGGAGCTTTGTTACACTATGAATGATTCCTGGGGATATCAGCCTTTTGACAAAAATTATAAGACACCCAACATGATTGTAAGAACACTTGCAGATGTGATCAGCATGGGAGGGAATCTTCTGCTTGATATAGGACCCAGGTCGGACGGAACCATTCCGGAAGAGCAAATTGAAATTCTTAAAAATCTGGGGCGATGGACTTCCAAAAATCAGCATGCCATTTATGAAACCACCCGAGGTATTCCTTTTGACAATTATAAAGGAAAATCTTCTTTATCAATCTCCAAAAAATCTTTATTCCTTTATCTGGAAGAAGCCAAAAACTTTACAAAAATCTATGGAGTGACAACAAAACCTATTTCCGCAAAAATCCTGGGAGATCCATCTGCTGTTATCACAATGGCTTATAATGCTGAAAAAACACTGACACTGAATTTCTCCAATGTAAAATTTGACAAAGATGTCACCGTGGCAGAAATTACTTTTGAAACACCTCCTGCATTTCTGAAAGATTTTAAGAAAGAAGATCATCCTCTTTCCGAAATACTGGAAAACAAAAATACCCGGGAAGCAGCCTATGATATCGCCAATGCTCTGAACTATGATCAAAATTTACTAACGCAAAAAGGTCTTACCCATGATGGTCTCGACATGAAAATTAAAAAAACACCTAAAACAAATCCAGAAACCACAGAATGGATAAGCAAACATGCTGAAACTTTATTTGAGACAGGAAAAGGACTTCCTGCTGGTCATTACTCAGGAATGAGCGCTCTGTCAAAAGACAAACAGACTCTTTATCTTTTTGTGGAAGGAGTGCCTACCGGCCCTATTGCTCTGAAAGGAATAAAAAATGAGATTGCCAGAATAAGAGTGGTTGGTGAAGGCACTATGCTGCCTCATACCATCTACAATAAACTGTACTGGAGCGACAGACCGGGAATTATTTATATTGATGTTCCAAAGGAAAAACTTGATAAACAAATGACTGTCATTGCTGTTTTACTGAATAAACCTATGGAACTCTACAGAGAAAATGTGGGAGCTATTGAAAACAACCTTTAATAAATGAAACACCCATTCATATCAAAACAAAATCCGGAGAAATCTCCGGATTTTTTATTTTGTAAGATGATTTTCTTAGAAAATCTCTCTTCCTGAAAAATGAAACTGAGCTTCGATTAATGCATTCTCATCAGAATCAGAACCATGAACCGCATTTTCTCCGATGCTTCTTGCAAACATTTTTCTGATAGTACCTTCTGCAGCTTCTGCAGGGTTAGTAGCACCGATTAATGTTCTGAAGTCTTCAACTGCATTGTCTTTTTCTAAAACTGCTGCAACGATAGGACCAGAGCTCATGAATTCTACTAATTCTCCATAAAATGGTCTTTCAGCGTGTACTTCATAGAATTTTTTTGCATCAGCAACTGTAAGCTGAGTTAATTTTAAAGCTTTGATTTTAAAACCTCCTTCAGCAATCTTACCCAATATAGCACCGATATGTCCGTCTGCAACAGCATCAGGCTTAATCATAGTGAATGTAATGTTAGACATAAATGTATATTTTTTTAATGGCGCAAAATTACAAAAAATATCTTTTATTTTTATTTTAATTTTTTTTTAACATAAAAATAACTTTTATTAAGAAATTGTAACACAAACTTTGGCACAGTAATTGTTTATTATTTTTCGATTCTCATGTTTAATTTGAGTTTTCATGGTTATTAGTTTTTACCCAGCTTCGGCTGGGTTTTTTATTTTCAAAAAATAGTAGTTTTTTTTTATTAATTATTTAATTTTATATCTAAAATCGGATTATATTTAATGATTTTCTACATTTTATTTCAATTAGCAAAATAATTTCATTTTTTGAAAATACAATTTCAGAATTGGCAAAAATATGACAAAAGTGGAGTTATCTGCCAAAATTGTAAACCTGAAAAGTAGAGTTATTTAAAAACGAATATTTTTTGGTCTTAAATAAAAAAATATTCGCAGTAAATAATATCCTTTAAAAGCAAGAAGGTTTGAAATCTTAACAAGGGTTTATTTCAGTAAAATAATTTTTAAAACAAAAAAAGAGACCATCCAATGAGAGTCTCTGTATATTTTATTTATAACGAATACATCAAAATCATTTCTGCAGCCAGAGGAAGTTCGTCATTTATCTAATCAGTCTGTAACGGTTAAAATAAAAGATTTTATTGATTATTTTTGAGAAGCTTCTTCTGCCTCATCCATCAGTTTAATATAAGTAGCGTAGCGGGAATGCTGAATCTCCCCTGTCTCAAGAGCATCAATAACGGCACATTTCGGTTCATTGATGTGAAGACAATTGTGAAACTTGCACTCTTCTCTCTTCTTGAAAATCTCGGGAAAGTAATGCTGTACTTCTTCTTTTTCAATATCAATCATTGCAAATTCACGAACGCCGGGAGTATCAATAACGTTTCCGCCAAAATGCCAAAAGTGCATCTGTGCAAAAGTTGTTGTGTGCTTTCCTTTCAGGTGAGTGTCTGAAATTTCAGATGTTTTTAAATTCAGTCCTGGCTGCAGAGCATTCACCAATGTAGATTTTCCACAGCCTGAGTGACCGAAGAATACAGAGGTTTTATCTTTAAGAATCTCCTGAAGCTGATCCAGATTCAATTTTGAATAGGACGAAATTTCCAAAGTATTATATCCAATTTCCTGGTATAGGAATTCAATGTCCTTTACAATTTCAATTTCTTCTTCGTGTAAAACATCGATCTTATTAAAAAGAATGAGTGGAGTAATATTATAAGCTTCACAACATGCCAGAAACCTGTCCAGAAATCCTAATGATGTTTCAGGATGTTTCAGGGTAAAGATAAAGCAAGCCAAATCAATATTGGACGCAATAATATGGGCTTCTTTTGAAAGGTTTACTGATTTTCTGATAAGATAATTGGAGCGCGGTTCAATTTTTGTGATCCATGCGATATCATCCTGTTCCAGTTGAAACTCAACAAAATCTCCTACAGCAAGTGGATTGGTAAGCCTGGTTTTTATCAATTTGAATTTTCCCCGGATTCTGGCCTCGAAAATTTTATTAGTTTCCAATTCCAAAACCTGGTACCAACTGCCTGTAGATTTAATGATTTTTCCTTTCATAGATAATGCTGGTGCAAATATACGCAATTAGGGCTTAGCATTCAGGAAATAGGTTTAAAAACACATGTTTCAATTGCCCTAAATACCAATGCATAAGCCCTAATTTGTATTTTTTCTAAAATTTTGGTTTTAATTTTCAGGAATTAAATCAAAATCCCAATCTTTAAAACGCGCTGCAATTTATCTTTTGTCGATCATAATATTATTCTGAACTTCAATAGACTCTTCGTGAATAGCTTTGAATACTTTTTCAATGAATTCCTGAGACATTCCTGTTTCTTTTGCTTTTTGAGTAGCGTATTCTGTGATTACTTTCCAACGTTCAGGCTGGAAGATCGCAATGTCATTTTCTTTTTTAAGCTTACCGATCTTTTCAGAAATTTTCATTCTTTGAGAAAGAAGTTCAATTAACTGGAAATCAAGATCAGAGATCAAAGTTCTGTGTCTTCCCATCTCTCCTTCAAAACCTGCAAGATTAGAGCTTCTCACTTTCAGATTTCCGATAAGCTCTGCAAGAACTTCAGGAGTAATCTGCTGGGAAGCATCGCTCCACGCTTCATCAGGATTACAGTGTGATTCAATGATTGCTCCCTGGTATCCTACGTTAAGTGCTTCCTGGGTGATATCCGCAAGACCTGTTCTGTTTCCGCAGATGTGAGAAGGGTCGATTAACATTGGAATGTTGGGAAACTGGCTCTTGAAATCAAGGGCAATCTGCCAGTTCGGGTTATTTCTGTATTTTGTTTTCTGGTATGTTGAAAACCCTCTGTGGATTACGCCCAGGTTTTTTATATCCTGTCCTAAAAGTCTCTCCAAAGCTCCGATCCATAATGCTAGATCCGGATTCACAGGGTTTTTCACAAACACAGGCTTATCTGTTCCTCTTAAAGCCATTGCTATTTCCTGTACTGTAAAAGGGTTCACTGTAGAACGTGCTCCAATCCAAAGAACATCTACATCTGCTTCCAGAGCTGCAAACACGTGGTGTGCGTTGGCTACTTCAGTTGCTGTTTTAAAACCATACTCTTCTTTTACTTTTTTCAGCCAGTTTAAACCAATCACTCCTACTCCTTCAAAACCGTTTGGTTTGGTACGGGGCTTCCAGATTCCTGCACGGAAAACGGATACATTAGCATTGGATTCCTTAATTCTCCTGGCCGTTTCAAGCATTTGAGCTTCACTTTCCGCACTACATGGTCCTGCAATCATTAGAGGCTGTGTAAGCCCATCGATCCACTCATTTTTTAAATCATTTAAATTCATTATTCTAAATTTTTGTTGTTTTTTTATATTATTTATTCATTGACAGCAATAGCCCTTTGGATTATAAAATTTAATTTATAATTCTTTTCAAAAAATGCCGTTCAAAACTGTTTAAAGGAATCAGGAAAATAATAGGGCTCTACTTCTCCTGTATTTTTTGGAAAGAAATTCAGTTAACAGTACCAATAAAATCGGTAATACGTTCTGAAATTTCTATAATAAGAAGCAGAAAAACTAAAATAACCGCTAAAAAAGTAATTAGCGGGTGCAAAAAAAGACTGATATGTGTTAATCAATTTTTCCATTCTATTCTGGAAATGTCTTGTTTCAGCGTTTCTGGTTGTAATTTGTTTTTGTCAAAAACTTATTTCTGACAGAAATATTTGACAAATATATAAAAATTATGTCAAATCAAACTTCATTAAATCATCAAGATCTTTCAAAAGCGGATTTTTTTCTATAAATTTTTCAAATAGTTTTCTCTTCGTCACTACCTCAATCTTCAGATTATCAACGTCTCTGAAGTATTCTACTTCAATAATATGATTCTGAATTTTTCTTTTAAAATGATTAAAAAATTCTCCACTTATTTTATCAAATTCTACTTTTGCAGAATCTGAAGGGAATAAAACTTTGATTTTATGCTCTCCGGCTTTTTCCAGCTTGAAGGTTTTTACTGCATTGAAAACAAAGTTATTTTTTACCTGGAGCTGTTTAAGCATAATTTTCCATTCCATCTGCAGATCAGTATCTGTAAAATGGTTTTGGGGAAGGTTTTCAGTTTTCACCACAACATTCTCTGCTGTTTCAACTTTATCCTCCTTATTCAGGAAAGAACTGATACTAAAACCAGAAGAAATTCCTTGTCTTGATAATGGTTTGGTTGTTTTTGCCTGAACTTCCTGAGAAGCAGCAGATTGTTGTTCTGCTTTAACGTCTTTCTTCTCCGGAGTTTTTTCCGGCATCTTCACCTCCTGTTTCTCACTGAGAAACGGAGCTAGTATCAGGAATTTTTTTTTTTAGTATCGCCTAAATTAGCTGTCAGTGAAGCCAGCTGCATTAATGCAATTTCAACCGTAAGTCTAGGGTTTTTGGAATTTTTATAATTAATATCTGCATGATTGCAGATTTCAATACCATCAATAAGCTGCTGGGCGGCCCATTTCTGTCCCTGCTCTACAAATCTGGCCTTGGTTTTCTCTCCTACTTCTATGAGTTCCATTGTGGAAGCATTCTGTGCCATCATCAGATCTCTGAAATGATTTCCTAATCCGGCAATAAAAATATGAGGATCAAAACCTTTTTTTACAATTTCATTAAATGCGAAAAGCACTTCAGGAATTTTATTTTCCCTGGCGAGATCCACGATATTGAGATATTGATCATAATCCAGAATATTCAATACCTCGGCGGCTTTGGCCAGTGTAATATTTTTCTGGGAGAAAGTAGAAAGTCTGTCGAAGATGGAAAGTGCATCTCTTAATGCGCCGTCGGCTTTCTGAGCAATCAGATACAATGCATCATCTTCATACCGGATATTTTCTTTTTGGGCTATGTTTCTCAGATGATTCTGAATGTCTTCAATGACAATTCTTTTGAAGTCATAGATCTGACAGCGGGATAAAATTGTTGGTATAATTTTATGTTTTTCCGTAGTAGCCAAAATAAAAATGGCATGAGCAGGCGGCTCTTCCAGCGTTTTAAGGAAAGCATTGAAAGCGGCAGAAGACAGCATATGAACCTCATCTATGATATATACTTTGTATTTACCCACCTGAGGTGCAAAACGTACCTGATCTATAAGTTCTCTGATATCATCTACAGAGTTATTGGATGCTGCATCCAGCTCATAGATATTATAAGCAAAGCCATCTTCTGAAACCGAGCCATCTTTCTCATTGATCTTTCTTGCCAGAATTCTTGCGCAAGTAGTTTTACCCACACCACGAGGACCGCAAAAAAGCAATGCCTGAGCTAATTGGCTTTCTTCAATTGCATGTTCTAAAGTATCCGTAATATGGGATTGCCCTACAACCGTATCAAACTCCTGAGGACGATATTTTCTTGCAGATACTATAAAATTTTCCATTGGCCAAAAGTAAGAAATATAGTTTTAATTTGAAAATTAAAAGTTTTCAAATATCAACAAAAACGTATTTTTGCTCAAATCGGAAAACTTTTAATTTCTACTTTTTTTTGCTGTATGCAAAGTCGATCAACTCAACAATAGCGCCTTCAATCTCTTTTCTTCCTTCTTCGGTCTTCAGGTCAATACCGCAGAACTTATTGGCGTTGTATCCTGTATAAAGATTAAGATAGTAAGCACCGGAAACTATTAAAGCCATAATTGCTCTATGCCTTGTTGCTACCCCTTCTCCGAAATAAGGATCTGAGATGTTTCCAAATAAGACTTCTCCTACTTCTTCACGCTGCTCAACCAGTTTCTTAAGAATAGGCTTACTTTCTGAAAGCTCCCAAAGGATAATTTTCTGAAGTTCTTTATTTTTCTTCAGGTTTTCGAACTGATTAAGTACCACCATTTTGGTAAGTTCGTGTCCACCATCAGAGAAATCCATATCAACATCCTGGTTGACCTGGCTCCAGTAATCCTGAGATTTGATATACTCATCAATCAGCTTATCAGTACTTCCAAAGTACTCATAGATTAATTTTTTATCAAATCCGGCTACTGCGGCAATTTTACTTACTTTCAGTCCGGAGTATCCTTTTACTCTTAAAATTTTACCAACTGCAGCAAGCAGTTTCTGTTTTGTTTTTTCTTTGTCCCTAATGGGGCCCTGCACTACTTTTCTAGGCATAATTATTATTTTTTCGCAATATGCAATTTTTTATTTATATCATCAAACGCATTAAGCGTTTTGTCGAGATGTTCTTTTTCGTGCCTTGCCGTTACACTCATCCTGATACGCGCATCTTTTCTTGGTACAGCCGGATAAAGAATCGGATTGGTATAGATTCCTTTTTCTATTAGTAGTTTTCCGGCTTCTCCTGTTACATAGGGATCTCCAATTTTTACGGGGATAATGGCAGAGCAGGTAACACCGGTATCTAATCCTAAATCGTCAAGTCCTTTTTTGAAATAATTGATGTTATCCCAGAGTTTTTCTCTCCAGATAGGTTCTTCGTCAATTAAATCAATGGCTTTAACAATTCCTGCGGATGATGGTGGAGCTGTAGCTGAGAAGATCTGCTGTCGTGAATGGAATCTGATGAATGCAGCTATTTTTTTATCTGCAATGACATATCCTCCAAGGTTTCCGAATGTTTTGCTGAATGTACCTGTGATGATGTCTACTTTATCCAATAAACCAGCCTGTTCCAAAGTACCTCTTCCGGTTTCTCCAAGGATGCCGACCCCATGTACGTCGTCTACCATCAGAAAGGCATTATACTTTTTCACAAGGTCATAGATCTCATTAATACGGGAGGTATCACCATCCTGGGAATACACTCCATCCACAATAACGAGTTTCGTACGGTACAGATTTTCAGATACCTTCAAAATGTGTTCCAAAGATTCCAAATTATTGTGCGGAAATGTTTTTTTATTAGTAAAAGCACATCCTTCGTGCACGCTGGCATGTACAGCCATATCTAAAATAGCCAGATCTTCCTTTTGCATTAAACATTGTAAACTCGCACTATTAGCAGTATAACCTGTTGTAAATACTACGGCTTCATCTTCTGTTCTTTTAAAGAAACCTGAAATTTTCTTTTCTAACGCATTGTGGTAATCAAAATAACCGCCGATAAGAGGGGTTGCCCCAGTACCGGTACCATATTTTTCTATTCCCTCAATGGCAGCTTGTTTTACTTTCGGGTGCTGTGTAAATCCCAAATAATCACTTGATACAAAACTAACAAATTCTCTGTTATGGTTTGCAATATTTACATTCAGTATTGCATTGGTTCCTGAAGTATTCTTCAGTCGGTAATTCATGTGTCCATTAGACTTTACATAGTCTAAATATTCATAAAAAATTTCAGCCCTTTGAGCCATATTATTGTCTGGTATATTCTCAAAGTCTTTGATAGTTGCTGTTGTGAAATTGATGCTCATCCTTAATCTTGTTTGTTGTGGTTTTAAAAAACAAATATATAACTATTTAAAGGGGTTAAGCTCCCTTACTAAGATTAAATATTATTAAAGACACAATAATTTATTCTTATACTCTGGAAACCAAACTCAATTGTATATACATGTTTCTTTTTAACATTTATCTTTTTGAATTAATTAGTTTTTTCTTACCTAAATTTAATAAAAAAAGTAAACAATAAAGAAATATTAATAAATAAATAATAAAAAAAGACAGTTATTTTTCACAACCATCTCATTTATAAAAGATTATTTTCCGGTAATTTTAACATTATAATTCACTAAATTGCCTTTTACAGCAGGAATTCAGCACGATTAAATCCCTACCCAGAGACGAAAAGGGCATCGAAACTCCTGTGGCAGGAATTTTAAAGAATAAAAACAGTCAGTTCAGACGGTATGGGAATCTCTGAATTTTCCAGGAGTGTAACCAGTCATTTTTTTGAAAAATTTTGAAAAATTGGATGGATCGTAAGTAAAAATACGGGCAATTTCTGCTACAGATTTATCCGTAACAATAAGCATATGTTTGGCTTCCCCGATAATTTTTTCATCATAAAAAAAACAGGGATGCTTTCCGGTTTCTTTTTTAATGGTATCGGTAAGATGTTTGTGAGAGACAGCAAGTTTTCCGGCAATTTCATTCAGTTCCAGAAATTCAGGGGCTGTTCCCGAAATAACCTCATGGATATGTTGGTCTAAAAAGGTAAAATACTGATGGGTAATTTCTTCACTTCTTTTCATCATGTATGGTTCTTGCTAATGTGTATTCAAGATATAAAATTAAATATAAGATACAAAATAATATGGTAAACTTTTCGGATGTTTCAAGCTGAATATTTAAAAAAAACTATCTTTAAAAGCCTGGGTAGAATTTTTCACTTTCAACTTTTCCAGGATATTCTGACGGCGCCTGTTTACGGTATTGATGCTTATAGAAAGAAGACCTGCAATTTCTTTACTGGCATATCCCTCTCCTAAAAATTTTAAAACTTCCAGTTCTCCTGGGCTTAAAATATTCTTATAATCAAGTTTATTTTTCACCACCACTTTCCCTTTTATTATATTAACAATCATGAAATCGGGAACATTAGATGAAATCAGAGCCATATGATAAAGACAGAGAGCAAACCTCAATCGTCCGTTATCAGGTGAATAAATATAAAACATATGATGTTTTACCCATCTGTATGCATGATTTTTATCTTTCATTCTGATTTTTGAAACGACACTATATCCCGTCCGTTCCTGCGTTTCCAATGTATCTTTTTTTGATTAAAAAGATATCCTGAGTGTTTAATAACAAAAAAGAGACTGTTTACTTTTGTACAGTCTCTTTTGTTTTTGAGATAAAAACCGTTTGTGTTCTTAGAATCATTATTTTGACAATAAATCTTCTTAATTGCTGCGAGAATATTTTTGCAAAAATATGAATATCCATAAGCCCTGACAAAGCTATCATGTAGAATAAACCGTCTTTTTTTTGTCGAATTTTTACTACAAAATCATTTAAACAAAACTTCAACTGTTAATCAAAAATTGATAAAATTATTCAAACACAACAATAATTTTTGTTCATAAAATTCTAAAAAAAGCCACAAATCCAGTACAATACTAAGATCTTTAGACGAAAACTTACAATGAATACGGCATAAATTTATCACATATTATTGAAATACGACAAGATTGAAAAAAATTTTGAATCTCTTATTGTCTGCAATACATGATAAAACTTACAGAAAACAGGATACTCAATACCAATTTATCTCCATAATTTCACTATTTTTACACGATCAAAAAATATAAAACACAAAAGACCAGAAAACTTCAATGATAAAAATTTATTCTCAATCGTTCCTACCCTTAAAAAAAACATTGACTTGTACAAATACTATTATTAACCGTCTTCTGCATTAGCAGCAGATATAGATCAGTTTTGCACATATATGAGAGTTTGGGTATTTATTTTTGCTTGTATTTATCTAAATATTTCCGGGCAGCACTACACCTCTATGTGGTACAACATAGACAACGGACTGCCGCAAAGCAGTGCAAAGGCCATTGTAAAAGACAAATATGGCTTCATTTGGATTTCTACTGAAAACGGACTCGTACGGTTTGACGGAAGTTCATTTATTACCTTTAATAACTTCAAGGTAAATAATCTACATTTTGGTGAATTTATAGGAGATCCGTGTCTTGACAGCATAACAGTTCTTAATAATTTCCAGAAAAATAAAATTATTATTAAAAACAGGTTTCCCAAACTGGCAGATCTTACTGCCGGTGATAAAATGACCTACTGCAGCGGTAATGATATTCTCCACCGCATTGCCAATAATATCATTACCTCGGATTTCTATAATGACATCCAATATTTTATTCAGCTTAAAAATTCTGTTTATCATTTTACAGAAAAGAATGCCATCATCTATAAGGAAGGAAAAAAGGAAATAAAAATTGTCCTTCCTTTTACCAATGAAGATCTGAATTATATTTTTGTACTGAATAATCACCTGTTCATCAATGATCTGAAAAAAAGAAAAACCTACTCCATCTACAAGGGACGTCTTTCTGTTTCTGATCAACCTACACTTTTTAATCACCCAGACACTAAAATATATTGGCAACAGATTACCAATCAGACATTTATTATCAACCATGATAATATTTACCTTTTGGAAGGAGATGAAAAGGATCTCCGTTTGAAATTTCTTGTCAATTTTGAAGAAATCGGCAATCACTCTTATTGCTCTATGTATTATGATGAGAGTTTCAATAAATTGTATCTGGGAACTCTCAATAACGGACTGAACGTACTTCAACTTTCCAATTTCAATGTTTCAAGGAAAAATGCTGATTTCTCAAGTAATGTATATTTTGCATCTCTCCCTTTCAGTCAAAATACAATTATTGCTGAGGATGGTACAGAATTCGGAAGAAATGGGATTGTAAACAACCATTTTTTCGGAAACAATGACAACTATGTGATGATGTATGATAATTCCGGAAACATTCTGATCAGGAAACGAAACCGTATTATCAGGTTTTATAAAAATTCTGGATATAAAAAGAAGGATTCATCTTTTGTAAAAAAAGGACTCGAAACATTTATGAAAAGCGGAAACCTTTATGGAACAACCTTTACAGATCTTTCAGGAACAAAGCTTCATCTTTACAGAAAAGATATATTTAGCCAACCGGATTTCACCTATACTTTTAAAAGTTTTATCAATACTTTTTATCAATACAATGAGAATGAAATTCTGACAGGAAACAGTGACGGACTTTATTCCATAGCATTGGCAAGCAATACTATAACTCCATTAATTAAAAACATCAATGTCAAAAGTATTATCAGAACAAAGGATAATCTGATATGGATTACTACCAACAAAGACGGATTTTATCTTTTCAGGAATCACCAACTTATCAAGATGCCCAACGACATCAATGACTATCTCCAGTCGGCTCATTATATTCTTGAAGACCAAAAGGGATATTATTGGATTTCTTCAAATAATGGGATGTTTAAGGTCTCTAAAAAACAATTGCTACAGTATGCAGAAAACAAAAAAACTGCGGTTTTTTATTATCGCTTCACTAAAAAAGACGGCTTCCTGACCAATGAATTTAATGGAAGTTCAGAACCCAATGCCTACGCTCTTGAGAATGGGGATTTTGTATTTCCTTCAATGGACGGTTTTGTGTTTTTTAACCCGGAAAGTATTCAGACTTATTATCCGGGAAGAAATAAGATTTACATTGAACGGGTAAAAATAGGAAATTCTGAGCCTCAGTATTTTCACCAGATTCTTAATTTGAAAAATAATTACAAAACTGCAGATATCTTTATTGATATTCCTTATTTTTCCAATCCTGAAAATCTTTATATTGAAGCAAAGATATCAGGAAAAGAAAATACTGAATGGGAAAAGATTGCAACAGGAAAAGAATTAAAATACACGATCAGCAACCTTTCTCCCGGTGATTATACTCTGAGTGTAAGGGTATTGATTTCTGCAGATGGAAGATATGAAGAAAAGACTGTACGCTTCAAAATTCAGCCACTTTTCTATCAGACCTTGTTATTCAGAGTATCTGCTTCCATTGTTATTCTTATTTTGATTATCATCATCGTTCAGTTAACCACCAACTTTCTAAGAATAAAAAATAAAGCTTTAAAACAGATTGTTCATAATAAAAATTCTGAACTGAGAGAAACCTCACTTCACCTGGAGGTTGTTAAAAACAACCTGCAAAAAGAAACCGAATATCAGAAAAAACTGGTGGAAACCATCAGCCACGATATCACCACTCCGATCAGATTTATTGCTATGCTTTCTCAGAAACTTCATGAATCTGATGATGTGGAGCTTCAGAAAAAATACTTTGACAGTATTTATAAATCTTCCGAACAGCTGTATCAGTTTACCCTGAATTTGAAAGAATATACTGAACTTTATAAAGCTGAAAATATTTTTGAAGAAAATGAATATCCAATCAACAGAATTCTGGAAATCAAGAATAAATTATTCTGTGAAATTGCAAAAGAAAAAGGGACTGTCATTACCAATCTTACCAAAGAAATCGTATATTCTAAAGTAAATGAAAGTATTTTAACAGCCATTATTCATAATATTCTTGATAATGCTGTAAAAAATACCTTTGAAGGAAATATAACCCTTACGGTTACAGAAAATTTACAAAAAACCACAATAATAATTACTGATACAGGAACAGGGATGTCTGAAGAGCAGATTTCTGTTTACATGAACCTGTTCAGAAATCCTACATTGGAAACACCTAGTTTTAAAGGAAAAGGATTGGGTCTGCATATGGTTATCCATCTGGTAAAAAAGATCAATGCTGAAATGAACTTCAGACAAAACCAACCTAAAGGAACAATTGTGGAAATAACACTCAATAAAAACTAATCTTTATGAATGAAAGAATTCTAATCGCTGATGATCATTATGTGGTAAGGGCGGGAACCTCTTTGGTTCTTGAAACAGCTTATCCGTTACTGAATATAGATTTTGCGGAAAATTATGAACAGGTGAAAAAGAAGCTGGAAGATCAACGGTATGACCTTATTATTTTAGATATTGATATGCCGGGAACTCAGTATAAGAAGATGGTTCCGGAGCTTAAAGATATACAGAATGACCTTAAAATTCTTATATTCTCAGGATATGACAAAGATGTTGCGATTCAATATATCAGAGAAGGTGCTGAAGGCTATCTGAATAAACAAAGTAGTGAAGAAGAAATTAAGAACGCTGTGAAAACAGTAATTGAGAAGGGATATTTCTACCCTGCAGAACTGATTGGCCTTATTATTCAAAACAAAAGAGATAATCCCGTAGAAAAGTTATCGTCCAGAGAATACGAAATTTTCAAACTTCTGGCAGACGGCAACGGCAATCTGGAAATTGCCAACAGGCTTAATATTCAGATGTCTACGGTAAGCACTTATAAAAAAAGAATTTTTCAAAAGCTTAATGTCGGAAATATTGCAGAGCTGATTAAAGTCTATGAAATGATGCATTAAGAAAATGGGGCTGAATTTCTTATCATTCCAGCCCCGGAAAAAACACAAATCTCATTAGATTTTTAAACAGCTAACCCTTTGATTTTATATAGTTTTATATAATCACTGCATTTTTAGAATCTTCGGACAACTTATTAGTACAGCCTCTGTACAGAGAGAAACAGCTCCCTTGTGTTATCAGAAGTATTGGAATCTGTGGTGGTAGCATCGCTGCTTCCCGCTGCAGATTTATTGTCTACACGAAATGCATAATACACTCTGTACCATCTTGGTTCCGGCTCTTGTATTGTAATATCAAATGTTACGGTCTCATTATGAGTCTGAGTAAGATAAACTCCATCATCAAACTGCCTGTAAGCTCCCGGTGATAATTTAATATTTCCGTTGTCAGAATCACCGGTATGGGTAGACATTTCCGAAACCCAGATTTTCACATCTGAAGTTCCTACATTATAAAGTCTGGGATTAAAAGTGGTAGCCGCTCCTGTTCCTGCTGAACTGCTGTTAAATTGGGCATCAAGTCTCAGGAAACCTCCCAGAACAGGAAGATCAGTAAGATAGGTACTGGCTAATGTGCTGGCTCCGGAAGGGCCTGCAGGAATACTTCCATGATAGTAGATCAGGTCTCCAATGGTAATGTCGTCATCTTTTCCTCCGAAAGCAAACTTCCAGGTAGTCCCGTTGAACATATAATAGCCGGCTTTATCTACTTTTGCTGTTTTTACAGAAGGGGCAGTTACAGCCTGCGTTACATAGACCAACGCTCCGGTCTGATCTGCCAGATACACATTATCTTTAGCTCTTAACTGATCTCCTGTCATTCTTGGAGCAATCACTCCGTCTGCCGCAGTAGCAACATCTGGTTTCCCCTCTACATGTAGCGTTACTTTAGGAGAGTCTGTATTAATCCCTACCTGGGAAAATACAGCTGCTGAAAAACACATCATTATGCTGGCAAAAGGTAATTTTATTTTTTTCATTTTAGTATATTTGTTTAAAAATTATTTGATTTATTTAAGAATTGAATAAATCATGCAGACCAATTAATCTATCATCAATCAGCCTATGTTGAGCTAGCTGGTGCAAAGTTATCTACATTAATAAATCAAATTCACGAATAATCAATGAAAAACCGGAAACAGTTTTACAAAACACAAACAACTAATAACCAACATATTAAATCAGTCATCTTTTGATATTTGACTTTTATAAAACATATTGAAATGATTTAAATTACCTACCGCCACAAATGATTACCGAAAAAGACATAAAAATTGAACAGTACAAAAGACAGCTGGTGTATTATTATAATATTCTGATGTCTGTGATTCTTGCCCTATTTGGATTGATATTTACCTTTATCATTCCGGATAAAATAATGGCATGGTATCTTTTTGGAGGACTTTTTTTACTGGTTTATACTTATCTGATTGTTCGTAAAACCTATTCGGTTAATGTAATGGTGCATTCTTACATTATTATTGCAACACTTTATAATTTTTACATCATGCTGGCTTTCTGGAACAATTCTATAGCAAGTTTTGTATGGCTTATTCCCATTCCTCTGGCAGCCTATGTCTTTTTTTCAAGAAAGTATGTATTTATTTACAGTATGTTTGTTTTGCTGAATATTATTATAGGATATCTTATTTCCAAAACCTTCAGTTTTAAATTTCCGATACACCGGCCTGAAGATGTGAGAATTACCGACACCATCCTTATGATTTCCAATGTAGCCGTAATATCACTCCTGCTCTATTTTAAGGATAAAATAAAACGAGTTGAAATTTACCATGAAATTGAAGAAAAGAATGCTAGTGCTGTAATTCAACCGGTTTCTGTGGCAGAGAAAGCTCCTTTTGCAGATGAACTGTTTGAAAAAATTGAATCTGTGATGAGAGAAAAACAGCTTTATAAAGACGTTAATTTTAATATTTCCAAGCTTTCCGCGGAAATAGAAATCAACAGTAGTTATATCTCAAAATCAATTCGTGCTAAAGGATATCCCAACTTCAATAATTATCTAAATATGCACAGGATTGAATGTGTAAAAAGACTTCTCAAGGAAAATGATCTTGAAAAAGTAACCCTCATGTATATTTATACTGATGCAGGATTCTCCAATCAGTCTACCTTCAACCGGGTATTCAAGCAGATGGAAAATATTACTCCTTCAGAATACATCAGCAGTTTGCAGCTTTAATGATTTGTTTCACCAATCAATATCATTGCGATAATGATTTTTAAATTCCGAAAATAATCAGGAAATTTACAGAACTTAATTTTCTGTCAAACCACTGCATTTTAATTGCAAAAAATCATGAATTCATCTGAAAAAGCTCTTAAGGGAAGCTCACGTTTCCAATCTATAAAACTTTGTATTTTTTTTTCAGGACTCTCGGTTTTTGCACAGCTTTATCTTTTCCAGCCGATGCTGCCTATGGCTGCAGAACAGTTTGGGGTATCTGTAGGTGATACTTCCCTGCTGGTATCATCATCTACAATAGGTATGGCATTGGGATTACTGTTTTTTGCTTTTAAAGCCGACAGTTATTCCAGAAAAAATCTCATGGTTTTCTCGTTAATTTCATCTGCAACCTTAACTATTGTTTCTACCTGGATTCCAGACTTAAGCCTCCTTATTGCTATCGGAGTTCTGAAAGGCTTCGTTGTTTCCGGGGTTTCTGCAGTTGCTCTCGCTTATCTTACAGAAGAAGTGGATGCGTTGGTAGTACCAGCCGCCATCAGCATGTATCTCAGTGGCAATACAATTGGAGGAATGAGCGGAAGGATAATGGCTACCTTGTTTGCAGGGGAATTTGGTTGGCGGAATGCTGTTCTTCTGATTGGCATAGAAAGTTTTATTCTCGGTGTTGTATTCTGGAAACTGTTTCCGGAGTCAAAATTTTTCAATCCACAGAAAACGGATTATTATCTTAAGGTAAAACAGATGAAGTTTTTCCTTACCAATCCTTATATGCTTCGCTTATATTGTACCGCAGCATTACTGATGGGAGTTTTTGTAAGCGCTTATAATTACCTTACATTCAGACTGGAAGCAAGCCCTTTTTCATTAAGCCACTTTATCATTGCTTTTATCTTTCTGATGTATATTTTTGGAGTTTTCGGAACGATGATTGTAGGCCGTCTTTCAAGAAAATTTCCTATGAATAGCATTCTGAAGGCTTCTATTCTGTCCATGCTTACCGGAACCTCCCTACTATTATCTGAAAATATTTATATCCTTATTTTCGGACTTGGGCTTTTTACCCTTTCATTTTTCGCTGCACATACCATGGCCAGCCAGATGACAGCTTTGTATTCCAAACGTGGGAAATCTTCAGCCACATCTATCTACTGGCTGTTTTATTATTTTGGCTCAAGCATTCTGGGAAGTGGTACCGGTTATCTGCTTCATGCCTATTCATGGACCGTTTTCATAGCAGTTCTTATGATATCTGTTATAACCGCCCTTCTTCTGACCAATTTTAATACAGCTCCAAAAGCAGGAATAAAAAACTAGTACCACATACATACCACACTCTATATTTCATATTCATGTGATAATTCGCTAATAAACGTACTATTTTAACGTATTATTAAATTTTCATATCGAAAATTTAACCTAATCTTTCCCAAAACACGGCATAACAATACAATGTCGGGCATACTATTTGCTATTTTACCAGAGACCATATCACCATTTAAAGTCAAAATATTATGAACGTAGCAGATCTAAAAATCAAGAACTTGGTTGAGTATAAAAATCAGATTTATACCATTACTGAGATCTTTCAAAATGTCGAACAGGCTTATTTTGTTAAAATTGAAAATGATATTCAAAGTATTTCAGTACCGGCAGCAGCAATCAAACCGATTAAAATAACGGAAGAATGGCTTGAAAAGCTCGGATTTTCAAGGACAGACAGTTCAGACCAGAGTATACGGTATGAAAGACCGGAAGCCTTTATAAAATATGATATAGACTTGAGTTCCAGAAAAATAATGGAAGGACTTAAAATATATGGAAATGCTATAAAATGTAAATACATTCATGAATTTCAGAATATTTTCTCAAGTTTATTCGGAAAAGAAACATCTTTGCATTATGGTTATTTGAAAACAGAATCGTAGTTAAATAGTCCTTAGCTGTTGAAGACCACAATTTATATTGTAAATTGTGGTCTTCTTATATACAATCGATTCATACAATCCCTTAATTTAATATTTACGTAAATTTGTACCTGCCGCTATACGTACAAAATCTAATGATAAATACAGATCCAATCCTTTTACAGCTGATAGAACATTTTAAAGAAATAGTTACCTTAGAAGATAAAGATATTGACTGTATTACTTCCAAATTGGAAATAATACAGCTTAAAAAGAAAGATTTTCTGCTTCGTGAGGGGCAGGTTTCCAGGCATATGAGATTCATTGCAAAGGGAAGCCTGTCTGCTTATCATATTGATGAAAAGGGAAAAGAAAATACCACTCAGCTGGGGATTGAAAACTGGTGGGTAAATGATCTTTACAGCTATCTTAGCGGGCTGCCTTCAAGAATGTTTATTCAGGCTAATGAGGATAGCATTATCATACAGATCAGTAAAAATAATCTGGAACTATTATATAAAGAAGTTGCTGCTGTTTCAGAATTCTGGCGTCTGAAAATGCAGTCTGCCTATGTTACTTTACAGGAAAGAACCTTTGAACATTCCCGTGTTGATGCCTACACCAAATACAGAACATTTGTCACTACTTACCGTAATATCGAGCAGCGTTTTCCTCAATACATGATCGCTTCCTACCTTGGAATAACTGTAGAATATCTGAGCTATCTGAGAAAAAAACACCTGTCTGACGTTTCTTAAGATTTCTTAAGTTTATTCCGTTCCGGCCTGAATAATTTTGCTCACAGAATTTTAATGAGTGAAATATGAAGGCTAAATTTATCGCCATAACAGCTCTTGCATCAGCTTCTATGTGCCTGAATGCACAGAAGATTTCCTATACTCCTGATCTGGTTTTGGGAAACCGTTCCTATACTTATATGCACAATGTCAATTATCAGCTGAATGAGCGGTTGAAATTAAACAATCTTACCCTGTTTGATACAGAATATACCAAGGATAAAGAAAACATATTCTTCATCAGAAATACCCTTTCGTATCATCTTACCAAAAGGCTGAGTGCCAATGCGGCATTTGGAATGAAAAATCCCGGAGCATTTTTCAGTGCTTATCTACAGTACAAAATTATCCGTCCTTCCTATTATCTGTCCTACTCTATAGGAACCACTTATCAGAAAGGATTTTCTCTGGAACAGTCTGTATCTTTTGAGTACACACCTTATCTGACAGAAAATTTCAAGGGATATTTCAGTGTTCTGGCTATTGGAAACCTGGATAACAGCGGATATCCCAGAGGCCTTCAGTTTATAAGACTGGGAGTAAAACAGGATAAAATGATGTACGGACTTGCTTCCAATTTTGATCAGTTTAATAACGGAAAAAAGACCCTGGAAAATATCGGGGCATTTGTAAAATATAACTTTTAAAAATGAAGACGTTCCAACTTTTTTTTAACTATTAAGATGTTAAGATTATGAAGACAGTTTGCTTAAATTTTAAGTCAGAATGGTTCTTAACTATACTTTAATTATTAAAATAACAGATCGTGCTATGAAAATCATAACACGATCTGAATTATTGAATCTAATTATTTTAAATTTTTCTAGACCGCATATTCTACTGAGGCTTCTTTAGCGGCGGCAACCATTGCTATTAAAGCTTTTTCAGTTTCGTCCCAGTGTCTGGTCTTCAGTCCGCAGTCCGGATTTACCCAAAGCTGATTGGCAGGAATTACATTCTGAGCTTTTCTCAGCAGTTCAATCATTTCTTCTTTCGATGGTACTCTTGGTGAATGGATGTCATATACTCCCGGACCAATTTCATTCGGATATTTAAAGTCTGCAAAAGCGTTCAGCAGTTCCATCTGAGAGCGGGAACACTCTATCGTAATCACGTCGGCATCCATATCGGCAATATTTTCAATAATATCATTGAATTCTGAATAGCACATATGCGTATGGATCTGGGTAGCATCTTCCACTCCGCTTGCTGAAATTCTGAAAGCTTCTACAGCCCATTTCAGATAGTCCTGCCAGTCGGTTTTTCTTAATGGAAGACCTTCTCTTATGGCAGGCTCATCAATCTGAATAATTCTGATTCCTGCTTTTTCCAGATCTACCACCTCGTCACGAATAGCCAAAGCAATCTGCTTACACGTTTCTGAACGGGGCTGGTCATCACGGACAAAAGACCACTGCAAAATGGTAACCGGGCCTGTCAACATTCCTTTTACCCATTTTTCAGTCCGGGATTGGGCATATTGGGACCAATAAACCGTCATCGGAGCCGGGCGGGAAACGTCGCCGAAGATCACCGGAGGTTTTACACAGCGGCTTCCGTAGCTTTGTACCCATCCGTTTTTAGTGAATACAAATCCTTCCAACTGTTCTCCGAAGTATTCTACCATGTCGTTACGCTCAAATTCTCCGTGAACCAGTACATCGATACCAATTTCTTCCTGCCAGCCGATTGTTCTATGAGTTTCTTCTTTCAGTAAAGTATCATACTGTTCTGCGGTCAGTTCCCCTTTTTTGAATTTCGCTCTCCAGCTTCTTACCTCTGTGGTTTGCGGGAATGACCCTATTGTAGTGGTTGGGAATAAAGGAAGCTGCAATACTTCCTGCTGTTCTTTTTTACGGATTTTGAAAGGGTTTATTCTCTGAGCATCTTTTTCAGAAACAGCATTTGCTCTTTGCTTTACCTGGTGATTATGAATAAGAGAAGAAGTTCTTCTGCTTTCAATTGCTTTTTTATTTTCTGCGAATGCTTCAAGAATCTGTTCATTTTCTTTTCTGGAAACAAGTTCTTTAAGTGTTACTACTTCTTTTACTTTTTGTTTAGCAAAAGCCAGCCAGCTTTTAATTTCCGGGTTAAGATGGGTTTCAAAATCCAGATCACAAGGTGAATGAAGCAATGAACATGATGGAGCGATCAAAATCCTTTCAGATCCTAATTTTTCAACAGCTTTTGTAATGAAAGACAGCGAATTTTCATAATCATTTTTCCATATATTCCGACCATCAATTACCCCTAATGAAAGGCTTAAATTTTCCGGAATATTATTCAGAATATCATCCAGCTGTTCAGGATTTCTCACCAGATCAACATGCAATATATTCACAGGAAGTGAAACGGCAAGTGATGCATTATCTTTTAATCCGTCGAAATAAGTGGCTACAATAAATTTCAGTTTTGGAAATCGTTTTCTGATTTCGGCATACACAGAATGATAGGTCTCTTTGGCTTTTTCAGTTAAATCTAATGCCAGAAAAGGTTCATCAAACTGAATCCATTCTGCACCCTGCTCCTGAAGCTTGGTTAAAATCTCTATATAGACTGGAAGAATATTTGCGGCCAGATCCAGCTTATCAAATCCTTCTTCTTTTTCTTTTCCTAATAGCAGATAAGAAACCAGCCCGATAATAACCGGTTTCGCATTGATTCCAGCTTGTTTTGCTCCTGCAAATTCATTGAAAATTTTATCTGAACTCAGCTTAAACTGTTGGTTTTTATAAAATTCCGGAACGATGTAATGATAGTTGGTATCGAACCATTTGGTCATTTCCATGGCAGTAATATCCAATCCGTCTTTCTGATAGCCTCTTGCCATGGCAAAATAAAGATCAAGCTCAGTATTGTTTTTTTTAAGCACTACTTCATGATACCGTGCAGGAATTGCTCCTACCACAAGGCTCATATCCAATACCTGATCATAGTATGAAAAATCATTGCATGGGATAAGATCTATCCCTGCTTCTTTCTGGATATTCCAGTTTTGGGTACAGATAGTTCTTCCGGTGTTCAAAAGTTCTTCCAGAAGGATTTTACCTGACCAATACTGCTCGCAGGCTTTTTTGAGTTCTCTTTTGCTACCAATACGCGGATAGCCAAGGATGTGAGTTTGCATTTTTTTAAACTTTTTAATTAAACTTATTGTGAAAGTCCTTTAAAATGCTTCGTTATGTTTTTGCGGAGGAAATTTCAGGAAATAATGATATAGCAGGCAATGCATTTCCAATTGAGAGAAAATACATATCTGATATATCATCTGTATGACCCAAAAGCTTCAGCCCGCGAAAGCATTGTCAATTCAGTAAAGGCAGGTCTCCTGACTTGTAACAGTTTCCGTCATCCTTCCCGTTTTTGGCAGTGGATATGCAAGGACAGAAACTTTTGGCATGTTACTTACAGTTGCGCGACAGCTCGTGATTTGCACACGATTCCCTATTAATCTACCTTAAGTAAAACCTTTCCTGTTTGATGAAGTATCTGCAAAGAACTGTACTTTTACCTCTAACAAAGATTATCAGTAAAAGTTTTTAATTTTGTGTAAAATTAGGAATACCGAATAAAAATACAATTCACAATAAATAATTAAGCAAATTAAACTTTTAAAAATAAAATTAAGAGCATATAATTCTGTAGATTTGACTGTTTTAATCATTTAAAAGAATAATATTCTGTGGAACAACTCGATAATAAGGATTTACAGCTGCTCAGGCTGCTCCAGAAAAATGCAAAATTGACCGTTAAGGAACTTGCAAAAGAAGTGAACCTTTCTACCTCTCCGGTTTTTGAAAGGGTAAAAAGGCTTGAACAGGAAGGTTTTGTCAAAAGGTATGCAGCCATTCTCGATGCTGAAAAACTGAACCGCGGATTTACGGTTTTCTGCCAGATCAAGCTCAAAATTCACGACCGGTCTGTAGGCTATGATTTTGTAAAAGAAATTTTAGAAATTGAAGAAGTTGCCGAATGTTACAATATTTCCGGAGATTTTGATTTCCTTCTGAAAGTTCAGGTAAGAGATATGAAACATTATCAGGATTTTGTATTTAACAAGCTGGGATCTGTAGATTCTATAGGCAGCACTCACAGTACTTTTGTGATGGCTGAGGTAAAAAACAACTATGGATTAACAATATAATTAAATTTATATTAGGGCTTCATTATAAGAATAAAACACCGCCAGATAATGACAGGTCTTATATTGTTTTGAAGCCTCCCTTAGGTTAATTAGCTGCCGGATCAATCATTTCTTCTGTAAGTCCTAATGATTTTAAAAGGTTTTTGCTGTCGAAAAATAATGTTGCATAATGTTTTCCTTTTTTAAAAACCAGTTTTGATCCATCTGGAAATTCACTGTCTGCTGCTAATTTCTGTGTTTTGGCATTGTACTTCCTGAACTTCGTTTTACTGTCCTGTAATGTACTTTTATTCAGAACAAGACCAAAAGGAAGTCCCTCAACAATTACAGGTTTATTATCTGAAGCAACAAAAAACATCTCATTCACAGTATTATCTTTTCCCAAGCTGCAATAAAGTTCCAGCCCTGTTTTAATGGGCCATTTGGCATATTTTTCTTCATTGGCATCTTCATAAAAGATGGCTTTTACGTTCAACGCTTTTGAGATTTTATCAGGAGCTTGCGGGAATATAAATTCTGAATTTCTATCCAATAAAGAACCCAAAGCGGCTGTTTTTTGTGAAAATACAGTCACACTTACTACCAGAAAAAGTATGGTTGCAATAAAATTGAATGGTTTTTTCTGCATGAGAATATTATAAAATTTTAAGGATTTGATGGTTAAAGGTATTAAAATTTTGGATACAGCCTCATTTTAAGCAATTCTTACACATTGTATTTCTGTTTTTTACTATTTTCTTTCCTGCAAATTGAATACGGTGCCGGCAGGATCGGTAATCCAGTGCATATTTTCAGGAAGTTCTTCAATTTCGTCACAGGTTTCCATACCGTTTGACAGCAGATATTGTGTAGCGGCTTCTACATCGGGTACGGTGAGCTGAAGCCATGTTTCAGAATGAGTGTAATTGTCTACACAATCCAGCCATATCATATTATGTCCAAATTTTACTTCATGTGTTCTGGAAACAGTGGGATTTTGTATTGGTTTTTCCTCAACCTCCAATTTTAAAATATCCCGGTAAAAAGCAACTGTTTTTTCGTATTTATTTTTGGGAATTTTTATAGCAATATTAATTCCTGCTTCAAATTTTGTATTCATTTTGTAGATTTTGAACGTTATAAATAGATTTCAACCCTCTAATGGCCTTAATTATTTCAAAAAGCCATTCAGATAGTTTAGAATCATTGCCGTCTGCATCATCAGACTTACATGGGTTTGCCCCGGAGCAATAGCCAACTGAGATTTTGGCATTGCACCCATGTCTGCAAAAACGTCACCTCCCAATAATTTATAGGTTTTTGTAAGTTCTGTTTTATCCAGTCCATCATTATCACCGGCTATAATTAAAACCGGTACCGGAATTTTAGAAACATTATCATCGCCAAGGTCGAAAAGCTGTCCGGCAGAAGCCATCATCTGCTCCAGAAATTTAGGCCATTTTGTTTTATCAGGTGCTACAGCATTGTAGGCGGTATGCATGGGACTGTTTGTAAAGAGTTCAGGCTTCATTCCTTCCAGGGCTTTATTCACTTCAGGCAGCCAGCCTTGGGTTTTATAGGTTGATGAGATAATAACCAGTTTGCTAAGTTTTTCCGGACTTTGTATAGCCATCTGATAGGCCACTTCTCCTCCAAAACTGTAGCCTGCAACATCTGCTTTATCAATTTTCAGATAGTCCATTACCTTTGTTACATCACTGGCCAAAGTAGCATGTGATAATTTCCTTTCGGAAAAAGGAGTATGTCCATGTCCCTGTAATTCAAGTGCAATTACTTTTCTGTTTTTAGACAATTCCGGGATCAGCTCCCCCCAATTCATATCGATTGTCATAAAGGCACCATGTAGCAAAACAAGAGGTTTTCCTTCGCCATAGACTTCGTAGTAGACTTTGATGCCATTAACAGGTGCATAACCGCTTTCAGCAGGTTTTATTTTTTGTCCATATACCTGAGAGTTGGCAAGAATAATAATGAAGAACAATACTGCTGAGAATCTAAATAAACTTTTCATCATATAAGATTTAGAGGATTAATATTAAGTCAAAGTTACCAATCCGATCGGAAAACGGACTTGTCACAGGACAAGATTTTATGAAAATGAGAGAACTCTTTGGGAAGCCGTTTCAAAGCTTACGCAAAAAAAATAATTTTACTTAGTTTTATGAAATAAACATAAAAAATACTGCAATTGAAAAAATAAAATAAATATTTTTTTTAATAATTCTACGATAGTTGATAAAATTTCATTAATTTCGAATTAAGCTAAACGTAAAAATTATTATGAAAAATTTAAAGAAAATCGAAAGACAGGAACTGAAAACAATTAAGGGGGGAATTGACTGCAGAGGCGGTCAGCTATGTTTAATTGGTGGTAAGTGGCAATGTATGCCTTACGACGGATGTGGTGGCGGAAACCAGCCTTAATTTTAAGTTTAACGCAATTACTTGACTATGAAAAATTCTAAAAAAATTTCAAGAGACCAATTGAAAAGTATTAATGGCGGAGCAGCAACCTGCTCTGAAGCGTGTTGCCCACCCCCGGAAATCAAAAGATGCCCTTGGGTGTATTGTGTAGCGCCATGTGAGATTTTAAGCTAAGAGAAGAATCTATTCTCATACTAAGCCCTGTAATTTTGCGAATTGCAGGGCTTTTTATTGCTAGTTACTAATGTAAAAAAACCCTTAAATCAATTGATTTAAGGGTTTTTTAGCGGAGAGTGAGGGATTCGAACCCCCGGACCTGTTACAGTCAACAGTTTTCAAGACTGCCGCAATCGACCACTCTGCCAACTCTCCTTTAACTCCGGTAATACCGTTGTTTTCAGTGGTGCAAATATAGAAAGTTTTTTATTACTGACAAAATATTTCTTCAATAAAATTCGGATTTCCGGAGTTTTAAAGAGACAGTTCTGTTCCCAGCAAAAGAAAATATGAATATTAAGAACTCAACATCAAACATTTAGATACACACATGAAACATTTCTACTTCACTAATTTTTTTTAAATAATTTTATAAGATTCAGACAGATATATAATTCTGCTCTGTGATGGATTTCATATTTTATTATGGCTAAAGTCTCATCTGATCATCAATGGTTTCAGTAAATATGGTTATTTCTCTTATTTTCCCCATAATAATCAAGGAATGACCGGACAATTTTTATTTCCATATCTCCCGCTTTAGCTTCTTCTGTAAAGTGAGTGTAAGAAATCTAATAATATCTGGTTTAAGGTTAAAAAAATCCCCAATATGTGAGTCCATAATTTGGAAGCTTATTAAATAAGCAATATTTTAGTTAAAAAATAACCATGATGAAAATAGGAATATGTTTGTGTATTATTATGTCAGCATTTAACAATATCACGGCTCAATCTGCAAAAATTGATACTGAAAAGCTTCTTGAATATTATGAAACACAACGTTATGCTGATGCTGCCCAATATCTTCAGACCATATATTCCGGAGATACACAGGATATAAAGGCTCTTTCACAAATAGCTTATTGTCATATGATGGCCGGAAAACTTCCGGAAGCTGAGAAAAGTTATCTGAAAATAAACACTCTTCAACCCAATAATCTCCCTACTTTATTCAGTTTGGCCAGTATTAATTCCAGACGGGGAAATGCTTCTAATGCCAGGAATTATCTTCAGCAGATCATTCAAATTGACAGTCTTAATTTCAATGCTTATAAACAGCTTGCTATCTATGCAGAAACGCCTGAATCTAAACTTAATTATCTCAAAAAAGCCAATGCCCTTAATTCTACCGACCCTGATGTGGCTTATGATCTTTCCATTACCTACAGCGGTCTCAAACAATATCTGCCTGCTTATGATGTATTGAAAACAGCGATTGCTGCCGATACTGAAAATTTCACTTTACAGCAGGCTCTGCTACCTGTTGCCAATCAGTTAACCAAGTATCCGGAAGTAATTGAAATTGGTGAAAAGCTCCTGAAAAATCATGCTGATGTTAATGTAATGAACGATATGGGACAGGCTTATTTTTATATAAAAGATTATCAGAAATGCATTATGCTTTACAAAATGCTGGAAGATATGGGAGTACAAAATGAAGGCACATTATATTTTATGGCACTGAGCTATCGTGAACTGAAAGATTATAACAATGCTGCAATCTATGCGCAAAAGACTATTGATGAAGCTATTTCAGACCATACCAATCTTTACTATGCTGCGCTGGCAGGCATTTATGAAGCTAAAAACCAGTATAATGAGGCTTTAACCGCTTATAAAAAGGGATTGACTTTTGGGATCAGCAATATTATTTATTACCGTTTAGGACTTCTGTATGATCTCAACCTGAAACAGCCTAAGAATGCAGCAATATACTATCAGATGTACCTCAAAAATAATCCTGACCAGGAAAAGGAAAAAGACCAGATTGCCTATGCAAAAGGAAGAATGCTTGTCCTAAAATAATACAAAAAATAATGCAGAATTTTGTGACGAGAAGTCATTTTATATCCATGATGTTTATGATGTGTGTCTGGAAGAGGCCGGATTGCTCATCATGGTATTGAAAATATAATATAACCGAGCATTATAGATTTTATCCCGGCACTTATTATGTTTATTATTAAAAGTAAGTATACAAAAGCTAAATTATCATATAACAATATAATAGCCTCAGAAAAACGAAAACCCTTGCCGTTTGGTAAGGGTATATCATTGTTATGTCATTGCAAAGCTTTCTATATTACTCCTGCATAATCTTTTGAACTTCATTAAACTCTTTTTCAATCACATCATCTGGCTTATAAGTGAATAAAGAAACGATCACATTGGTTAATAAAGAAAGTGTAAACCCGGGAATGATTTCGTACCAGTCTTTCAGTGGATGCTGAAGATAGACCCAGGCTAATACAGTAATTCCTCCTACCATCATTCCGGCAAAACCTCCCTGCCATGTTGCCTTTTTCCATAAAAGAGACAGCAGGATCAATGGTCCGAATGCAGAACCAAAGCCAGCCCATGCATTTCCAACAAGATTAAGAATACTATCCTTAGGGTTGAGGGATAAAAGTACCGCAATGACCGCTACAAGTAAAACAGAAAGTCTGCTCGCCATTAATAATTGCTTAGAAGTTGCTTTTTTATTCAGAAAAGCTTTATAAATATCTTCTGTTAATGAGCTTGAAGTTACCAATAACTGAGAAGAAATAGTACTCATTACCGCTGCCAGAATTGCTGTAAGTAAAAACCCCGCAATAAACGGATGGAATAATATACGGGAGAAATAAATGAAAATAGTTTCTGCTTCCGTCTTTGATCCGTCAAATTTCAACATCATAGTCATGTCGAACTTTTGCAGATAAGCGATTCCTACCAATCCTATGGCCAAGGCTCCGGCAACAGTAAAGACCATCCATGTAATTCCTATACGTCTTGCTTTGATCAGATCTTTTGGTTTATCAATGGCCATAAAACGTACCAGAATATGGGGCTGCCCACAGTATCCTAATCCCCATGCCAATAAAGAAACAATACTTACGGTTGTTGTTCCTCTGAACAAATCCAGATATTTTGGATTTTTTGCTTCAATCAGAGAGAATGTCTCTCCCACGCTTCCGATCTGGGTAATCGCTACAATCGGAACAATCACCAATGCCAGTACCATGATGGTGCCTTGTACAAAATCAGTAAGACTTACTGCCAGAAATCCGCCTAGAAATGTATACAGTACTACGACCAGACTTGTCAGGAGTAAGCCTGCCGTATAATCCATTCCGAAAGCGGATTCGAATAGTTTTCCTCCGGATACCATTCCTGCAGAAGTGTACAGGGTAAAAAATACCAGAATGAAAACAGACGACGTGATCTTCAGAAGCTGATTTTTATTTTTAAATCTGTTTTCAAAAAATACAGGTAACGTAATGGCATTCTGTGCCACCTCCGTATAAATTCTGAGTCTTGGTGCTACAATAATATAATTGAGATAAGCACCAATGGTTAGCCCTATCGCAATCCAGGAGCTTGAAATTCCGGACAGATACATTGCTCCCGGAACTCCCATCAAAAGCCAGCCGCTCATATCAGCCGCTCCCGCAGACAATGCTGTTACGGCAGCTCCCATTTTTCGGCCGCCAATTAGAAATTCTTCTGAATTACTTGTTGATTTTCTATAAGAATATATGCCTATACCTATCATTAGTAACAGATACAACCCCACAGAAATCCCTTCATATACTTGCATATCATTATTTTTACGAAGCCGAATATACTTTTTTTTTGAAAAAGAGTGAATTTTCTTCTATCACTAAAATCTCATGAAAAGTCTAAAAAACCAGAAAATCAATAAAACTTTAAGACATTAAAAACAATAAAACCAAAGATAAACGAAATTCATTCTCACATCCCAATTATTAAATATCCACTTACGAAAAAACTACTTATTGCCGGTTTTAAACCTGATAAGAAACTTCTCATCTTTCAGGAGATACCCTTCTTTAGAAATAAAGCCTTTATTGGTAAGTATAAACTCATACTCTTTATTGGGTTTAAGATCTACTAATACCAGCAAAGTTTTATTATTGTTTTCCATCCCTGCTATTCATAAGATCCAGCTTTCCGGAGTAATCATTTGTTTTTTGGATGCTGTCATAAGCCACCCAAAAGTTATCAATATCTGAAGTAAAAATCCTGGTTGATTTTTGTGAAAAAGCAGTTGCAAATACGAGTGAAAAAATAATGGTAGTAAAACGTTTCATGGTTATTTTAATACAGCAATTATACATACAATTATTGTATTTTACAAATATCTTTTACCTTATAAACACTATAGATTTTAAAAGAACTGAAGATAAAATCATATCATAATAACTCAAAAAAACGGAGCTAAAATTGGTGCCTTATCATTTATTTATATTAATTCCAAATAATTTTAATTCTTTCCATTTTTTTGTCATAAATATTTAATACTTTAGCTTAATAATTTGAACGAATGGGAATAATCCTTAAACCAATTGATATTGTAGATGACATTTCACAAGAAGATTTCCGTGAAAAATATCTAAAGCCATGTAAGCCAGTGGTAATCAGAAATATGGCAAGAAAGTGGCCCGCCTATCAAAAATGGACGATGGATTACATGAAAGAAGTAGTAGGCGACGTTGAAGTTCCCCTTTATGACAGTGCCAAAGCAGATCCTGCCGCCCCTATCAATACTCCGACTACGAAAATGCCCTTCCGTGATTATGTGGACCTTATTCAGAGAGAGCCTACTGATCTGAGAATTTTCTTCTTTGATCCTATAAAATTTGCCCCCAAACTCTTGGACGACTATGTTCCGCCAAAAAACCTTATGGGTGGATTTTTAGATAAATATCCAAGTATGTTTTTCGGAGGTAAAGGTTCTGTAACTTTCCTTCATTACGATATCGACATGCCACATATTTTCCACACTCACTTCAATGGAAGAAAACATGTCCTTCTGTTTGAATACAAATGGAAAACACGTCTGTATAAGCTTCCTTATGCCACCTATGCACTGGAAGATTATGATATTTCCAATCCTGATTTTGAGAAATTCCCGGCATTGGATGGTATAGAAGGAATTGAGTGTTTCCTGGAGCATGGAGATACTTTATTCATGCCTACAGGTTGGTGGCACTGGATGAAATATCTGGATGGATCTTTCTCTATTTCACTGCGTGCATGGGATAAAAGCTGGGCTGTAAAGGCACATTCTCTTTGGAATCTTGCCGTTCAGCGTAATTTTGATAATTTTATGAAAGGTCGATACAAAAAAAGGTATATGGACTGGAAAGAAAGAAAAGCCGTAGAAAAGGCCCATATTGCTTTAAAAAAAGGACTTCCGAAATAGTGATACGCTTTTTTAGATAATAAATGAGTGGATGATTTAACATGAGTCATCCACTTTTTTATTATGTTTTAAGATGTAATACAAAAATTAGTTAAATTGCAAAAACGTTCCCTTAATATCCTTCTATATGTTTGAAAAGTTGATTGATAGTTTTGAAAAGCTGTGCCTGCAGATTATTATTGAAATATTGCTGGTTCCCGTAACCATCTTCAAATTGTTTCACGATCCCCGTCGCTGCTATGATTTGTCTGTTCACGAGATGGAAAAAGAAGAGACTGAACGCTTTCACGACTTCCTCTCTCCTATCAAACTTTCTGTTTATACCTCTGTGATTGTTTCGGTACTTTTAATGGATTATGGTGGTCAGCACAATATTATTTCCAAAATCAAAGGGCTAAGCATGGTAGAAAAAGCGCTCTTTATATTTTTGATGAATAATATTACTGCGGTAGTATTTACTGTTGTTATATTATGGTATAAAAAAGAAAAAGTGAATACAGTCACCTTCCGGACGTTATTATTTTCTTTTATTTATACAACGGTGTATACATCTACCCCTCTTTTTATATTAATCAGCTCGGCTATGTTTCTGGGACAAACTATGAATGTAGATGCTTATGTTGACAACCTGGGTAAGATAAAAAACCATGGAACAAGAGATTATATATTTTTTACGGCTTTTCTGGTTTTTATCATCATTGCAATTATCGGGATTTTCAAGCTTTTCAAAGCTTTACACTATATCCTCAAGAATAATTTCAGCTACCACCCTTATATTCTATGGTTTTTTACAGTACTTTTCTTCGTCGTTCAGCTTTATTATACCATGGTATTTATTTAAAATTAATGTATTTTCAAACATACCAGTCTGTTTATTTCTACATTTGTAAAAAGTTTATAACATGCCCAAACCTCGCGAAAGAATAGTAAGCAATGCTATGGTGTTCTTCCATAGACAAGGTTACAACAATACGGGGATTAATCAAATTATTGACAAAGCTAATGTATCCAAGGCCAGTTTCTACCAGTATTTTAAATCTAAAAATGAACAGCCAGCTTTACAGATCGAATGAATTGATAAAAAATGTAAAATAATTGTACAGGATTTACTGAACGCCTCCCATTAATCCTTCATATATGCACATTCCGGATCTTCACTTTTTCTTGAAAACTGACCTTCATTTATTGGTTGAGGTTACTTATCCTGCTAAAACAATCCTGCTTGAAGAAGGAAAAGTTTCAGAAAAAATGTTCCTAGTAAAAAACGGAGCGTTAAGAGTATTTTTCTATCAGGACGGAAAAGAACTTACCTTGGATTTTATAACAGAAAACCAGGCTGTTTCATCTTTTGACAGCTTCCTGAATGGCATTCCATCTGATTTTGTAATTGAAACTCTGGAATCAACTACCGTTTACGAATTACACACTGAAAACTTTCACAGGCTCATGGAAAATCAGGAATTCCAGCATACTTTTCAGCCGCTTTTTTACCAACGTTTCAGTGAAATCAATAAACGGCTGATCTCTTTTATCAGAGATTCTCCCCAGAAAAGGTATCAACAGCTTCTCAAAAACAGACCGGAGCTTCTTCTGCGCTTTCCACAACATTATATTGCCTCTTATCTTGGCATTACAAGTGTTTCATTAAGCAGAATACGCAACCGCAGATAATTTCTTTACAATTGTTATCGTTCAGTCATTCATCTGTAAGGTAATTTTGCTTAAAAATAATAAAGTTATGAAACATTTTATCCGGCAGGTATTTAAAGAAGTATTAGAAAACCCTGTATTTGATGAATTATTAATTGAAAAATATTTTTCAAAGGAATACATTCAGCTTGTAGACCATTCTCAACTGAACTATGAAGAATTTGTTCTGCACATCAAAAAACTCAAAGAAAAAGTAACTGAACAAAAACTTGAGATCATTAACTATGCGGAAAACGGTACTGTAATATTTACCAACCACATCGCAAAATCCACACTAAAAGACGGAAGTAAGGTGGTACATAAAGTATTGGCGGAATTTACCATCCAAAATCATCAGATTATACGATGTGATGAATTGACTTTACTTGTAGAAGGAAATCATACTGAAAAGGATTTAGGATCCGAAAAATAAATGACAGCTCTACTACCCTTCAGTATTGCTTTTCTATATTAACAATTCTTAAGAAAACCTTAATTTTCTCTTCAACACATTCACCAAACAGAGGTCTAATTTTGTTGTGATTTTTATGTAAAATATTAAAAGTAAAGAAAATTTTTACATCTGCTTTATTTTGTGCCTCTGTTTTTTTATATGCCCAAACCGGTTCTTTGTCCGGAAATATCAATGACCACTCAAAAATCGCTCTGCCAGACGCCAGGATTTCCAACGAATAAAACCAGTATCATCACTCAGAATCCTATCGTTTCAAAAGGATAAAGAACAAAAAGGCTCAAAAACATGTTCTTGATGTTTTCAATGCAAAACTTTGTAGATAAAAGGTAAATGTGCTGCAGTAAGCAGACTAAGATAAAAATCGGATCTTGTAACAGGATGTTTTTTTTCTTTAACTGACTTTTCCGGCAGGTCTTTTCGATAAAAACATACAAACCTATGGAAAACAGGTAAAGGAGAATATTAGCCATCAGACTGAATATGATCCATTCCCGCCATGAAAACTGCCAAAATATCTGTAAATAAACGGAAAGTTCTGCCTGGATAAAATTCATAAGTCCTTCATCCTTCTGCTTGATGATATAAAGGTATGAATTTCACCGTAAAATCATCCGATAAAGTACATTTCTGATCTTATTTCTGTCTTGCTTTTCTTCTGAGCTCCCGCAGTCTTGACGTGAGTTTTTTTCTCAAATCGTTATGATAGGCGCGGTAATTTTTAATGCTGTTTTCCAGATTTTTTTTGTTAAGCAGATATTCTTCATACAGATGACCCAGCTCTGAAATCTGTGTAATCACCTCCGAAGGCTGGCTTTCAGGGTCTTCCGCTGCTTCTATCAGCAGACGGTAATATTCAATACGGCTGGTCAGGTTCATGTGAAGTTTTGGTTCTATTCCCTGCATGATTTTATGATTTTATTGTGTTTCTGAATAGGTAAAAGGGTAAAAAAATTTATACTTTTACTATTCGATATATTATTTTACTTTTGAGTTTGGTTAAAATTTTCTTTTTCTGCCCTTTCTATCCGCATTACTGCTGCATCATAACCGGAGGCACATCACTCTGAAATAAAATTTTGATATTTCCATTCTTTTCGTGAGCTGGCAATTTGAAATATCCTCCGTTCAGAACAGAAGAGATAAGAGTTTCATTGGGATCTCCCAAAGGTAATAATGGCAGACCGGCAAATTCATTGATACTGATCTGCGGGGAAATTCCACTGCTGTATTCGCCTTCTCCGCTGGCATTAAATACTTTATAAATCACCGGATGAATCTGCCAGGAAATTTTTCTGGGTTTACGCCTGTCTTCCACTACAAATCCTGCCATATCTTTCCCCAGTGTAGTATCTCCTATTTGAATTACCTGCATGTATGGTTTCAGATTGTTCACCACAATTTCGGCTGCAGAGGCTGTACTGTTTGATGTGAGGATGAATACTTTCTGTAATCCTAATGCATTGGCGCGTAAGGTTGCAAAGTCCAAAGCTTTGGGATCATAAGTAATCTGTTGGGCAAATGTTCTTTTTACTTCGCCTCCGTTTTTATTTCCTTTAAAAATGATGAATGATGAGCCGGAGGATAATCCTGAAGGAATAAGTGAGCAGAGTGCTGCGGCAGAGGATACTGAACCTCCGTAATTGTACCGGAGATCCAGAATTAATTCCTTTACTCCGGCAGCTTTCAATTCCCCAAACTTTTGGTACAAAGTCTGCGTCATTCCGTCCGGAAAATCATAGATGTACAGATAGCCCACTTTTTTACCGTTTTTTTCAAAAATTTTAGATAAAACAGGTTGTTCAAAAGAGAAACCATAGTAAACAGTAATGTTTTTTTCCTCTGCAATGCCTCCGTTTTGCCACTTTCCAACGGTAAGTTCTACAACGGTCTGATCTTTAATGGATGAAGCCATTGCTTCAGCATTCGCGGCAGTCATTGCTTTTCCATTCACTTTGGTAATGATCATTCCTCTTTCCAGCCCGGAATTAAAAGCCGGAGAATTTTGAAGCACCAGCTTAATTACAGTAACCACTTCATTATTGGCAAGCTGAACAACCGTGTAATCAAAACCGTACATATTCCTTATAGATCGTGGATAGGAAGAAGAATCTTCAGTATTTACCATGAAAGAAAACCGATCCTCGGAAGACAGCAGAGTTTTGAAAAAATCTTTTACGGGAAGCTTATAATCCGGCTTTGCTGGCATCTGATCTGCCCAGTAATAGTATCTTTTCATACTGTCCTGAACCCATAGATTCACAGATTCTGTACTTCCCTCAGGAAAAACAGGTACGCTTTCTTCATTAGTATTCGTACACGAAATGAGAAAGACAGCAATAGCAATACATTGAAGTTTTAAAAAATTTTTCATACGTAATTACAGATATTCTACTACATCGATATCTCCTTTTACCACCCATTCTCCATTTTCCATTTTTTCCTGAAGAACAATCATATTGGCACCTGTGTGTTGTTTTATTTTCACCTGAATCATTTTAGATCCTGCGTAAGGCTCTGTAGTTCCCGGCTTGTATAACTCAAGGTATACAGGAGCTGTTGAACTGAAAAAACTATAGATTTTCACTGCAGTAAAATTGTCTTTCCCAATGCTGTCAAACTCAGCAAGCACTACTCCGTTTTCTCTTTTCAGAACACCTTTTACATCTTTAAGTGAGGTTCCGGAAAATTCGCCAAGATTGGGAAAAATAAATTCAAAACCTACTTTCCCGAAGTTCACCTGCGGTTTTACAGCATAGGTCTGCAGATAAATTCCCGGAAGATTAAAAAAGTAGAGGTCTTTATAATCATTTATATTGTCATATGTAATATTGTATTTTGCAATTTCAGTACCTGTTTCATTGTTATAGACAGATAGTTTATTGGTTTCTCCCTGATCCAGAACAAACTGAAGCTGGGTTTCAATTTTGTTGGTATAAGAAGTTTTACCATCTATAGATACAGGTTGTCCGTTGAACCTCAGCTGAAGAACATCAGGTTTGGAAAATCCTTTGATATTAACCTCTCCGGGTTTCTGTACTTTATCATACAACTCCATTGTATTGTTGTCTGTACATGAAAAAAGTACGGTGAAAAATAGTAGCAATGCGAAGATTTTATTCATCTTTCTTTAATTATTTCATTGTAAAACTTAAAAATATTGCCCAACCCGTGAGCCGGGCAATATATAATTATAAAAAAACTAGTTGGATATGTTCTGGATAGTATTTTTTCAACTCCTATCCATTATTGTATTTTAAATTTCTGGTGTTTCTAGAATCAGTTTCTAAGGCCAGAAAAATTATTTTTTAATAAACTTCAGTCTTTCCGTAGTCTTTCCGTCTGTAATTTCTGCAATATAATGCCCTGCAGTAAGCCCTGCCACATGGATAACCCCGGAATACTGAGTGGTAAGTACTTTCTGCCCTGCTGCATTATAAATATTCACTGCAGTTGTATTTTCTTTCAATGCCGGATTAAGCTGCAGGTGTAAAGATTCTTTTACCGGGTTTTCTGCTATTTGTGTTACAATTTTGTTTCTTTTTACATCCTTAGTTCCCAAAAATGAAGTAGCATAAATTCCTATTTCATCAATATTAATGTTCTGAACGTTATTTCCGCTTGTTTTTCTGTTTGACCACATTCCGATATAGATCTTTTTCCCGGCAAAAGCAGAAAGATCTACAAGGGACTGTACAAACTGGGTAAGATCCGCCGGAAAAGGATTGGCTGAATCACCTACCTGTATTTTGTAAATACTCTGAACGTCATTTCCATCTGCATCTACTGTCATCGCCTGGAAATCCGATAGCGTAGGAACTTCTTTCTGCGGTGTGCTTACATAGATAAAAAGCTCTCTGGCAACAATAGTATGAGTAGATCTCTGTCTTCCGATATTTGCCGCCAGGGTAATAGTCCCGGTAGTATTGGTAAGATCAATCTGAGGAGAAATAATCCAGTCATTTTCTGTAGTAAATCCGTTAGCATTTCCAGTGGGAACCGAATTGATAGAATGGCGGAGAACTCCGGCAGTTCCATAGGCCAGGGTAGTTCCGTTATGATAGATATTCTGTCCCTGTACCCATCCGTTGCCATTGTTGTTCAGGTCATGAAAGGTCCATCCCTGCAGATCGGCAGGAGTATCAAAAGAATTACCCCATACCAGAGACTGTGCTGCAGCCAGTTGGGATAAAAACAGAACAGATGATAAAATTATTTTTTTCATAATGCTGATGATTAAAATTTTTGAGATAAAAGCAAGGAATCAGCGTGTGCTGTTCCCTGCTTTTTAAAAGTTTTTATTATTCTACAATGGAGAAATTGTATTTTGTCCAAAGTCCCTGGAAGTTTCCACAGTTTCTTGGAGATACATTCCAACCACCTTCGTTGAAGAAAGGCTGGCTCATCCCCCAAAGAGATGCAGGAGTACCAGTCGCCAGATTAGCTGCAGGGATTCCTGCCGTACCTGTACCTGTAACTGAAGTAGTAAATCCGTGGATCTGGATGGTGCTGTATGCTGAAGCTGAAGAAAGTTCAGAACCTGTACCTTCTACTTTGATTCCCACAGGATAACCTGTTACCACAGCGTTATTTAATGTTAATCTTCCGTGTCTTCTGATATGGATACCGTTTTCATATAAAACGCCTTTAGAAGAATTCTTAGCACCGATAATAGTAAGGTTGTTGATCACCGGATGAGTCAGCAATGTTGTAGAAGAACCGTCTGCATTATTATCAAGCTCGATACCGTTAGAATCCGGGCTTGCTCCGCTAAGACTGTGTGTAGAGTTGTAATCTGCCAAAGCTAATGCACAAGTAATGGTTCCTGTATATCCGTTATCGAAGTCGAAGTTATCATCATCAGCTGCAAAAGAAACCAGGTTTGAAGCGTTTACCGTTCCTCCGAAGAATTCAAAAGAATCATCTTTTCCGAAAGATACCTGAATATGATCCAGAGTAGTTCCGTTTCCTACTCCTCCTAACGTAAGACCGTTGATTTCGTTACCTGAATTCGGAGCTAAAAGATCATATCCTGCAAACTCGATACGTACATATTTCAATGTTCCCCCGTTATGAGAAGCATTGGTACCTCCGTAATAGAAATCAGGACCTGATAATCCTTCAATTGTTTTTGTGAATGGGGTGTTTGTAGGCGCATCACCTAATATAACAACCCCTCCGAAATCACCAGGAGCGGCTGTTGTATCTTCGTTTCCGTCTAACAATTTGTAGCTGGTGAAAATAATAGGCTGAGCTTCTGTACCTGCTGCGTTGATTTTTCCTGTTTTAGCAATAACCAAAACTCCTGTAGCTGTATTGTTTGCGCTTGGCTTGGCTTTAATGAATGTACCCGGCTGAATTGTTAATGTAGCACCATTTTTTACGGTTACAATTCCATCTAATTCAACTACTCCGCTCCATGTAGTATTTGAAGTAATAGCACCACTTACGGTAGTTACCGGAAGAGCAGAAGCTGTAAGGTACTCAGCAGAAGTAGATTTCATTTCGAATGGAGAAGATGCATCTGCCAGTTGATCGTTTTGACAAGCTGTAAGAGATAATGCTGCCACTGCAATTAGAGTTAGTCTTTTCATTGTTATAATTTTTAATAAATCCGGTTGTGTTGTTTTATACCAGATCAGTTTTTTATTCAGGAATATCTTCCTCTCTATTCCTTCGATTTGTTTTTTGGTGTTCATCCCATCGCTGCAGGAGGAACTGCATTGCGGGAGTTCCCATGGAAACCGTTAAAGCGTGGGAAAAGCTGTTAACGTCCGGTTTTTTCAGAACTTTACTGCTGTGCGCATCATCAGTATTCTTAGTTTTTGACCAGGTTACCGAAACCTGTACGCTGCTATCATGAAGATATCTTTCTGTATTGGTATTTGATCTATTGCTTTCTAAAACATATAGTTTACACTCAGGCTGAACATTCTGCCACTGTAGGCCCTGAACATAATCTTATCAATATTCTTGTCATACCTGTCGGTTGCACCCGGTAAAAGTCCCCATGCTTCCCGTTCCGTTCCGATAGCACTCCCAAGTCCCAGTGGTATCACATAGGAATTGTAATTATTATAGTATTCCTTCACCCTGTTGAATAAGTTTCTTGCATTGAGTTTTAATTCAAGGTTTTTATTGCGTAAAAATTTATACGAGATCTGTGCATCTGCTACGGCGTAAGGGCGCTGTATTTCTTCTCCTTTGTAAGCATATCCAACGGTAATGTACTGGTCACCCTTTGCATTGTATAAAAAGCTCAGTCCCAAGCGATCGCCATCATACGTCAATCCAAGATTATAAGCATAAGGAGTCTGCCCGAACAAAGGACGTTTTACTTCATAGGTTTCATCATTGTCACCTGTTTTGTACAGGTCTTTAAAAGCTACTACCTTCGTGTGATTATAGGTAAAGTTTCCGCTTATGAAAAGTTTTTCCAGAAAAGTTCCTCCCGCAATAAATCCTAAGTTCTTTCTGACTTCTGCCTCAACTCCTGCCAATTTTGCATTTTTTGAATTACCGTTATAGAGATATAGATTCCCTTCACTGGAGATATGCCCTTCACGTTCTATAGGCCTGTCTATATTTTTATAATACAATCCTGCTGAAAATATTTCTCCAAGGCCGGGAAACCATTCAAATTTGAAATCATAATTATTAATAACAGAAGAGGTCATTTCTGTATTATAAATCAAACCATTGGCAACCGGATCAAAATAAGGAAGTCCTGTTCGTTCATTAAACTGCGGACGGATGACAGATTTATTATAGGCAAGTCTGAAATTGATTTTATTCGTAGGGCTGTAAGTAAAATTCGCAGAAGGCATCCATTGCCACGGTTTATCCTCAATGGCCGCCCTTTCAACATTCTTTGTATCACTTGAGTCCAGTTGTTGGGAAATAAGATCATACTTAAAATATTCTGCACGAACTCCCCATACCAATCTTAATTTCTTCCAACGGTTATCAAACATCACATAAAGAGCGTGTTGTTTCACTTCTCCTTCATATTTATCGTTTTTATACAATGCTTTGGTTTCCCACCCTATACCTCCCGGTGCATAGTGAGATCCATTGAACCAATCTGAAAGAGTTCCATACATCGTCAGGTGATTTTTTTCACTATTCGGAACATTTCTGTTCTCATCCACTCGCAGAAAGAATTTTTGTTGTTGGTTGGTATTATTCTTCAATGTACCTGCGTATCCTGTCTTCACCGTATTTTTTAAGTTTCCGAAATCCAGATCCCACTTCACTGAAGCTCCGTAATTGTAATCTGTTTCTTTATTGGCGATATATCCTCTGTAAAAATTTCCTCCGGTATTATAGATTTTATGATAGGTTAGAATTTCACTTCCAATAAAATCATAAAGAGTCAAGTATTGTGTATAATCTTTCGTATCAGAGGTTATCCCGGTTCTTGCTGCAAACCAGCTGACTTCTGTATTGCCTATTTTGTGGTTCCCTTCCAGTTTATTCTGCAAAAGGGTTTGAAAAATCGGGTAATTGGTGTTATCAGTATATGGTCTGTCTAAGTTTTTGATCTGAGCAGGATCATTATTGGGGATGATTCCGTTATAAAAATAATTGTAGGCTAATTCTGCATTGGAAGCCATGGCACTTCCGGTAGTATATTCATTCCAGCCGGTAACTCTTGTCAGGGTATTATCAAAAATATGGGTGTAGGAATTACGGAATGAAATTCTGTTCTTGCCCAGCTGCAGTCCAAAATTTAGCATTCCTGCCAACGTAGAGTTATAATTGTAGGAAGCCCCCTGATTTTTAAAATTATAAAATGGTATAGGAGCTACTCCTTTTGTTTCCCAGTCAGCAATATAAGGTCCGGTGGTATCCAGCCAGTTTCCCCTTCCTGTGTGGTCAATGTCCAGTTTGTTTTGCTCATTTCTGATGACAAATGCTCCGGCAAAACCCCATTTATTATTGTTTTTAAGCGCATACGTTCTTCCTAATGCCAGCTGTATATTAGATCCCATGTCACCTTTTGTTTTATAGGTGCTGAAATTATCATGGGTAAACTGTCTGGACTGTTCAAAAAATCTTGGGTCTGTCCAGTTCATCGGTTCTAATCCTTTGGGAAAATCCCTTGTTCCGTCATCATACCCGAAATAGTCATACTTTCCGCGCTGACGGGTCAGAAATTCTTTGAAGGCCGACTGATCATTATATGAAGTTCCCAATGTTACGGTTGTAAAGTTTTCGTTGGGAATATCCTTGGTTCTTACTTCTACATAACCTCCTGCAAAACTGGCATTCATATCCGGGGTTGCAGATTTGCTTACCACCACACTTTCTACCATGGCAGTAGGAATGATATCAAATGAAAAGTTCTGGTTATAAGCTTCTGTACTTGGCAGGTTGATTCCGTCCATGGCAGCAGTGTTCCAGCGTTCTCCCATAGATCGTACTACTACATATTTATTATCAATGGTGGTAATTCCCGTCACCCTTTTCAAAGTTCCTCCCACATCGCTGTCTGGTGTTTTGGAAATCTGTTCTGCCGAAATACCATCACTCATCTGGGCTGCTTTCTTCTGCTGGGCAAGAAGTCCCGCCTGGGTATCTGCTTTACGGGCTGCTGTAATCACAACTTCTTTGATATCTGTAATTTTATCAGAAGCTTTGTTTAAAGCAAATGAAACCAAGATTGTTTCTTTATTGCTAACAGAAAGCTTTTCAACCCTCAGCGTATTATATTTAGGAGCTTTTATGATCAGATTATGAGATCCCGAAGGAAGCTCTATGGTAAAATCTCCGTTATTGTCAGTCACAACCGTCCTTTGAGCTGCAATAACTTCTGCTCCTGTAATGGGATTTCCCACCTCATCCACTATTTTACCGGAAATTCGTCCGTTTCCCAATACGGAAATAGTAGAACTTTCATATTTTACCGAAATAAGGTCACCATGCAGCCGGTACACAACAGGAAGTCCTTTGGTAATATCTTTAAGACAGTTATTGACGGAAGTATTTTCACATTTTATCCCTCTTACCTTCAGCTCTTTAATATCTACTTTGGAATAAGCCAGTCTCATCCCTGTTTTTCCGGCAAACTCTTCTAAAACTTCAATCAGCGGTCTGTTGGCAGGTACAGAAAATGTTACTTTCTGAACCAGCTCCTGAGCTTCTGCGGCTACAGTAAAAAATAAGGCTGCTATGGTAATCCCACATTTCAAACTTTTCATACTTAATAGTGTTCTCTTGATTATGATTATTTTTTTTGAATAATGATTTATTTCTTAAGGATATAGGTATTTTCTTTTTTATGTACTTCTAATCCCAGGATGAAGGCTAATGACTCAATATTCTCACCCACAGTACCACCAGTGAAATCTGCAGTGATCTTCTTATCTTCAGCTTCCTTAGGATACTGAACCTTTGTATCATAATTGCTTTCCAGGACGGCTGCTACTTCTTTTAAAGGAACATCGTTAAAGCTCAAAGACAATATTGCAGGAGCTTTGTTTACTGGGCTTTTCACAGGTTTCAATGAAATAATTGCTGTAGTATGAGCAATTCCGAAATTGGTCCATTTCTGATTAGGCTTAAGGAAAGAAACCGGAACACCCGGGGAAGAAACAGCTACCTTCCCTTCATAAAGATCAACCGCTTTTTTCTTGCCTGACTGTGAAATTTTAAATACTGTTCCCAATACTTTAGTACTGAAACCATCCGCACGAACGATGAAAGGATGCGTTTTAGATTTTGCCACAGAGAATATAGCATCTCCTTTTAAATCCACCACTCTTGTAGAAGCAGGAAAAGATTTTTCTACAGTCAGTTCAGCGCCAGGCAAAAGAGTAACTACAGATCCGTCTTCAAGATGAACAATTCGGCTGCCGGATTCTGCAATATAAACATCCGGCTTAATGAACATGGTGTAGGTAAAAACTCCGCCCAATGATAAAAGCAGGATAATAACCGCAGCTATTTTATACAGATGTGTGGTAAAGCTTTTTGCAGATCGGATAGAAATAATATCTGTTTGAGGAAAGTAATACTCCAGTCCGGACAATACTCTTTCTTTGGATTCTTTAAGATGAACAATATCCAGATCTTTTTCTGCAAGATTTTTCCATTGCTTTAAAAGTTCGTTTTCTTTTTCAGAAATTGAGTCTTCCGTAACTTCCCGTTCCCAAAGTCTGAAAACAAAGGCTTCAATATTTTTATAGGTTAAACGTTTTTTCATAAGGTCTTGTCATGTATTCACTGATACTTCTATCTATAAGACCGTGAAAATGAAAAACTTCCCCGGGGCATCCTTAACGTTATATTCACATTACAACCAAATTGTTAATAATTTTCATCAATTTTCACATTTACCCAAGATTAGCACCCTATTTAAGTGCTGTTTTTCAGAAATATTTAATCTTATCACACCCAAAGTTCACAAAAAGTTAATTTTCCTTTAGGTAATTTTGTATCACAATATGAACCCAACAGATTATACATTATTAAAGAAAATAAAATCAGGCGACCGTCCTGCATTTATGCTGCTGTATGACCGGTATTGGAATAGTCTGTATCGTTTTGTTTTTATACGGACACGGGATAAGGAAGCCTCTGAAGAAATTCTTCAGAACTTATGGATGAAGATTCTAGAGAATACGGATGCCATACAGACCGATGATACAGAAAGTGCCAAAGGCTACCTTCTCCGCCATCTTCATTATCGGATTCTTGATTTTTATAACAGCTATAAAAAAGCGCCTCCAACTCTGAGTATTGACGAGTTTGATATTCCTAATGAAATAGAAATTGCAGATTCAGAGTATTTTGAAATCCTTGAGGAAAATGAGATCAGTGCTTTATTAACCATGATTGATGAAGTAGTTTCCCAGCTTTCCTCAACGGAACAGCAGGTCTATGATATGAGAATCCGGAAAAACATGTCAGTTAATGAAACAGCAGAAGCTCTGGGCATCAGTAACAAGACAGTGAGTAATAAATTAAGCAAAGCTTTGGGAGAAATCCGTGAACAGCTGAATCCTGAGTATCAGTCTTCTAAAAAAATGGCATCCATACTCTTGCTGATGGAAATCATGATAACATATTGATTCCCAGTTTTATATCAATCAATATTTTTGAGTTTTCTGATATACTCTGAAGGAGTCGTCATGGTTTTCTTTTTAAATGCACTGATAAAAGTTGTTGTACTTTTATAACCCGCTTCTTTCGACATTGTCTGTATGGTATATTTACGGAGAACCGAATTATTCTGAAGTTCACTCACAATATAATCTATTCTCAGATCATTTACGTATTCAGAAAAGCTCATTCCTTTATGCTGATTAATAATCTGTGACAAATAAGCAGTGTTGGTATTGAGCTGCTTGGCAAGATTTGAAAGCTTAAAATTATTGGATAGAAATTTTTTTCCCGACTCAAGATCTTCAAGCTTTTTTAATATCTGATTTACCAGCTCATTATCTATGATAAGCGGTATACCTTCTGTGAAGGGAATTGCATCATGCTTTCTCTCCTGATACGCAGTTCCGGAATATGTATTGCTTTTTCTTTTATAATGATAAATAAACAACACAATAGTAAGTGTTGAAATAAATATAATGACAGTAATCAGTATAAAACTTTTCTTTTCATTTTCTTCAATCATCTTTTTTGAGGATAATATTATTTCCTGCTGTTCATATTTTCCTAAAAAGTAATTTCCAACATGGTTTTGCTGATTTATTCTATCAATCTCAGACAAGCTTATTTTGGCATATTTATATGCATTTTTATTATCTCCGATGTTCTCATAATTAAGACTTAGCAAATGAAGTATTTTAAGCTTATTTTCATAGCTGCATTCCGAATTTTTCTCATTATCTATTTTATTGATATAATAAAAAGCAGAATCCGTCTTTTTAAGATAGGTGCAGGTTTCAGCCTTTCCAACCCATACACATTCTCTGGATAAATTCTTATTCATAAGTTCGGGATTTTTCTCACACCTAGTGAAAAGTGTACCTGCATCATGATACTTCTTTTGCAGTAAAGCAGTATTGGCCTGTCTGTAAAGATGCAGCGCTTTGGAATAGTTTGAAAAATAGGGTGAATCCTTCATTATATTAAACGCCATATTATAGCTGTATCTGGAAGAATCAAGATATTTTTTTTCTCCTGTGCTTTTATACCATTTTATAAAAGCATCTCCTTTAGTATTATAAGTTGCCGCAGTTTCTTTATCATGCAAAAATTTACTGAACAGAAGATGATTGTAATCTTCTTTTATATCTTTCAAACGGCTGTTCAAGATTTCGATTCCCTTTTTATAATTTCCCAGCTCTATATGAGCCACTCCAAAAAGAAGCTTTTGCTTTTTCCTGTAAACAGGTTCCATTTCAGATGAAAAGAAAGATAGATATTTGAGTCCCTGCGAAACATTTCCAAGTCTTTTTTCTATATAGAAAAGTCTTGTTACAGCAATATGATTCAATGGTGAATAATATGATTTAAGCTCTTTCTTATTATCGTGTATTTCTTTAATGATACGAAGCAAAGCTTCTCCGGATTGAGGATATTTTCCTTTTTTGTATAAAACTGTTACAGAATCAAGCTTAATCAGCAGGTGATAATGAAGCGGATATCTGGAAAGCCTTTTGAATTGGGTATTCTCATCAGTCAGCTTATAATGTGCAAGATCCCATTGGTCTTTTTGTATCAGGCTGTCTATTTCCCTTGAACTTCTATCCGAAATCTGGCAGTATACTTTTATAGACAAGAGGAAAAATAAAATAAATACTTTTTTTAATACGATCATTGTGTGTTTTATTTTTACAAATCTATGCAGAATTCAAAAAAATAATCAAAATTGAGACTTATAATAAATAAACAGCAATAAAACAAAAGTATGTGTTATAACAAATCATCAATTTTATTTCCAAATACTTACCTAATTCATCATTATAAAGTTAAGATATTTTAAAAATATCCCCTGCTTTTTATATGGAACCCCACAGAAAAAAAAGAACACAATAATATATATATCAACTAATTAAATTATTTTTAATTTATAAATCCAAATATCATTTTTATAAATTTGGTCAACTATTTATTTCACTTCCCGATGAATCTATATATGTTTGATAAAAAATCATCAGCAATGAAAAAAATTATCTCTTTATTTGGATTCATACTGGCAATGCATATTTATGCTCAAAGCCCGCTATCCAAATTTTCAGTCACAGTTGCCGGCAGTAATACGGTTAATTTTCTGGATGAAAGTACCGGATCACCAGCCGCTTTTTCGTGGGAGTTCACCGGAGGCAATCCTTCAGTTTCATCCGTTCCAAATCCCAGCGTTACATACAACACGCCCGGGATTTATAAAGCTAAGCTCACTGTAAGTAATGCATCAGGAACTTCAGCTTCTGTAAGAACCATCAAGATTACATCCGGAAGCATAGTAGATCTGGGATCGGGAAGAAATGATGACGGAACCATGATGTCTGATGCCGGCATCCCAGATCCGGATTGGACATACACAGATCCTAACGGAGCTGTAAGTGTACCTGTAACACGTTATACAGCTACTGCAGCAGGATGGTCTTCAGCTTCAACAATAGGGACTGGGGCAGGAATTACAAGATGGATAACAGGTAATAATGTGATTACAGGCTATCATTTTTATGTAAGCAAAGAATTTGAAATCCCTGTAGGAGTTACAACAGCAGTCTTAAATCTGAGATCATTATCTTTTGTCAGAAACTGGACCTACCTTGTTAAAAAAAACACAGACGGCAGTGAAACGGAAACCCTCATTACAGCTACGGCATGGATGAGTGATGGAGCTAGAGGATGGCTAAACAGCCGTAGCCCGGAAGTTCTGAACTATCCATTAACTCCCGGAAAATATTATATCCGGGTGAAAGCCTATACTAATACCGCAGGACAAAGGCAGGCAATAGACGTAAATGCCAGTGTAAATTTTGGAAACTCTGTTTCCATATCTCCTGCTGTAGAGTTTTCTGCAGTTCCTACCTCTTCATATATAGGCAGCAATATACAATTTACCAATCTGTCTCAAGGAAGTCCTTTATCTGTACAGTGGAAATTTGATGACGGAGCAGGATTGATCCATTCAACAGAAAACAATCCGGGAATAACCTTCACTACAGCAGGAAATCACTATGCAGAATTAGAGGCAGATTATGCGGATAATCTTACCTCATCCCTGAAAATTGACAACTATATTCAAATCGCACAGGTAGATATACCCACTTTATCTGTAACACAGCCTACATGCAGTATCCTGTCTGGTTCTATTACTGTAACTTCTCCACTTGATGGAGTAACATATAGTTTTGATAACGGAGTCACATTCCAGGCTTCCAATACCATCTCAGGCTTACCGCAAGGCACTTATAAGGTAAGGATTAAAAATTCTTCAGGAGCTGTTTCGGAAGCTGTTTCCGCTATTATAGAATCTGCTCCATTAATACCTGCTGCTTTTTCAGCTGCTATTACAAATCCTACATGTACTGTAAATACAGGGAGTATTACAGTAAACACTACGGATACTAACCTTCTATACAGTTTTGACGGAGGTGCTACCTACCAGCAGAGTAATACTAAAACCGGATTACAGCCGGGAATCTATCAGATTGTCGTAAAAAACACTAATGGATGCACTTCAAATACAAATGCTATTATTAATGCTGCAGACTGCAGAGACTGGACTAAAGCTCCCAACAGCTATATTTTTGACTCCGGACAGAATAATAATGGCTTATATATCCCGGTAAAAAAAGCATATGCGATGTGGAGTGACGTCAATGGTTTGCTTAATGATCCTTCAACGCTAAACGGATCTTTGCAGGCCGAAGTATATTGGGAAGATGTTCCGGGGTTAATTCGTTCTTCCAATTATATTCTGCCGGTTGAAGGCTCAGGAGATGCTGCAAAAATAAAAGTGGAAGTAGATAAATCAAAAGGAAAAGGAAATGCTGTTATTGCTTTAAAGATAAACAATAAGGTTGTCTGGAGCTGGCATGTCTGGGTTACTGATGATCCTACTAACGGAATTACCTATGGATTTGTTTCTGACAATAATACAACTGCGGGCAGTCCTAATGCCAAATTTACAGTGAATGGCGTAACCCAATCTTTTGTTCCCAAATGGATGGACAGAAATATGGGAGCTACCAATAGAGACTTTATAGGATATGACTGGAATAAATCCGGAGGTCTGGTATATCAATGGGGAAGAAAAGACCCGTTTCCTCCTTTAGAATATAAAGATGGATCAATGTATGAGATCAACGGAACCTCAGGAGTGAAAAAGCATCTGTACGACTATGCTGATGCAGGCACGGCAGATGATATTAAATCCGTACAAAGACCTTTTGATGACATAAATAATAATGTAAAGTACTCCATTAATAATCCTCTGGATCTTATTTATAACAATAAAGCAGGAGGCAGCGCATGGTTCCAGAAAACATTAGATACAGATAACGCCTCAAGAAAAAAAGCAAATTTATGGGGAGATAATTCTGAAAATGCAATGGGAACATCCGGATCAACAGTGAATACCTTCAAGCCTAAGGCACCATACGATCCTTGTCCTAACGGATGGAGAATTCCTTCTCATATCAACAATACTGCAGGAACAACAAATCATTTTTCACCATGGGGAAGAAACAGATACCGGTTTACAGGAGCCAGTAGTGATGTACAGTCAGGATTCAATCTAATAAAGCCAACTACTGTACATCCTCATCTAAACGGAATAAAAATATATGGTGGTCTGGGAATGGATTTTACCAATACCGTTACCGCTTACAGCATGGGTGATTTTTCCAGAAATATGGGAATATATCCTGGAAATGGTAAATATGTAGTTGGAAGTACCGGAGGAACTTATCATCAGGATCCGCATGAGATTGTGGCACATTCTTCAACAATGCTTAATCTCAGCACTGTACAGACTTATTTCTTTTATGCCTTTGCTGATCCGGGAAGGATTGACGTAAGTCCTGATTCAGTAACATTCCCCGGAATGAAAGGAAAATATTATCTTAATCCATTCGAAACGACCAGTACAATGGGAACCGGAGCCTGCAGATGTATGGAAGACAAATACGCTTCAGGTTATGACTTTCCTACTGAGTTTTTTGTAAATCCTTCCATAGTAAATTATACAGAAGGTCTTAATACCCCTAACTCTTATGTAGTGACCAAAGCCGCAACTGAACAAGAAATTCAGGTTCCTGTAAGTAAAGCATTTTCAGTATATAATCAGTATCTTTCTGATCATGGGATGAGAGACTTTGGTAATCTGAAGGTGAATGTTTACTGGACCGACAATACCGCTCTGGTTTCCAATATTAAAATCGTAAACCCTCCTGCAGATGTTAATGCTATAAAAAATGCATATATCTCTGTAAAAATACCGGCCAATCAGTCAGGTAATGCATTAGTGTCTTTACATAACGGTAATGTTGAAAATCCTGTTTACTGGAGCTGGCATATATGGGTGAGCAATACGGATATAGGAGAAATAGCTTATCAGACAGAAGATGTGCTTTTACCATCTAATGCAAATTATGTAAACTTTACCAATTCTGGCTCCCAGCCAATGAAGAGTACGTTTATGGATAGAAACTTAGGAGCAACAGATGTCTTTCCCGTTGTAATTAATCCTTCAGCTCCTACAGGGAATGAACTTTTAATGATCGGCAACTCTGCAGGAATGCAATACCAATGGGGAAGGAAAGATCCTATACCTACTTTCATAAAACCGGGAGTAAATGTATCAGGCGGCTACACCAATACCGGAACATACAGTATATGGAAATCTTCAGGACCTGATACCAATGGAAATATTATTCCATCATCTTATACCGAGATTACAGGCACTTCTTATACGAGTACCTACACGAAACGCCGGGATATTGATTATGGCACAACAGGAAGTACAAAAGCAGAAAAAATCACAAACACCCTGAAATATTCTTCAGAAAACCCACTTGCATTTATGATTCCTGGTCAGAAATATACCAATAGGTCATCATTTAATGCTGCCTATGGACAGGATTGGCTTTATTCTGTTCCTAACCAGATGATGGAAAGATGGGGACATGCTACCAGCAAATCTCCTTTCGATCCATGTCCCGGTGGATGGAGAGTTCCTGATATTTCAAACGGCGTTACAGACACTAACGGGAAAGGAGATAAAGGCAGTTCTCCCTGGTTCAATGGATTCTATGCTCCTAATGCAACTGTAGACAAATATAGGATTTTCAGTATGGGAGTATTGCAGAATGTAGGCTATGATATCAAAGAACCTACAGACATCTATAACGGAGGTATTCCTTATTATACCGGTAAAACAGTAAAAAATGCTAACACAGTATGGGGATATCAGCTGGGATCCGACAATACGAATAATCCTAACTCTAAGTACAAGATCGGGAATTATCCTGTAACGGGATACAGAGGTTTCTACAGTAATGAAGCCATATCTTCTGCTATGAGACTTGGAATCTCAGGAGTATGGACAGCTGCTTTACGATCAGCAAATTCATACGGAGCAGCATTCCATTTAGGATTTGATACTCAAAATACTACTACCTCCAAACTTATCTCTTTAAGTGATGCTTATACCGGACATCCTATGAATGCAATGAATGTAAGATGTGTGAAAGAGGAACCAAGATTCGGTCAGGTTTTAGAAATGGCAGCGAATATGGGTATGACCAATAAAATACTGAAAGCAGCGAAAAATAAAATGTCATCTGCTGCTGCCGAAGAAAGAAATTCAGATGTTAAAGTATATCCTAATCCTTTTAATGAATCCTTTACAGTTAAAGGAGATAATCTGGAATCCTATGAATTGTACGATATGTCCGGAAAACTGATTAAGAGTGGAAATCTTTCTCAAAGCACCATTCAGTCAAACAATCTTAGCCAGGGAGAATATATTTTAAAAATAATAACCATTCAGCATACTATAATTACAAAAAAATTAATAAAGAAATAGAAAATCTGCTTTATTAATTTACTTATCGATGAAGAGAGTGTCCTCAAAATCAGATACACCCTCTGAGAATCAAATATCAATATACTCCTACTGTATAGGGGTACGAATAAAATCAGCAAATAAAGTGGTTGTCCAAACTTTCAGGACAGCCTCTTTATTTTTATACGAAACCCCAATCAATATAAACAAATTGATTTTCAAATCTTTATGAATTGATACATGCGAACTACTGACTGATTTTATAGACACAGCGCTGCCCTCCCGAAATAATATGGTCTATTCTTTCCACTTTATACTCTTTTCCTATCAGCGATTGGAAATTGGACAATTCTGCACGGCAGAAACCCTGACATTCTTTTGCTGCAGCGCATATCGGGCAATGATTCTCAATCAGATAATAGTCATCACCTTCTTTTTTCCATTCTGCCATATAGCCTTCTTCACTACGCACTTCTGAAAGAGATTCAAGGCGCTGTTCCAGTGATTTTGCCTTTGAAAGTACTTTTTCATAACGTTCATGAGTATTCTTCTCACGGTCACTGATTAATAGATCCAATGCATTTTCACCCAAAAGATTTTTTACTGATTTCAAAATCTGAACTGTTACATCTGCATGGGTATCAGGAAACTGAGCCAATCCTTTTTCTGTAAGAGTATAGTAAGTAGATGGACGGCCAACGCCTTCGCTTTTTACCGAAGACCGGATCAATCCTTCCTGAGCAAGATTCAGCAAATGCTTCCTTGCCCCTTCCTTGGTAATCGACAATTCTTCAGCAATAAGAAGCGATGTAGCCTCACCCCTCATCTTTAAAAACATCAGAATACGATCCGCAGCCGGCTTCTTCATTTGACAATATTTAGGTTGTTTTATTTTTCAACAACAAATATAGTCATTTTCTATAACCTCAAAAATTAAAGCTTAAAACAAAGATTTACAATCTTTTATTCATTTCAAATGCAAAATCAATAAAACAACAAAAAAGTTGTTTTATTGAAATATATTTTTACCTTTGTACCACATTAATCAAAAAAATAAATACAATGACTCCATTTTCGTTACCCCAGTTACCTTATGCTTATGATGCTTTGGTTCCTTTTATAGATAAACAAACGATGACCATTCACCATCAAAAACATCACCAGGCTTATGTAGACAACCTGAATGCTGCACTGGCACAAACCAATGAAGCCAATCCTGATCTGGATTCTCTACTGCAGAGAATAAGCGAGTATAGTCCTGCTGTAAGGAATAATGGCGGAGGTCATTATAACCATTCTTTATTCTGGGAAATTCTTTCACCACAACCTAAGCTGAATCCTGCGGGCATACTTGATGAGGCTATTGTTTCAACTTTTGGTAGTCTTGAAAATCTTAAGGCAGAAATGAAGAAAACAGGTTTATCACAGTTCGGTTCCGGATGGGTGTGGTTATTTGTAAAATTCAACGGATCACTGGCCATCAGTTCTACTCCTAACCAGGATAATCCGATGATGGATATTCTTTCGATGAACAGAGGTTTCCCTATTCTTGGGATAGACATTTGGGAACATGCCTATTATCTGAATTATCAGAATAAACGTGCAGATTATCTGGATGCTTTCTGGTCTGTACTTGATTGGTCGGCTGTTGAAAGAAAATATGAAGAAGCTTTGTCGAAAGTAAGATAAGTAACACTGAAAGTAAACCAACTATGACTGAGGAAAATTTTATCAATAAAGCAAAGGCTTCAGGCATTATTGCTCTTGACCTTTCAGATTACAAACCGACTACGGAAATTGTAGAACTGGATATCAAAGATCACCTTTTCATGGGAATGATTGTTAAGGAAAAAGAATTTAAAGAATCAATTGCTGCGGTGGACTTTTCTGTTTATGACGAAAAAGCAGTAGCAATCATCTGTTCTACGGATGCTGTCATTCCTCCCTGGGCCTATATGCTGATCATGGAAAAATTGTCTCCATATGCTTCTTATGTTGATCTAAACAATGCAGAAACTATTCTCCTGGATCTCTGGAAACGACGTTTCATCTATGCAGACCTGAAACAGTATAGAAATCAGAAAGTGGTTGTACGGGCAAGTACCTCTCATGATCCTTCTCTATATTTATTAGCAGCGGGATTATTGAAACCTCTGGTTAAAACACTGATGTATGGTGAGATTGGCTTACCCAAAGTAATTTTTAAACAATAAAAAATGAAAGCTATTATACTCAACGGATCGCTGGAAAGAAGAACTGTATCTACTTCCGGACTGATTTCTGACTATTTTTCAGAACGTATAAAAATGCTGGGAATTCAGACTGATATTTTTACCCTTGCTGATTCCGGCATTCCTTTATTCGATGTTACACTCACCAAAACTCCTTTGGCAGTAGAGCGTATGATACAGATGTTCACAGATGCTGATCTGCATATCTGGCTGGCTCCTCTTTACCATGGAAGCATTCCGGGAGTGATGAAAAACTGTCTGGACTGGCTTGAGGTAACCGCCAACAGGTACGAGCCTTATCTCACAGATAAAACCGTAGGACTGGTGTGCTGGGCAGACGGGCTGCAGGCCATGCAGGGAATCAACACTATGGATTCTATAGCCAAATCACTGCGTGCCTGGCCATTGCCATTCAGCGTTCCGATTGTCAGATCATCATTATTTGCAGCTGACCCATCCACTCAAATTTCAGAACTTTATTCCGGGAAGTTTGATAAACTTATCAGCATTGCAACTTCTAAAAAAATTGCCATTATCAACTAAATTACTGCATATTAAAGATTTAAAATAAAAACAGCACACTTTATGCTGTCTATTTCCAAAGAACAGTGTTAAACTGCTGTCATTAAGTTTAGCGGGGATTTCCCAATCGTTCAAGGTTGAAGAAATCTCTTTTTTAAACCCTTTAAATTCAAACCATATGGCTATAAAAATAACAGATGCCTGTATCAACTGTGGAGCCTGCGAACCTGAATGCCCCAACTCAGCCATTTACGAAGGTGCTATCGACTGGCGCTGGAAAGACAAAACAAAACTTTCAGGACATATAACATTTCCTGATGGTACTGAAGGTGATGCCGATGCCTACCATCCGGCTGTCTCAGATGAAGTGTATTATATTGTATCCGGAAAATGTACAGAGTGTAAAGGTTTTCATGAAGAACCTCAATGTAAAGCTGTTTGTCCTGTAGACTGCTGTGTGGATGACCCGGATCATCGGGAAACTGAAGAAGTACTATTGGACAGACAAAAATTCATGCACAGTGCTTAATAAACTTCTATCTTTTATATTTAATTTCAATGGAGGGCGGGCTAAAGCGCGCCCTATTATATTTAGATTCTTTTTCGGTTCAGCTAAAATTTATTTCTCTTTAATTTCAGTACAGACTTCTTGTGTAAAAGGGTTTCTACTCCAGGAATACCGTATGAGAAAGAGAACTGCCGCTACCAAACAGGAATCCCAGGAAAATAGAGAACGGATGCATTCGGAAAAATCAATAACGACAATGCTTTAATTTTTTAACAGTCACCTGAATTCATAAGTAAGAACAAAAGGCTGCCCCTTGATGAGACAGCCTTTTTCAGTTCAATAAATCTTTTTTCTCCCCGCTTTTTTAGATCCTGATGTGCGGAGTTTCATTTGTGTTATTTCTTGATCAATTTAGTATTATAAGTATTCTTATCATCTTTTATAGTGATCACATACATTCCTTTTATCAGAGAAGCAACGTTGATCTTTCCTTCAATTTTACCTTGCTGAACTAATCTTCCGTCTGCACTGTAGATTTTGTAATCTGCTTTACCTTTAAGGTTCTTCACTTCTATAAATGTATCCGCAGGGTTAGGATAAATAGATACTTCGGATGATTTTGTGTCAACTATATCTTTAACAGCAAGGTTAGCATTTTCCGAAATTCTAACAGAAAAATCTCTGAAAGACCCTACAGAAACAATTCCTCCACCATTTACAGGTACCGTAGGGCTTCCACAAGGTCCGCTGGCTGCATTAAAGAAAGTACTTGCGACTCTCATTCTCAGCAATTTTTCACCAGAGTATGCCGTATCAGGTACTGTAAATGTTACATTTCCATCACGAAGATAAGCCTGTGCTGCAGCAACATAGGCAGGAAGTGCTCCGTCAGTTGCTACTTTTTCAGAGCTTTCAAATACTCCGTTCCTGTTGTAATCTATCCAGATTTCAAGCCAGTCATTATAATTTCCTCCAGCAAGGTTTCTAAAGCTTGCGGTATACTGAGTTCCTTTTGTTAAATTAACAACTTTGGTTGCATCTTCACTAAAGTCAAGATATGTTTTGTAAACATCCAATCCGGTAAATACATAAGCCAGGTTAGATAATGTCAATCTTACAAGACCGCTATTAAAGCTTCCGCCATTTCCTCCTGTAGTCATTAAACAATAATCTGTACCAGTTCTCAGCCCTTTTGTTTTAAAAGTATAATTAGTTGAGAATGCACCAGGAACAGTGTTCACAACAGCAGCTACCTGTACTTCATAATTGGTTTCATCTTCGAGGTTTGACAGCAATACAGAGTTTACAGCGCTTGTTGTATTCGACCAGCTTGCGGTTCCTACTTTTCTGTAATTGACAGAGTAAGTAGCTCCCGGTACTTTATTCCATGATATTCTCGCCGTTGTTTTTAAAACTTCTGTGTCTATTACAGAAACTCCTGTTGGAGCAGCTGTAGTAGAAGTAGGAGCTGCCCCTACTGTTACAGCAGGAGATACAGCATAGAAAATATTACCTATGGCTGATATTCTTAATTTAACAGCACCTGTTAGATTAGCCGGCATTTGTACAGTATAGCTTCCCGTATTAGGTGTAGAGGCTACCAGATCTGTCCATGTAGTTCCATTATTGGTTGTATAATCTATTTTTACAGCCGCTACATTATAAGGAGCGTTATTGGTGTTTGCAGCATCCCATGTAATGGTGTTGGATGCATCATTATATAAAACAGATGTTGTTGTAAGTCCGCTGAACTTGAAAGGTCCGTCATTACCTACCGTTACAACTGTCTCAGCAGTAGAAGTCATGGGTCTTGATGCATTCTGATCTCTTACGGTTACTGCATAGTTCAGTGTTCTTGGGATATAGGAAACGGTTTCCCATAGTTGTTTGTCTGTCAGCACACCATTCATTACGGTTTCCAGTTTAGGAAAATATCTTCTGCTGTTAGCTGTTCCCGGTAAAGATCTTGCGATAGCACCTTCTGCATTATACCCCCATCCGCTATCTCCGGAAATGGTATTTCTGTCTCCTACACTGTTGTATTGTTCCCATGTATAAGTAAAAGGGTCACTTTCTGCATCTGCTGCTACAGCATCAAGATAATAGGCAGTTCCTTTAGGTATAGAATAATTAGCCAGTGGGGTAATCACCGGTGCGGTATTGTTGATGATATCAACAGCAACACCACATCCTACTTTAGCTTCAAGGTTATTCAATACCTGAGAAATAGATTTATAATGGAAATATCCATCCATATTGGCCTGAATATTATCCTGAGTAATTCCCGGATATCCCATGATCGTTGTTCCTCCCCAAGGCTCAACATTGGCACCTGAAGCTTCAGTTCTCATAGAGAAGGTATGGTTGGCTCCCAGCTGGTGTCCCATTTCATGAGCGGCCATTAAATCAAATACTTCTCCTACAGGGTCAGGGCTCATTGAAAAAGCGGCACCTTTTCCTAAAGAAGTATTAGTGGCAGGATTTGTACAAACAATTCCTATTCCTCCGGCATTTCCATTTCTGCTTTGCCCTGCATTGCAATGAAATACGTGTCCAATATCATAATTGGCATTTCCAACATCATTTGTCAGCTTTTGTTGAAGCTGTAAATTTAATGACGGATTACCCGCCGCCTGAGGTATGTAAAAATCGTTAGCAGGATCTGTATAAATAATTCCAGGAAGATCCAACACATTAAAATGAGCTCCAAAATCTCTCTCAAAAACCCCATTGATCCTTGTCATTGTGTTATTGATAGCAGCGACAGCTCCGGCAACTGTACCCCCGTGAAATTGTGTATATTCACCGGTAACAGCCATAGCCATTCTGAAAGTTCTGTATTTGGTATTGGTAGGTCTGTTGGTAATGCCTACATTAGAAAGCATTTTTTTCCCGTTTTCCTCCAATTTACCAATCTCTTTAAGATCATGCTCCGTATCACATTCAAACCCATGCATGTCTCCTTTCTCCTTTGTTTTATAAAAAACACCATAAGTTTGTTTATCAGTACTTATTGGCTCTATAAACTGGAATATACCGTCTTTAATGATCATAGACTGCATATCTGTAGGGGATGTACTGAATCTTAAATACTTAGAAGCATCATCCACACCAATCCCGACATATGAGCCTAGCTGATATCTGTCTGCAAGTGATTGATCCATTACAGGATTGCTATAGACCGCAAATTTTTCAATCTTTCCTTCTGCTGTTGGTAAAGAAATAATAACAGGACGTGCATTTTTTCCAGTCTCTTCAGCATTTTTCAGCATTTCTCTCAGAGATTTCAAATCCACTCTGTAAGAATGCTGCACTTCTACTCCATCTCTTATCTGTGAAGTTTTCTGAGAGACAGACTCCCATCTCTGGGCATTGAAAACCGTAAAACAAGACGCTAATGCGCAAACAAATAAAATTCTTTTTTTCATAGATTTATTTAAAGTTATTTTGAGAATATAATTTAAAATATTATACAAAAATCTGTTTTAACTTTTGTTTTTTTAGAGATCTTAATGACAAATACATTATTATCATAAATTCAACAAAACAAAAAATATTATAAAACATTCACAATAAAACGCAGTACAAAACTTATATATTTTTAATAAAAAACAAAAAAAGAATATACTACACAGATACACTTTAACTCTAAATAACTAAATATCAACAATTTACATTTCGCTTCTTTTGTATTCATTAATCAGCAAAAATTTTAATGATAAAATACTTTAGATATTCTGATCAATATATCCCCGGAAAAACAAATTGAAAATCAGAAAGAAAGTAATACTTATATGTTACTTAAGTACATGAAAAAAGATAAATTATAAATATATGGACTTACAAAATAAAGCAATTTCGAATCGTTATGTCTTTTTTTTTCATAAATAAACTTCCAAAACACCAAATAGAAACAACTGACTACATATCAATAACTTAAAAAAGCAAACACATGGTGTAGTACCCGTGTAGTAGAGTATTTTTTTCTGTTTACGTTAAAAATTTTCATATTTGAGTACTGAGACCACAAAAAAAACCGAGTGGTGAAAAGAGAATATTTTCGAGTACTGTCTGACCTGATAAATCAGACAGTTTTTTTTTGATTATTTTAAGGTATCAAAAAAATGATAAATATCTGTTTCTCCGGGAATATTCAATTTTTTTCTGATCCTGTATTTTTTCTGCTGAATACTCCTGTGCTGAACCATAGTATAGCTTGCTATTTCTTTAGAAGTAAAATGGAGTTTAAGCATCGCACAAAAAATCAGTTCAGAATTTTCAAGACCTGGATTAATCGTCAAAAGCTGGGCTATAAAGTCAGGATAGGTTTCTTTAAAACGGTTCAAAAATTCAGGATCATTCTTTTTGCCGAGTTCTATGATTTCTTCCTGCTTGTTGTCATTCATACTTATTTTCAGATTTTCAGCTTCTACAGCAAGAATTTTTTTCCGTTTTTTCAAGCCAAGAATAATTCTCCAGGCATATAATCCCAGCAGGCAAAGACCCATAAATGAAAGGGAAACAATCCAGTATATTTTATTTTTATGATGATGGGCATCCTGCTGAGTTACTGTAATAAAAGACTCCATATCCTGATTGATGGTAGCCAGTAAGGATGTATTTGTTCTATAAAAAGCATCTGAATATGCTTTCAAATAAAAATAAGCCTTCTCTTTATCTCCGGTACGTTCATATAAAAATCTGAGATCATTATAAATATACTTGGCATAATACGCATAAATACGCTTCGTTTTCTCATTGATTTTCAAAGCTTTATTAAGAGCTATTTCTGCCTTATAATACTGTTTATAATTAAGGAAATATTCTCCCATAATAGTATTGGCATAGAGTGCTATTCCATCTTCTTTGCCACTGATATTAGCTTTGTTGTAAGCCATCGTTATGTACTTATATGCAGAATCTTTGTTTTTATACATATAGACATAATCGCTTATCGCACAATCTGCAAGTCCGGTATTATTTAATTTTTTTGCTTTATGGAAATAGTCGAGTGCTTTTTCATATTCTTTTTTTTGGCTGAGATAAATACCCTGTCTCAGATAAATACTGAAAAGGATATCGTTTTTAAGTCCTGAATTGTTGCTTTTCTTTATATAATTCATTGCTTCATTATTATATTGAAAAGCTTTATCAAGCCTTCGAAGATCCGCATTAAAGCGGCCGTAAACGTTATAAAACCTTGCTTTATGCAGATTGTCTTCCGAATTATCCAGAATCTCTTTTGCGTTATCAAAAAGAATCTGCGACTTCTGAAAATTTTCCAGTGATATATTGAGTTCTGCCAGATTAATATAACACAATGCCTTTCCATCTTCATAATTCATCTTATCGGCTTGTTTATAATATCTTTTATTAAGATTAATCAACGAGTCATACTCTCCGCCAAGTCTGAACTTTTCATTCTGTTTCAGTAAAGCAGTATCAAATTTTTTTTCATCCTCTTTCTGTGTTTGAGAATGGCACGAAACTAAAAGAAAAAGTACAACAGAAAGAAAAATACGTATCATATGTTTCTCTAATTAAGCTAAATTCCTATATACATCTATGGTTACACAATGATCTTCTTACTATAACAATTTTGTATCATTTAAAAATCCTCACTGGTTATTTCTGATAAGATCAACAATAAAATCTCTTCATAAAACAAGATCCTGCTGTTTTTATTGTGATCTGTTTAATTATTCTTCCAGGTTTTCAAAAAAGTCATAAATATCTGTTTCTCCGGGAATATTCAGCCTTTTTCTGATCCTGTATTTTTTCTGTTGCACAGATTTGTGTTGTACAAAAGTATAATCCGCAATCTCTTTGGATGAAAAGCGTAATTTCAGCATTGCACAGAAAGCCAGCTCTGAATTCTCAAGATCCGGATTGATCTCCAGAAGCGACTTAATAAATTCAGGATAGAATTCTTTGAATTTCAACAAAAAAGAAGAGTCATTCTTTTTAGCAAGCTCAATCACTTCATTCCGCTGCTTTGTCCGGACATGGTTTTTCAATGTATCGGTTTGCTCTTTTAAAGTATTTTTCTTTTTTTGTAACCTATTTATTATCTTCCGGACATATACTCCTGAAACCGTAAGTAGAGTGATAGACAATGCAATAAATAACGGAAGATCATTTTTATGCCAGTCCGATTCCTGTTTCATTTCCGAAATAAAATCTTCGGTAGCTTTATTCATAACGGCAAATCGTTCTGCATCAAACCTTCCTTCCTCTTCCATATATTTCTTCAGATAAAAATAGGCCTTGCCTCCGTCATTTTTTTTCTTGTATAATTCCGCAAGTGCTTTGTAAACTTCTTTTATATGTGAAGAATAGGTTCGTCTTGTTTTAATATTGATTTCCAGCGCTTTTTTAAGTGCTATTTCAGCTTGTTGACTATTGTCAATTTCATTATAGTAATATCCCATTGTATAATATACCCAAAGAGATTCCACATCTGTTGTTTTCTGGTTGATCATTTTTTCATCTGCCCTGGCAATATATATTCCGGCAGAATCAGGTTTATGGGTAAATAAATAGTATTGGGCTACCATACAATTGGTATATGCCGAATTTTCCAGCACATTTGCTTTTGTAAAGCATTTTAAAGAAGTTCCGAACCATCCTTTCCATGCATAGTAAATTCCTTTGTTGACATACAGTCTTGGCAGAAGTTTTTGGGTGAGTTCCGTTTTTTTTGTCTGCTTTAAATAGTAAAACGCTTTTTTATTGCATTCTATAGCCTTATCATTTATTTCAAGATGAGAATAATACAGACTGTAATCATCATAGAAGACTGCTTTATGATAAGCATTTTCAGAATTGATCAGATCTTTTTCTGCTTTATTGAAAAAAACACGGGCTTTTTCATAATTTCCGGCAGAAACATTTACCCCTGCCATATTCAGATAGCAGAGTCCTTTTCCCTCTTTATATTTTATTTTTGCTGCTTTCTTCAGATATTCCTTATTAAGCTTAACAAAAGCCTCATATTCACCGGAAAGCTGAAGCTCAGAACTTTGAGTCAGCAGAGATAGATCAAAATTTTCCTGGTCCGTATGATGAGATTCATTATGGCATGAAAACATAACCAGAAGCAGAAGCATGCAGGTTGTAAAGGCTCTTATATTTTTTATAGCCTTTGAGTGTATCGTTTTATTTTTAATAATGATTAAATTAATTTTTCCAATCAGCCCCACTTTTCCCTATGTATCTACATATCTACCTATTCACTTATTCAAAAAATAAGTTGATAATTTTCTACCGTTATTTAAATATTATTCCCCAATTAGTGTTATAAATATACATAAATTATCATGTTCATTGTGAAATAAACAAATTATTTCGCAAAAATGTAACATTCAAATAAATAATGTAATATTTCCCCCTTTACACAAAGATTTATAAATCCGGCAGACTGCTTTTATAGGCTTTCTGATCAAAAAATATATGTTGTGTTTACAATAAGACTATCTGAATTGAAATTTGTTACAAATGGATTAAATCGATTTAAAATTTTAATGAATTATTTAAACTTCCGTGGAGGCAGACAATTTAATGATATTGATTTTTTTTTTAAGTCGCATCCGGAAATGATAAATCTTAGTAATTTATACAGAAAGACAGGATTTCAGGAGATCTAAGCATCTGTAGTAAGTTTGAGACTACAGGGCATTTTAAGAATTATACATTTCCCATTCATTTATTCTGGACTACAGACGATACCATTTCAGGCCAGAAAAAACTGAAACTTATTGGCAGCACATAAGCAGTTAAGAAGAGATTACTTTCACCAAACTGATCCCTTCAGAATTAGGATTAAAAAAACTGAGCATTTCGGCTTTTTCAAAAAAATATAAAAGACAGTCTTTGGGAGAATGTGGTGGACAAATTAAACAGTTTTTCTTTAAGTACTCAATTATGAATATTTTTTAGAATTGACAATTTATATTTCAGATATTCTGATCTAATTAATTCGCTAAAAAATAAATTTAAAGCAAATAAAAACGGACAGACCATTAAAAAATGATTTGTCCGTTTATGTAATCGTAGAAATACAGTTTTCAAACACGTTTATAGCAGATCTGATAGAAATCGCTCAACTTACTTATAATCAAATATTTATCCGATATACATAGGTAGGATTACACGTTTTAATCCAAAGATCCAGAGTTTTCTAAAAAAGTTTAGACATTTTTATTACTACTTGAATCTGAGATTCAGAGAAATAATATCTGAACTCATTCCTACAGATTTTGTATAATGCCCATACCTGATTTCCAACATATTCAGACGCTCTATTCCAAACAATCCATTTTTAGGATTAAACCGTATTCCTGCTCCGTAAAAATTACTGTTAAAAGTAGAAAGGTCATAATTGCTCGTATAAAAATCATCAAAAGCTGTATGCTGTTCATAAGGCGCAAAATATTTTGTCCCTTTCTGTGAATAATACCTATAGAACGGACTTACTGAAATAAAAGGAGATATTTTTACCGGAGTCTCAATATTGAATGTATTTGACCTGATGCCCCAGCTGTCTGCATAATACCGGTAATAGGTTCTGAAGATAAAGCGGTCTCCCAGAAAATAATTGGCACGCACTCCCAGTGGAAGTTTAAATCTCTTATCCGGAAGTGTTTCCTGATGTACAGAGCCATCTGTGAAATAGACCCTGTGAAAAGGCAGACTTAAAAAACCGGTCTGCTGTACAGCATCCGTCAGAAATTCAACCTGAAAATTCTGGCTGATGATCTGAGAATAGGCTAAAGACAATGCAAAAGTATTTCTTCCGCTCGTTCCATAGTTTTCATGCTCTCTGCCTGTTGAATTTCCTGTACGAAGTTCTATAGGAGTTACCAGCTTTACCTGATCAAGATAGGTCTGAAACTTGGCGGTAAACTCCCCCATCCTGTTGGCTGTTTTCTGGGCAAAACCAATATTGGCCCCGTAAGACTGATAATCAAATTCTGTAGAAAATGAGAGTCCTCCGAAGATGGTACTTCCTTTACTTTCATTCTCCCGGCTCCACTGAAACGAAGGATATATTCTTGTATCCGCATGAGAAGCCGAAGAATTGGCTTTAAGATCAATCATATCGGAAGAAGCTGACGTATAATGATCTACTCCAACACTAAGATTGAATTTATTTTTTCTCTGCTTATTGTCATATTTTACCATCGTAACGTCAATTGTATTGGAAAAATCACTAAGCTTTTCCGATCCTATACCTCCTGTCACAGCAGAGTTGTTGCCGTCCTGATGGTAATAGCTGGATACCAGATTGGCTTCATCAAAACTTAATTTTTTTGAAAGTGCTGTATTGGTATTTTCCTGAGCTTTAGAGGTCATGAATCCAAAAAGGATCCAAACACTCATTACAATTTTTTTCATGTGAGATTCTTCTAAATTTTATAAACTGTAACAACTCATTAATTACATCCACATCCACCTCCCACTTTTCCGGAATTAGCTCCTGAAGAACCTTCCCGGTAAGATTGGAAACTAAGTTCTGTTTTCTCTATAGTCCTGTTGCCCAATGCCATTTCAGCATCATTCAGCTTTCCTTTTTCATATTCTTTCAAAGCAGTACAGGAATTAATCAGGCTTATGATAGCAACAGCTACCAGACCTTTTTTTATTTTTTTTATATTGTTTTTCATTGTAAATTAATGTTTTGAGACGAATAGACAGTATTGTCATCATCTATAATGATACATTCCAGCTGGTGGATCTGATTCACCAGATCCAATGCTGCTTTAATTCCCATAATACCGACAGGAGTTGCTATGGCATCTGCTATTTCTGCATTAGGACAGAAAATAGTGACGCTTTTAATTCCTGAAACTGGCATTCCGGTTTTGGGATTGATGGTATGAGAATACTTTTTGCCGTCAATCATGACAAATTTTTCATAATTACCGGATGTTGCCACAGCCATATCTGTAATATTCATGTAAGAAAAAGGTTGTCCGGAATGATCCGGGTCTGCAATTCCTATCGTCCATGGCTTTCCGTTACTCTGCACTCCCCATGCGGTAAGATCACCGGAAGCATTGACAATTCCTGATTCCACACCTCTTTTTTGAAGCATTCTTTTCGCCATCTCAGCGGCATACCCTTTTCCAATGCCACCAAAACCTATCCTCATCCCCTGCTCCTTAAGAAAAACACTCTGATCCCTGGAGTTGAGAATAATATTCTCATAATTTACCAGTTTCAAATGCTCCTTAATAGTCTTCGGATCAGGAAGCTGCTTCATATTACGGTCAAAATTCCAGAAACCTTTATCTATTCCTCCGTATGAAATATCAAAATATCCGTCAGTAATGCGGCTGATGCGAACACTTCTTTCAATCAGATCAAAAACCTCCCTGTCAACCTTTACAGGTTCTAATCCTGCATTATTGTTGATCAGGCTGGTCTGGCTGTTCTCACTGAAAGTAGTCAGCAGGTTTTCAATTCTTTGAATTTCTGCTACCGCCGCATCTATATGCAAATAAGCATTTTTTTCACTTTCGTCTACTACAGTAATTTCAAAAGCATTTCCCATCAGCCTTTGAGGCTTTCTGAATTCTCTAAGCATCTTTTTCTTATTTTCTTTGCTGTTGTATATCCCTTATTTCTTTACTAAAAGCCAATGCGCTTTCAGCAGGCAGCCCTTCCCAGCTTTTCAGCACTTTCCCATCCTGATCCAGCAGAAGAGTATAAGGAAAAAGTCCTTTTGGGTTATATTGATCGGCAAGCCCTGCATTTTCCTTTTTCATATCGGCAGAAAGCTGATTTTTTTTATTTCTAGGAAAGTCGGCATTGACATAGACGATAATATTTTCCGTTTCCAGCTTTTTAAATTCATCGGTTTCGATGATATTCTTATGGAGCTTTATACAAGGTATACACCAGTCGGAACCGGAAAAATTAAGTAAAATAAGTTCTTTATTTTCCAAGGCCTGTTTTTTTGCATTATCTAAACGGTTCTGAGCCTTAATGCTAACGGCAGTTATAACCATGAATATGGCTAAAAATATTGTTTTCATTATTTAAAATGGATAACGATTGTTATAGTAAGTTGAATAATGTACACCTAACATGGCATACAGTACATAACGGCTGACAACAGATGAAAGCCGGTTTTGAAAAAATATCAGGAAAATAAATACCTTGGTGGTTCCCAGGCTGTCCTTAGAAACCCCTTATAACAGAAGTTGTTATTTTTTGATGGTATTTTCCTCGACTTTACTTGTTTAAATTGATCATTCTTAAGTTCAAAATGAAATATGTTCCCAATGATAAAGACCAATGCAAGTGGTGTTGTATGAATAATAAAGGGTAATTTCTGATCTTTACCATAATCACCATCTTTAACGGGATGATCATAGTGTGTTCTCAGAAATGCTGTAAGCGTCATATCCGGGTTCAATTCTTTATGCTCGATGTAATGCTCAATCAGTTCCGGGATTTTCAAAAGCTGATACAATTCGGTTGTAGAAACCAAATATAAAAATAACAACAATATGGAAATCAACTTTTTCACTAATCAAAATTATGAAATATTTTATTACAAATGATTTTTTTATTTTCTTCCCAAATGTCTCTTCACCAACTTATAAACCTCGAACCACAAGACCGAAATAACAGCAACAATCAATGTCATTCCTAATTCTTTTATACTAAGAGCTTTCACACTAAAGAATCCAGATACCGGCTTTACATAAAGAATAACAAACAATAATACAAGTACCAGCACAGAAATTCCTGCCAATAAAAAATTACGATTTTTAAAACTGTCAAAAATACTGTAATAGAAAGACCGGTTTACCAAACTCAGTAATATATTAGCAAATATCAAAGTACTGAACACCAAAGATCTTGTTTTAAACTCATCATTGCCGAGATCAGCAGAATATTGATATATCCAAAGTATTCCTGCGGTGATCACCAATCCCTGGATAATACTTACCATAAGCTCTCTCCAGCTCAGAAATGTATCTGTTAATGCCCTCGGAGGTCTTTGCATCGCATTTTTTTCCATAGGCTCATTCTCATATACAATAGAACATGTAGGTCCCATAACCAGCTCAAGAAAGATTACATGCACCGGAGTAAATATATGTGGAAATACCCAACCCAGAAATAATGGTAAGGAAACAGTAAGTATAATTGGGATGTGAATGGAAATGATATACTGAACGGCCTTCTTTATATTAGCATAGATTCTGCGTCCGGCAGCTATACCGGTAACAAGTTTATCCAGATCATCATTGGTAATGACCAAAGCTGCGGCTGATTTGGCAATTTCAGTTCCTTTATTTCCCATTGCCACTCCGATATGAGCAGCTTTCAATGCAGGTCCGTCATTTACGCCATCCCCAAGCATCGCCACTACATGACCTTGTTTTTTTAATGCTTTAACAACTTCAAGCTTCGCTTCCGGAAACATTCTTGTAAACAGGGTTGCTTTTTCAGAAAGTTTTAATAAATCTTCTTCAGAACTTGTAGTAATTTCACTTCCGTTAATAGCCGGAGCATTGTTTTCAATTCCCGCCTGCAATGCAATAGCCTTTGTAGTATCTGCATTATCTCCTGTAATGACTTTTACCTGAATACCGGCATCGTAGATATGTTTAAATACTTCTTTTATTCCTTTTTTAGGAGGGTCATAAAATACGGTCAATCCTAAAAAGTCAAATTTAAAATCCTGCTGCTTATCAGGAAAATCATTTCCTTCAAATTGAGATCTGGCAACACCAAGAACCCTGTATCCCTGCTCTCCAAAGTCTTTAATTAACTTTCTTATTTTGTTTTTCTCTTCTTCTGAAAGACTGGAAACACTGATGATAGCTTCCGGAGCTCCTTTAGCTGCAATAATCCGGTTTTTCTGTTCGTTTTCAAAAAGATGGGTCATCATAGGTGGTTTGCCTTCCAGCGGATATTCATGAAACAATTGATAGTCTTTTCTCTGATCTGGCTTCCGGGTCTGTTCATAGATCTTATGCAGCGTTATTTCCATGGGATCAAAAGGTACAGGCTCACTGCTCCACATCGAATAATCAATAAGCTCATGTAATGCTGTTGCTCCAAACTCTGCTTCTTCATAAATCCTCTCGGAACGGTAATCATAAAGATGCTTCAACTGCATTGAGTTTTCTGTAATCGTACCGGTTTTATCTGTACAGATCACAGAAACGCTTCCCAGGGTTTCTACAATACTGCTTCTTTTAATGATGATTCCTTCCCTCATCAGCTTCCATGCCCCCAAAGCCATAAAAGTGGTAAAAGCTACAGGAATTTCTTCGGGAAGTACAGACATTGCCAATGTAAGTCCGCTGAGTAAACTGGTCACAAAATCTCCTGTTTTAACAAAACTGAAAATGCACACCGCAAGAAAGATAATGACCCCGATAACAGCCATCCCCTTTACAAAGTTTCTGATCTGAATCTGTAACGGAGATGCTTCTGTTTTTATACCCAGAATAGACTGTCCAATTCTTCCTACTTTAGTTTCCTTTCCAATATTTTCAACCTCAAAAACCGCAAGTCCGGAAACCGTAATTGTTCCGCCATAGACTTTATTATCTTCAGATTTGCTGTCCTTGAAAACAGAAAAGCTCTCTCCGGTAAGGGAAGATTCGTTGACAGAAAAATCGTTGCTGTGAACAATTCTTCCGTCAGCATTAATAAGATTGCCCTCCTCGGTAATGCACAGATCTCCGACAGCTATTTCAAAAGTAGGAATATCTACAATCTTTGAATCCCTGATCACCTTGCTTAGGGGTTCATTCAATTTTTCAAGTTCTTCCAGTGCCTTTTTGCTTCGGTTATCCTGATAAAAAGAAATGGCGGTAACTCCAACAATAGCAGCAAACATAAATAAAGCCTCGCCATAATCTCCTGTAAGCACATAAATGAAGGAAACACATATAAGAAGAATCAGCATCGGCTCTTTAAGGATGTTGAGAAGAAGGTCTGTCCATGATTCTTTCTTAACCGCTTCAAGGCGGTTATATCCGTATTTTTTTCTGGAAGTGGCTACTTCAGTTTCTGTAAGCCCTTTCAAATCTTCCGGTATATTGTAATTCATACGAAATGGATATAATATTAAATTTACTGATTGTTTTGTTATATCAGGGTACTATTCCTGTTTTTTTAACAGCCTGCTATTCAATCTGATTTTTCACCTCTTTCACCCATTGTTCTATTTCGGACTTTTGGGTATCAGATAACTTTGCATTCTGATGAACAAAGGTATAAGAGGTAAGAGGCATTTCACCTTCTCTTATGGTTTCTGCAACTTCATCAAGTTTCTTTAATTTTTTTTCTTTTGAATAGCAGTTAAATTCATCAAAATTGAGATGCCTTTTTCCTGAGTTCACATGATCTGCCAGCCACCATTTTACAGGCTGTATGTTATTGTACCACGGATAAGCTGTAGTGTTAGAATGACAGTCATAACAGCTTGTTTTTAATAATCCCTGTACATGATCCGGAACCTGGTAATGTTTTTCAATAGCATTTTCTGAAGGAACCGCCGCTATATTTTTATCAGTATCAAAAAACTGAATCACAATCAGAAGCAGGACTATAAAACCTGCTCCTGTTTTTATTAAAGATGATGTTTTCATAATTTGTATTTATTTATAAATTCTTTTATTTTACTATAATTTTTATTCATCTGCAGTGTTCTTAAGTTTCATAAGAAGTGTATATGCATTCCTGATGACAACTTTTTTATTCTTAAAATCATTAGCATTCATGATCTGTACAAATCCGTTTTCTGTTTCACCTACTATTACAGGTGTTAACCGATAGACCTGCTTTTTTTCTTCAACAAAAACAAAGTCTTTTCCTTCAAAATTGACAATACTCTCTTCAGGAACAGCATTGGAAAAAGAAGTACTGGTCTCGATCTCGGCATTCATATACATTCCCGGTACAAGGCTCTGATCATATTTTTCAAAATGACAGTGTACTTCAGCCCATCCGCCGGGGTTTACATCTTTGCTGATCAGGAGAATTTCACCATAGTATTTTTTATCAGGTTCGGCATTGGTATAGGCGGCAAACCTCTGCCCTTTCTTCAGATTTGCCAGATCTTTTTCATATACTTTCAGGTTAAGATGTATATCATCCGGATTAATGAGTTCAAAAAGGACATCAGAAGGATTCACATATTTACCGATATTCACGTTGACCTTGCTTACAAAACCATTGATGCTACTATAAACAGGTACGCTTTTCTGAATATTTCCCGAATTCAGAGATCCAGGATTGATATTGATAAGACGGAGCTGCTGAGCCAGGGAGTTCATCAGGATTTTCTGGCTGTTCATTTCAGACTGAGCCTGCTGCATCACCTTATCACTGGTAGCCTGACTTTGGTTGAGGGTTTTCTGGCGGTTATAATCCAACTGGGCAAAATGATTTTTAGACTTTGCCATTAAATAATCCTGCTGCAGCTGAATAAACTGCGGATTTTCTATCACAGCAATCACCAGCCCTTTTGACACCGGCTTTCCCGGAAGCAGGCTGCTCGATTTCAGGTATCCGCCTAAAGGAATACTGACAGAAACCAGATTTTGTGGCGGTACATCTATCATTCCGTTAAGTTTTAAAACAGAGGAAATCTTCTGTATAGAAAGTACTGTTGTTACTACAGGTGCATTTTTCAGTTGAGCATCGGTAAGCGTTACAACGTTTTCATCTTTCGGACTGGCAGCTGGCGGTTCCTGTTTTACATGATCTTTACACTCATAAAACATGAGCAATCCTATTATTGACAGGGAATATGATATAATTTTAAATGTACGTTTCATTGTTATGGATTTAAAGTAAGATATTCCAGCTCTATAGCACTCTGATTCAGTTTCCAGACTGCATCGGTGTAGCTGTTTTTTAAAGTAACTGCCTGATTGATCAGGATAACAAATTCCAGATAATTGATCTCACCTGCAAGAAACTGTTTTTTAGCTGTTTCAGTGATGATATCGGCGTTTTTCAATTCCGAACTCTCATATTGGGAAACAATGTCAAGGTTAGCCTGATAAATCCCGGATGCCTTTCTGTACTGATTCTGCAGATTGAATTCCATGTTGGCAATATCACTTTCCACAACAGATTCAGCAATTTTTGCGGCCTGAATTCTGGCTTTCTGCCCGCCTGAAAAAACAGGAACCGAAACCCCAAGCTGTACAGAATGAAACTGTGGTGCCCCGTTGTACACTTTATCATCAGCACCCATCCCTCTGAAACTGTTGAGGTTGTAGGCCAGCTGAAATCCGGGAAGCATTTTTGCCTTTTCAAGAGCAATCTGCTGTTCTGAAATGTTTTTCTGTTGCTGTAATACTTTAATAGCCGGATGTAAGCTAAGCTCCTCTTTAAGACCTCCATGATAAATTTTCTGATCTTCAGGAAGAAAATCTGTTTCTGCATTTAAAAGCCACTGAAGCTGATATCCCAGCACAGAAAGCTCCTGGCGTAATTGCTTTAGCTGAATTTCAATGGAAGATTTCTGATTGGAAGCTGTAGTTTTTTCCAGAATATTACTTTCTCCTGCTTTCAGACGGATGTTTGCCTTATCCAGAAAATCAGTGTACAGCTTTAATGTTTCCAGAAGAAGCTTTTCTTTTTGTTTCCCATACAGAATATTATAAAAGGTAAGGCTCACGGCTTTCTTCAGTTCATATTCTTTAAGAGAAACATTCAGCAGAGATTTTTTCCATTCTTCGGTGTATACGTTCTTCTGCTTTTTATATACGGTCGGAAATGCTATATTCTGGGATATTCCGAATTTCATATCCGTCAGAGCACTGTTGATCTGCCCATAATCTACTGTGACTCCCGTCTGAGGAATATCAGATGATGATCTGATAAGCGCTTTTGTATATTCTGATTTTAATTTTTCATTTTTAAGATTTCTGTTATTTTTCAAAGCAATATCAACAGCATCCTGCAATGTAACGGGAGTCTGGGAGTTGACCAGCTCCGCAAAACCGAAGAATACAAAAAGAGCCAGAGCGGAAATCTGTTTTTTATTTTTTATTTCTTTCATTTTTAAATCCTTTTTCAATAGTTACATACAATAATGGTAAAACAAATAAGGTAAGAAAAGTTGCCACCATCAGCCCTCCAATAACCACCGTTGCAAGAGGCCGCTGTACTTCTGCTCCCGCTCCGTTGCTGACAGCCATCGGAATAAAGCCTAACGAAGCGACAAAGGCCGTCATCAGCACTGGCCGAAGCCTCGATTCTCCACCATCAATAATGATTCTTACAATATTTTTAATTCCTTTCTTGTGAAGACGGTTAAACTCTGAGATTAATACAATGCCGTTTAGCACTGCTACTCCGAAGAGCGCAATAAACCCCACTCCCGCACTGATGCTGAAAGGCATTCCTCTAAGCGCCATCAGAAATACACCGCCAATAATAGAAAGAGGAATCGCAGTGTAAATAAGCAAACTTTCTTTAACAGAATTAAAGGCCAGGAAAAGCATGACGAAAATAAGAGCCAGAGCAATGGGAACTGCTATCATGAGGCGCTGTTTGGCGTTATTGAGATTTTCAAACGAGCCTCCATACGTCATGTAATATCCCGTAGGAAGTTTCATCTTCTGATCTACCTTATGCTGAAGTTCTTCTACAATACTCTGAACATCCCTTTCTTTGATATTAAAACCTACAACAATTCTTCGCTGGGCATTTTCCCTCTGAATCTGATTGGGACCATTCTTCACTTCCACTCTGGCAAGCTGAGACAGCGGAATCTGATTTCCAAACGGTGTAGGAACCAAAAGGTTTTTAATATCGGTCACATTTTTCCGGTCTTTGGTGTCCAGACGTACGACCATATCGAAGCGTTTTTCACCTTCAAAAACCAGTCCGGTACTTTGCCCCGCAAATGCAGTATTCACCACCCGGTTGATATCTGAAACGGATAAATGATACTGAGCAATCAGAGGACGGTTGTATTCTATAATAACCTGTGGCATTCCAGAAACAGGTTCTATGTAAAGGTTCTGGGTTCCTTCTACTGTTTCTATAATTTTCCCGAGCTTCTGGGCATTTTGGGAAAGTACATCAAGGTCTTCTCCAAAAATTTTGATCACGACATCCTGTCTTGCTCCGGTCATTAATTCATTAAAACGCATCTGTACAGGATATTGAAAACTGGCAGTAATACCCGGTACATCCTGCAGCTGTTTACCCATCTTATCAGCAAGCTCCGGGAAAGTGGATGCAGAGATCCAGTCTTTTTTATCCTTTAAAATAACCATCATATCAGAAGCATCCATCGGCATCGGATCGGTAGGGACTTCCCCGCTACCAATTTTTGTGACCACTTTTTCCACTTCGGGAAATCTGGATTTGAGGATGTGTGCTGCTTTCTGGGTACTTTCGATAGTTGTTGTCAGGTTACTTCCAGGTAAAACTCTGGTATCTACGGCAAAATCACCTTCTTCAAGGGAAGGAATAAATTCACCACCCATTTTGGATAAAATGAAAACAGCTGTTATAAATAAGACTGCCACTGCACCAAAAACTATTTTGGGGATTCTGAGTAGTTTGAGCAAAACTATAAGATAGATCTTCTCTACCTTTTTCATCATTCTGTCTGATAAAGTAGGCTGATCACTTCTTTTTCTCAGCAATACGGCACTCATCATCGGAATATAGGTTAATGAAAGCAAAAAGGCTCCCAGCAGTGCAAAAGCTACAGTCTGAGCCATAGGCTTGAACATTTTCCCTTCGATTCCCTGCAGGGTAAGGATCGGGAGATAGACAATCAGAATGATAATCTGTCCGAAAACGGCGCTGTTCATCATTTTTCCTGCAGATTCTATAACCACAGTATCCATTTCTGATTTCCCAACAGAGAAAATCTTTTTAAACTTCGGATTATGACTGAACTGATGTAAGACAGATTCCACAATAATCACAGCTCCATCGATAATCAGTCCGAAATCCAGGGCTCCAAGACTCATCAGATTTCCACTGACTCCAAATAGGTTCATCATACATATTGCAAAAAGCATCGCCAAAGGAATAACAGAGGCAACCAGCAAACCTGCTCTTATATTCCCCAGAAATAAAACCAGTACAAAGACTACAATCAAAGCTCCTTCCGTAAGGTTTTTTTCTACTGTTCCGATGGCGTTGTTCACCATTTTGGTTCTGTCCAGAAAAGGCTCTATCACCACTCCTTTCGGCAGCGATTTCTGAATCTGGGCAATTTTTTCCTTTACATTTTTTATGACCTGATTACTGTTCTCGCCTTTGAGCATCATTACTACAGCTCCTGACACTTCTCCCTGGTCATTAAAGGTCATCGCTCCATAACGGGTTGCAAACCCCGGCTTTACCTCAGCAATATCCCGTATAAACAGCGGTACATCGTTTGTTTTTGTCGCAATAGAAATATTATTGATTTCTTCAATACTTCCTACTAACCCTTCACTCCTGATGTATAGAACAGTAGGCCCTTTCTCAATATAAGCACCTCCGGTATTCTGATTGTTGGCCTGCAATGCATCAAATACGTCATTGATTGTTATTCCATAGGCATTAAGCCTGTCTGGATTTACAGCAATTTCATATTGTTTCAGCTTGCCTCCGAAGCTGCTCACCTCTGCCACTCCCTTTACTCCCAAAAGCTGTCTTCTTACAATCCAGTCCTGAATGGTGCGGAGTTCTGTGATATTGTATTTTTTTTCATATCCTTTTTCAGGCCTCACTACATACTGGAAAATTTCGCCGAGCCCCGTGGAAATAGGTCCAAGCTGTGGATTTCCTATTCCCTGCGGAATAACCGCCTGTATCTGCTGAAGTCTTTCGGCAACCTGCTGTCTTGCCCAATAGATATCTACATCATCTTCAAAGACAATGGTAACCAGGGAAAGCCCAAACCTGGAGAAACTTCTGATCTCTTTTAATCCTGAAATATTATTGTTGGCCTGCTCTATAGGAAAAGTAACAAGCCGTTCTATATCTGTTGCACCAAAAGATGGTGCAGTGGTAATAACCTGTACCTGATTGTTGGTAATATCGGGTACTGCATCTATTGGCAGCTGGGTTACCTGATAAGATCCCACACCAATGAGTCCCAATACCAACAATGCAATTATGAGTTTATTCTTTACAGAAAACTCAATGATTTTTGTAAGCATATTATGATTAATTAATCTTAATTATCGTGATAAAATTTCCGGTATTCTGATGCATAGATCCATGCATCCGCATTATATACAGATACAGAATACCTTCCCAATCAAAAAATGACTGAGAAAAATAGATTAAGATTGACGAAATCTTGGCGGCTGCCAGATAGAATTAAGAATTTCCTTATTGTAAAGCGCACTTTTGTAGAAGGTCTTCTTGATTTCAATAGGAGTAAATACCTTCTCTATACAATGAAAATCTAATGAAGGATTAACAGTAAAAACCACAGACAGCAGGCTTGCATGTGATACAAAAGGCAATCTCTGGTCCTGATCATAGTCACTGTCTTTCACAGGATGATCATAATGGATTTTCAGAAATGTGGTAAGTGACATTTCAGGATTCAGGTCTTTATGCTGAATATAATGCTCAATGAGCAGCGGCATTTTCAAAAGCTGATACAGTTCGGTTGTAGAAACCAAATACAATGTTAATAACAATATAGAAATCAGCTTTTTCACTCTATCAAAATTATAGCTTTTTTCATTAAGAATGATTTTAAATAAGCAATTTCACACTCTAGCTTTGTTTCTTCCAATTCATTGCGAAGCCTCAATAACCTTTCCCTTATCGGGTCAGAGAAAATTTGCTTTTCTTTTGTAAGTTTAGCCTCTCTGTGAAGTTTTCTCCAAGTGACCGAACTTTCTTTACAGATTCCAAGCTCCTTGGCTACTGAAGAAACATTACCTCTTTGCTCACTTAATGAAACTGCTTGGATCTTAAATTCTAAACGGTAATTTTTTCTAACTCCTTTCATAGCATTAAAGTTAAAGAGTATAAGAACCGTGTCCTACAAAGGTAGCAACTGCAGTGCGGGAAGAGTTTCATCAGGAAGATTTTGATTAAATAACTCCACACAAAATATTCAACAATAATAAATTATTATTTCAAATTATTAATCTTTATGACAAAATAGTTCATCACATGATTAAAATTCATTATTTTAGTAGTAAACATAAAAACTAAAACCTGCGCAAATGTGTAAAATATTTATAGTTGACGATGATATTTTCATAGGAGAAATGTTAAAGTATCATCTCCAACTAAATCCTGATTATGAAGTTCTGCTATTCAGCAATGCAAAAGACTGTCTTTCCAATCTTTACCATAATCCTGATATCATATGTATTGATTTTGGATTACCAGACATTCAGGGGGATGAACTTTTTAAACAGATTAAAAACCTATATCCTGAACTTCCGATTATTGTTATAAGCGGACAGGAAAATATTGAAGTTGCCATCAATTTTCTAAAGCAGGGAGCAAAAGATTATATTGTAAAAAACGAGCATACCAAAGAACTTTTGTGGAATTCTATCATGAGATTGAAAGAAAACATCAACCTAAAGCAGGAGGTTGAAGACCTTAAAGATGAGCTCGAAAAAAAATATACGTTTGAAAAAACAATTATTGGGCAAAGCGATTCCATAAAAAAAATATTTTCTAAAATTAATAAAGCACTTACGTCCAACATCAATGTTTCCATTACCGGTGAAACAGGTACTGGTAAAGAAGTTGTTGCTAAGGCAATCCATTATAATTCATCAAGAAAAAACAAACCTTTTATTGCGGTAAACATGGCTGCTATTCCTAAAGAATTAGTGGAAAGTGAGTTTTTTGGCCATGAAAAAGGTGCTTTTACAGGGGCTACAGAAAGAGCCATCGGAAAGTTTGAGCAGGCTAATGGAGGAACTATTTTTTTAGATGAAATTGCAGAACTGGATCTTAATATTCAAAGTAAATTACTACGTGCCCTACAGGAAAGAGAAATCACAAGAGTAGGCGGAAAGCAAAAAATTGAACTCAATGTCAGGATTATTACAGCTACGCACAAAAATCTTGTACAGGAAGTCAAAAAAGGCAACTTCCGGGAAGATCTCTATTACCGGATTATTGGTCTTCCTATTGAACTTCCTCCTTTACGGGAAAGGGATCAGGATATTTTGATTCTGGCCAAACATTTTATAGAGCTTTTCGCAAAAGAAAACAAGGTTAAACCTTTGTCTTTATCTTCGGATGCAAGGAAAAAACTTTTAGCTTATCATTTTCCGGGAAATGTAAGAGAATTAAAGTCTGTTGTTGATCTGGCTTGTGTTATGTCTGATAATCACGAAATAACAGCAGAAGATATTAATTTCTTTAATCTGGAAAAAAAATCAGAATCTTTTCTCAATGAACAAAAAACACTAAAACAATATACTACCGATATCATTTTACATTTTCTGAAAAATAATAATAATGATGTCATTAAAACCGCAAAACTATTAGATATAGGCAAATCAACTATATATAATCTTATTAATAACCTTGAAATTGAAAATAGTTAGATGAAAGTTGCTAAATTACTTTTTACAGACGGAGCATTCAAATCAGAAAGAAATGATGAAAAGCTTAACTACGAGGAAGCTCAAATCATTATAGGATATGGAGCCAGAAGTATTATTGAAGAGGATAGCTTTTATCTTCTTTTAAAGGAAACGTTTCCTAATGCAGAGATAGCCCTGTCTTCTTCTTCGGGAGAAATTTTCTGTAATGAAGTGTATGATGATACGGTAGCTTTAACTATAATCAGTTTTTCAACATCTTACATAAAGACTTCACAGATTGATATTGAAGATTTTTCCTGCAGCTATGATGCAGGAAAAAAATTAATTGAAAACCTTCCTTCTGAAGATCTTAAATGGGTTTTTATTTTATCTGACGGCAGTAAGGTTAACGGCAGTCAATTAGTTCGCGGGCTTAATGCCAGTAGGCCCCAAGAAGTTTTAATTTCAGGCGGTCTGGCCGGGGATGGGGATAAATTTGAAAAAACTGTAGTAGGACTCAACCAGGTTCCGAAACCTAATAAGATTCTGGCCATTGGATTTTATGGAGCGAACCTGGAATTATCTCATTCTTCAATTGGCGGCTGGGAAAGCTTTGGGCTTGAAAGAGTGGTCACCAAGTCACATGATAATATTCTTTATGAAATTGATAATAAAAATGCATTGGATCTTTATAAAAAATATTTGGGAAGATACGCTGAAGAACTTCCCGGCTCTGCCCTTCTTTTTCCATTATCTCTCACCTTATACCAGGACTCTTTATCTGTAGTGAGAACAATTCTCTCCATTAAAGATAACACGATGATTTTTGCAGGAGACCTGCCGGAAGGAAGTAAAGTAAGATTTATGAAAGCCAACATGGACAGACTAATTGATGCAGCTAATGATGCAGCCCATCAATGTCTTAAAATGAATACACATAGCCCTAAACTGGGAATCATTATAAGCTGTGTAGGAAGAAAAATGGTATTGGGAGACAGAGTTTATGAAGAAGTGGATATAGTGCGGGATGTTTTCAAATCAAATACAGCGCTAACGGGATTTTACTCATACGGAGAGCTATCTCCTTTAAGCCCGTTTGGCGACTGTGCTCTGCACAATCAGACTATTACCATCACCACAGTTAATGAAATTGAATAACTATGGAAATCAAATTTCACAATTTACTCGAGAGACAGATCAATAAATATCTTACGGAAGACTGCAAAAATCATCCGCAATTTAAACGTTTTATTCATGCAGTTAATGAATCTTACAAATCATTTGAAAGGGATAAAGAACTTATGGACTACGCTTTCAAACAAAGTGAAGAAGAATATCAGGAGCTGTATCAAAATCTTAAAAATGAAAATACACTTAAACATGAATCTATCAGCAACCTCTATGAATCATTAAAAATTATTGATTCTGATATTGAAATAAAAAAATCGGAAGATCTTAAAGAACTGTCACTGTATCTTTCTGAACAGCTAAGGAAAAGAAAAAGAGCAGAAGATTATATAAAGCAGCAAGAGGAAAAATATCGGAATATTATTGCTAACATGAACCTGGGACTCATTGAAGTAGATAATGATGAAATTATTCGCTATGCAAACCAAAGCTTTTGTAATGTATCAGGGTTTGAACTGGATGAAGTAATTGGTAAAAACCCAAGTACACTCTTTTTGTACGGAGAAAACCACCTCCGGTTTTTGCAAGAACAGATAGAACTGAGAAAAAAAGGAATTTCCAGTGTATATCAGCTTCCTGTAAGAAACAAGAGAGGAGAAATAAGATGGTGGGCAGTAAGCGGAGCTCCCAATTATGATGACCTGGGAAATTTGTTAGGTTCCATAGGAATCCATCTTGATATCACTGATCAAAAAAAATTGGAAGAAGAATTAAAACTTGAAAAAGCAAAAGCATTGGAAGCGTCCAAGGCTAAAGAGGTTTTTCTTGCCAATATGAGCCATGAAATACGAACCCCTCTTAACGGTATCATTGGTTTTCTGCGAGAGCTAAAAAGAAGTGACCTCCCTGATGAACAGAAACAATTTGTAGAAAACAGCTATAACGCTTCACAGCACTTATTATCAATTATTAATAACATACTCGATATTTCTAAAATTGAATCTGGAGAAATGTCTTTAGAGCACAAGAGTTTTTCTTTAAAAGACAGCATTCAAAAAGTCATTTCCGTTCTTAAGCCAAAAGCAGAAGAAAAAAACCTTAAAATTATTACAGATTTCTCTGCGGATATTTTCCCGGTTTTAAAAGGAGATTCTCTAAGACTTGAACAGGTGTTATACAATATCATTGGTAATTCTTTGAAATTCACCAACGAAGGGCATATCAAAGTTGAATCTAATGTGCTGAAAAGTTTTTCAAACCAGCAAACCATTTCGATCAGTATTACTGATACCGGTATTGGAATGAGCGAAGAATATGTACGTAATATATTCAATAAATTTAATCAGGAAGACAGTTCAATTTCAAGAAAGTATGGAGGTACAGGTCTTGGAATGTCTATTACCAAAGAACTTGTTCACCTTATGAAAGGAGAAATTAATGTAAAAAGTGAAAAAAACTCAGGAACATGTATTACAATAATTCTGATTTTAGACAGGGGTGATGAAAAAGCCTTAAAAGAAAGCACCTGGAAAAATCAACATATTTCCATTGCAGGTACAAAAGTTCTGCTGGTAGAAGATAATGCACTTAATCAGCTGGTGGCAGAAAGATCTCTTAAACATTTTGAATGTAATGTCGTTAAAGCTGAAAATGGTAAAATAGCCCTGGAAATATTAAGCAGAGAACAATTTGACATTATTCTGATGGATTTGCAAATGCCAGAAATGGATGGTATTGAAGCAACTAAAATATTACGGAATGAACTTGGAATTAAAGCCCCTGTGATCGCACTTACCGCTAACGCTTTTAAAACAGAAATAGATAACTGTATTAATGCGGGAATGAATGATTATATCACCAAACCCTTTAATGAAGAAAATTTACTCAAAATAATTTACAAGTACGTTAAAATCCCTGAAAAAACAATAGAGACAATGTCGGACGCAGGTGAAACTTTCTACAGCCTCAAAAATATACAGGTTCTCAGCAGAGGTGATAAAGATTTTATGCGGAAAATGCTATTAATATTTATTGGACAGACTGAAACAACACTTCCAATAATGAAAAAGGCATTTGATGAAAAAAACTATGTTGAAATTGGAAGACTGATGCATAAAATAAGACCTAGTATACAAGCCATGGGAATAAATTCTATTGAAAATGAAGTAAAGCAACTTGAATTACTTACCATAGAGGAAAATAAAGAATTCCCGGAATTATCTTCCTTGTTTGAAAAAATAAAGGAAACCCTTGAAACAGTGGTCACTCAATTGAAAGATGAAATAAGCCAATCTATTTAATCCAAAATCAAGAAGCTATTCCATATTCTGGAAAAAACCATAAACATAAACAACTGACAAACAATAAATTACAAAAAAGGTATAGAAATAGAGATATTGTTTTCAAAATAAATAAAATGGAAGTAAATAATCAAAATTTAAAACTTTTTATTGTAGATGATGACAGGTTTTGTTCAAATGTTTATCAGCAGTATCTGAAAAACCATCATTATGAAGACATTACCTCCTTTAGCTGTGGAGAAGATTGTCTTGATGAACTTTATCAGAAGCCGGACATTATTTTTCTAGACTATAATATGGAAGATCTGAACGGGTTTGAAGTTTTAAAAAAAATAAAACGTTTTGATCCCAATATTTACGTTATCATGGTTTCCGGGCAGGAAAATATAGATACAGCAGTAAATGCACTTAAATACGGGGCATTTGATTATTTAACTAAAAATACAAACGTCTGCGAAAAAATGGTAAAAACCATAGAAAAAATTTTAAAAATAAAAGAAGAAATCTCTCAAAGCAAATTAAAAGGCTTTCGCAAATTTTTTTCAATGATATTTTAATAATCTATGACAAAAAAACTCATCATATCATTTATCTTTCTCTTACTGCTTAGTTCTTGTAAGACATATAATGTACTGGAAGAAGAGCAGGCATCCAGAGATATGCAGGATTTCAAATTTAATCCGGAGTACGAATACAAAATACGGAAAGATGATAAAATTACTCTGTCTGTGTGGGGCCAGGATGATTTAAGCGTAGGCTCAGTCTACGGAATTTATAATTCTAACGAAGTATATGGCAAATGGCTTCTGGTTGATAAAAATGGCAATATTGAAATTCCCAGGCTGGGAACCACTTTTGTCGTTGGAAAATCGGTTCCTGAACTGAAAGAGGAAATTAAAACCAGATTAAAAAAGTGGCTTGTAAATCCAGTCATCGATGTCAAAGTCCTTAATAAAGAAATAACGGTAATGGGTGAAGTAAGAAACCCGGCTGTTATACAGGTAGATAAAGATCAGAATACATTACTTGAGCTGGTTTCAAAAGCAGGAGGTTTTGAAATGTACGCCAACCTCAGGTTAATAAAAATTTTAAGACAGGAGGGAGAAAATGTGAGGGTTACTAATATTGACCTTAGTAAAATGAAAGATGTTCCCAATCAGAATATTGTTCTTCATCCTGGAGATTACGTGATTGTGCCCTCTAAGAAAAGTAAAGATTTTGATAAAAGAATATCAACCATTATTCCTTTTGCAACCGTTACCTCTGCAGCTGCCATTTTAATAGGTCTGTTATAAAACTTATACCATGAACAACGAAAATGTACGATTCCTGAAACCTCTTTTAAGAGGACTGCCTATAATAGTTCTTGCAATGATAATTTCTGTTTTGGCCATAAAAAAATATCTTAATTACGTTACACCAATGTATGAAAGTACGGCCAAACTAAAACTTGCGGATACACAAGAAGGAGTTCCCAGTGCAAATCTTTTCAAAGACTTTGATGTATTTGCATCAGCCAACAAAATCAGTACAGAAATTGAAGTTCTCAAATCCTCTTCTCTCATCGAAAAAACTTTAAAAAAATTATCCTTTTCCACAGAAATATACCGCAAAGGAAAAATGCAGTCAGTAGAGCTTTTTAACGACTCTCCAATAAAAGCTGAAGCAACAATTGCTGACAAAAAAAACTTTGATAAAAAATTCTCCTTAAATATCCTATCCTCTGCAAACTATATCCTCACTACTTCAGACTCCCCAAAAGAATTAAAAGGGGTATTTGGTATTCCCACCAATATTGAAGGAGGTAAAATCCTGATTACAAAAAATGAAGAATATCTGCTTTCCAAACCTAATGCAAAAATCATTGATCATTACGAACTGGTATTTTTAAGCAGAGAAAAGCTTCTCGAAAAAGTTAATAAAAATCTTGATATTGTAGCCGTAGACAAAGATGTACCGGTTATCAGAATCAATTTTAAAAGCAATGTACCTGCCAAGGCAAGTCTCCTGGTCAATACTCTGGCTGAAACATATATTGAAGATTATATTGAAAATAAATACCGGGCAGCCAATACTACTGTTGATTTTCTAAAAGGAGAAATAGGACAGGCTAACAATAAATTATCCGAAACAGAAAACCGTATTGAAAATTACAGAAATAAAGAAAATATTATCAATATTCCACAAGAGACAGAAACGGACCTGAGAAAGATAGCCCAGCTTAAAATCCAGCAAAGTAATCTCAAAATGAATCTTGATGCCATCAAAAATCTTAACAGCTATATTACAGAAGGAAAAGATAATTATCTTGATCTGGCTACAAACTTTGAAGCATTCAACGATCTTCTTTCTACCGAAATTGTAAAAAACATGAAACAGCTACAGGCAGAAAAAAAAGAATTATTACTTACCTACACTCCTGAGCATGAAAAAGTAAAAATCATTGACACAAAAATTAAAGACCTTACCGATTATCAAACCGAAAGCATAAAAAACACTCAGAAAAATTTACAGATAAAATACAATGATATAGAGCGCGATATTCAGACTGCAGAAAGTGCTTTCATTGGTCTTCCTGAAAAAGAAAAGCTATTGAACATTATGAATAGGGAATTTAATCTCTATGAAAAAAACTATAATTTTCTGAATGAAAAAAGAATAGATGCCGAGATTGCAAAAGCTGCCAAGATCTCATTCCATAAAATTATTTCCCGAGGGGAACTGCCACAGGAACCTGTATCACCAATGCGTTCTATCATTATTATTGTTACTGCCATTATGAGTATGGTTGCTTCTATTTTTCTGATTTACGCAGTACATTTTGCCAAAGCCAAAGTAAATGATATTTCCATCATAGAAAAAAACAGTTCCATACCGATAGCATTCACTACCCCATTTATCAAAAAGAAAGAAAAAATAATGCACCATTTTCTGGAAAATGTCTTGGAGATGGAGCTTAAAGAGATAATAAAGGATAAAAAGCAGATTTGTATTACTTCATATGATAAGGCACAACAGCATGCATTTCATGCAAAAAATATCATCAGAGCACTACAACTGCAATCCAGAAAGGTTTTGTTGGTAGATGCCGCCGGTGTATTAAGCAATTCAGAGGGTGATCATTATATCAATTTATCTGCCGAAGAAAATCTACGGCTGACAGCTAGGGAAGTGAGAGATCTTATCGATGAAAAAATGAAAGAATGTGATATCTGTGTCATCAATAATCAAGCAATAAAGCAGGGCAAGCTTCCTTTACTTTTCATGAATATTTCAGACCAGAACCTGTTCATACTTGACAGCCGGAAAACTGCCGTTAAAAATATAATAAACATTGAACTCTTAAAAGATGAATATAAACTGTCCAATCTTTGGTTTGTTCTGAATAAAGAAGGATACAACCCTAGTCTGATAACTACCATTAAAGGAATTATAAACAAATACAAATCGTGAAAAGATTCCATGAAATATTTAAAAGCGCCTCTGTTTTGGTTTTTACAGATCAGCTTATATTCAGCGGGAGCAATTTTCTTCTGACCTTTTTACTGGTGAGAAAATTAAGTATTTCTGAATTTGGAATATTTTCATCTATCCTTTTAATAACCTATTTTCTGGTAGGTATTTCTAACTCTTTTATTGTTCAGCCTTTTCAGATTTTATCAGCAAAGAATTTCAGTAAAAAATCGCTGGGCTTTGCATTTCTGGCTTCATTGGTTTTGATCTCCATATTCAGCCTCATTATTTTCTTTATTACCCTTCTCCCTATTCCTGCCATAGCATTTTTAAAAAACAATCTTTCTGCACTAATAGTTTTTATTTCAGCCTATATTTTACAGGACTTTCTCAGAAAAATATTACTGACCATAGATCATATTAAAATTGTCCTTTTTATCGATACTGTCTTTATTATTATTTTTCCTTTACTTGGATTTGAGACATCCCTTACCTTATGGAAAAGTTTATATATTATCGGTATTGTAAACATTGCAGCATCTATTCCCGGCATAGGATACCTTATAAAAAATGCAGACTTCGGTCTTAAAAACACTTCACTTTTACACTATTATTTTGCCGAAGGCAAATGGCTTTTAAGTGCATCTGTTCTTCAATGGCTTTCGGGTAATTTTTTTACTCTTGCTGCAGGGGTATACCTAGGGATCAATGCCTTGGGAGCATTAAGGCTTGTTCAGTCCTTCTTCGGAATTATCAATGTTATCTTACAAACCATTGAAAACTATTACCTTCCTAAAACAGCTCAGCTTTATTATCAAAATAAAAACCAGGAGAAAAAGGAGCTTCTTCTCAAGATGATGAAAGCAATAGCCGTATTAGCCATTATAATCATTGGTTTTTTCACTTTTTCAGAATCGTTGATTATTATGCTCGGAGGAGAGAAATATCATCAATATGGATTTGTCATTAAGCTGGTTTCAGCATTATATATTGTAATCCTATACAGTTATCCAACCCGGATTTCCATCAGAGTTTTAGAACAAAATAAGGCATTCTTTATCGGATATTGTATATCCTTTGTTTTCTCGGTTCTGAGTTTCCATTTTTTGTTAAAATACGGGCAGCTATATGGTGCTGTAACTGGCTTAGCTATGAACCAGATTATCATGATTGTGTATTGGAAAATAATTCTCAACAAAAAACAAATTTCGGTATGGGCATAGTACATTTAATATTAGGAAAAGCGAATCCCGAAAAAATGAACGGCGTTAATAAAGTCGTGTATAATATCGCTACAAAACAGGCACAAAACAAAGAGAACGTAGAAGTATGGGGTATTTCTGAAAATACAGAAATCAACTATCCCGAAAGAATATTTGTAACCAGGATTTTTAAGAAAAAAAGAAATCCTTTTTCTATTCCTGATGATCTTAAAAAAGAAATTCTGGCCGCTGATCAGGCAACAATTTTTCATTTTCATGGAGGATGGATTCCCTTATTTTCTTCTTTAAGTAAATTATTGAAGAAAAATAACTACCGATACGTAATAACTCCTCATGGTGCATATAATAGTATTGCCATGGAGAAAAGCAAATATACAAAGAAGATCTACTTTGAAATATTTGAGAAAAAAGTCATTGAAAATGCTTGTAAAATCCATTGTATAGGAGAAAGTGAAATAGAAGGTCTCCATTCTGTTTTTCCAACCTCAAAAAGCGTTCTGATTACCTATGGCTATGATAGAATAAATACAGGCTTTTATTCCGGCAATCTCAAAGAACCTATCATTTTCGGATTTGTTGGCAGATTGGATATTCATACAAAAGGTCTGGATATTCTCATTGAGAGTTTCGCTTCTTTTTCCAGCAAAAAACCTCATTCCAAACTCTGGATTGTAGGAGACGGAGCTGAGAAAAATGAGCTCATCCATCTACTGAAATCATATCATATAAGTGATAAAGTAGAATTGCTAGGAAGTAAGTTTGGAGAAGAAAAAAATGATCTGATCAAAAAAATGCATGTCTTCGTACATCCTTCCAGAAATGAAGGCCTTCCTGTGTCAGTCATTGAAGCAGCTGATTTTGGAAAACCCTGTATTGTCACCAAAAATACGAATATCGGACATCTGGTAGAAAAATACAATGCCGGCATCAGTATCGCTGCCCCGGATTCTGCTCTGCTTACCAATTCTTTTATTATGATGTCTGAAATATGGGAAAATCAGGATGAATATAAGAAGATGTCTGAAAATGCCATAAAAATGGTGGAAGAAGCTTTTGACTGGAACAGAATTCTTGAAGACATGAATACCCAACTCTACAACAGATGATATGGAATCCTTAGCGCATAAACATCAGCACTTTCTCAAAAAAACGAATAATCAGCTTTTTATTATCCTGCTGCTGATGGTAGCGTGTTTTTTTACCTGGAGTGAAAATGTTGCCATCACCCGGGGAATAAAAGTAGTGGGAAGAATGGGCGTAATGATCTCTTCTATTCTCGTCTACCAGAAAATTATTAATTATGGAAGTGTCAATTCTTTAGCCTATAAAAATATCTTCTCTCCTATTCTATACATGGCCTATCTTACATTAGGCTTTATATCATTTTCATGGAGTACCAATCCGGGATTCAGTGCCCTGCAGTGGTTTATGACGTTTCAGAGTTTTGTCTTTGCCTACTTCTTTGTAAAAAGTTTAAAAATACTGGATGTGTATTTTGAAGGTCATAGTATTCGTCTTTATCATCTTTTAGGAAACACGGTTTTTGTGCTGCAACTTGTCTTTGTTATCGGAATGTGGATTGCACCAGATGTTTTTTTCCGTCTCACCGACGGAGGTGAAGAAGCCAGACTTGGCGGTACATTAATGAACCCCAATGAACTAGGAATGCTCGCCGGTGTTGGCTGTGCATGTCTTATTTTTGACCTTTACCGCTTCAAAAATAAAGCCTGGACGATTATAAAAATACTGGTCATTATGTATGCCCTTTATATGACCGGTTCAAGATCTTCTCTGATCGGAATCCTACTCATTATCTTTTTTCATATTAATCAGACTAAAAAAAAGACATTAAAATTTGCTATCATTGGGGTGGTGGCTGCAATTACACCTTTTGCTGTTTACAGCATAATCTTAAAAGGCGGAGACCAATCTCGTCTGGAGGAAGTGATGAGCCTTACAGGGAGACTTCCTTTCTGGAAAGCTCTGATTAATGAAGGATTGCCAAGAGAACCTCTTTTAGGCTTTGGATTTATGAGAATAGACTATAAAGAGTTTTTTCAGAGTGCCCACACCTATCCGGGAAAAATGACCCATAACACATTTATGCAGGTTCTTATGAACCTTGGTTTTATCGGGCTCACCATTGTTCTTTTTCAGGTATTTTTTACCCTGAGATCAATACTGTCGCAACCAAAAGAAACGAAGCTTATGCTCATTGGAATTCTAATTCCCATCATAATCAACTCTTTTACTGAGTTTGGAATATTTGGAGAAAGCAACTACGGAATTTTATTTTACCAAATTATTATCTTTTCAGTGACCCTCAAAAACAGTAACTATCTTACCCGGCTGCAAAAAATTGTTCTTAAGAGAAAAAGGCCGGATCTCATAGAAGAAAATTCCATTCTCTAGTTTTTTTTCCATTTTCTGGAAAGCCCAATTTATTTCAAACACAATAAATTACTTATTATCAATCATTTGCATAAATGGCAAGATGTTTATATCCTTTGTTAATATAAAATGGTACATCATGAGAAACTTATTTAAAAACACAGGATACAAGCTGTATTTAAAACAGCAGTCAGGAAGTAAAAGAATCTCGTTTTCTTATATTCCCAACCAGGATGGAAGTGTACGATGGTTTTGGAATTCCGGATCAAAAAAGCCTCTATTCCTAAAGTTTTATAATATAACAACAATTAAAGGAAAATTATTTGCTTTCGTTGTACGTATGATATTCTTTCTGCGTCTGCAGAGACTATTATTCAAAAAAGAGATTTTATATTATACTTCAGAAGAAAACCCTTTATTTGACATCATGAATGACTGGGCCATATTTACCGGAACTCAAGGGCCTAACAACAAAGCCGTTTTATTTGCAGACAATTGCTTCTTCAAAATTGCTTCAACAAAAAATGCAAAAAATCTCATCAACAAAGAATATAAAATCATTACCTACTCCGGAATCAACACATTGTATTCAGCACCTTCTGCATCTTTAATTAATGATTGTGTACTAAAACTTTCTGATATTTCAAATAATGGAAAGAGGCAAAAAAAATTCAGTGAAGTTCATGCTAAAGCTCTTCATGGAATCAAAGAAAAACATCAGACTATGATTAAAATTTCCAATTGGAAGCATTTTGACACATTGATAGAAAACTTTAGCACCATTGATGATAACCGGATTCCTCCCAATCTGACACGAAAATTGAAAATAATTCTGGAAAATATTGATAAAGATGAAATGATACACTTATCCTTTTCTCATGGCGATTTTACTCCCTGGAACTGCTTTGTAAAAGACGATATACTTGGAATATATGATTGGGAACTAGCTTCATTTGAAAAGCCCAAAGGGTTTGATTTCTTTCACTTTATTATACAGAACGGTATACTGGTACAGCATATTCCCTGGAAAGAAATCTTGGTCCAGATCAGGAAACATAATAAAATTGCATTTAATTTTGATGACAATGATCTTAAAAAGTATCTTAAATTCTATCTGCTTACCAATGTACTTTATTACCTGAAACTGTATTCTGAACAAGAGCAATGGCATCTTCAGGTTCATTGGCTTTTAAAAGTATGGTCAGAAGCTTTGAATATGTATCTTACTGAAATCAAAACTGAAAGAGAGCTTCTTATTATGGATATTTTTGATTATCTGTATCATGAGAAATATGCAACCCTGAAATTTCATGATAAAGAACCTGAAAATCTCCCTCTGAACTCTGATATTGATATCGTTATCTCCTGCAATGATGCTTCAAAAATGGCTTTATTTCTAAAACAGAACAGCCTGGTCAACAGAATGAAAATAGTAAAAAAATCATTCATGTACAAGATAAGACTTATAACTCATGATCTTCAGATTCTTAATCTGGACCTTATTTACCAGCTAAAATGGAAAAGTCTTGAGTATATGGAAACAAATGGAATGATAAACCATGCAGAAATGAACAGGTATGGAGTTAAAATATCATCCCCCCAGGATACTGCAAAATACATCTATTATTTTTATACTCTTAATAATAGTGAAATTCCTGATGCATATAAAAATTTCGTATATGAGAATACCTCAGAAAAAATGAGAAAAAGTAAAACAGAATGTATTACAATGATGAAAAGGAAAAGATCTAACAGAGGATTTTTATTCCTTAAGAATCTCTGCTGCTACTTTAAAGATTTTTTTTCAGAAAAAGGATTCATTATTACTTTCAGCGGTGTAGATGGTGTTGGAAAATCAACAGTTATTTCTGAAGTTTCAGAGCTTATTGAAAAACGTTACCGAAGACCTGTAAAAGTTCTCAGACACAGACCTTCTCTCCTTCCGATATTGAGTGTATTTACGAAAGGAAAAGAAAAAGCGCATCAGGACATTGTAAATTCTCTGCCAAGACAGGGCAAAAATGATCATTTTTTCTCCTCATTGCTAAGATTTACATATTACTATACAGATTATATCATCGGGCAATTTATTATTTATCTGAAATATGTATTAAGAGGAAAAATTGTATTGTATGATAGATATTATTTTGATTTTATTGCAGATAGCAAAAGAAGCAATATCAAACTTCCGGAAGGTATCACAGAAAACGGATACCACCTGCTGTTAAAGCCCAAATTCAATTTTTTCCTTTATGCTGACCCGGAAAAAATTCTTGACAGAAAAAAAGAACTCTCCTATCACTCAATATGTGATCTGACGGCATCATATGGCAGATTATTTTCAAAACTGGAAAAAAAAGATCCTAAGATCAAATATCTTTCCATTGAAAATAATGATTTGGACACCACTTTAAGCACTATAATGAACACTATAACTGCTGCAAAATGAAAACAATTGTTGAAAAAATCATTAAACTCAGAAATCCGGATTTTACTTTAGATAAAGCATTAAACTCCGGAGCTGTATTCCAGCTGATTTGGGTTCAGTTCTGGAGCCTGTTCAGAGGACTAAAGATGATATTCTTTTTAAGAAATCCGAAAGGAATGCTTTTGGGAAAACGTGTAGGACTCTTCAATATTTCAAAAATACAATGGGGAAAATTTCTGAGGCTGGGAAATGATGTTTACATTTCTGCACTGGCCAAACAAGGAATAGAATTCGGAAATAATGTTTCTATAGGGGCTTTCAGCAGAATTATAGTTTCTACCTCATTGAATAATATCGGAGAAAAAATAAAGATAGGAAATAATGTGGGTATTGGAGAATTTGCTTATCTGGGCGGTTCCGGAGGTCTTGAAATTGGTGATGACTGTATTATAGGACAATACCTCAGCTGCCATCCGGAAAATCACAATTATCAAGATCCTGATATTTCCATACGCCATCAGGGAGTAAACCGAAAAGGCATTAAAATAGGCAAAAACTGTTGGATTGGAAGTAAAGTTACAATTTTGGACAGCGTAGAAATTGGCTCCGGCTGTATTTTAGCCGCAGGAAGTGTTATTACAAAATCATTTCCAGACAACAGTATTATAGGAGGTGTACCTGCAAAACTAATAAAAATGAGAACTTATGATGACTATCAATCAGACTATACTGGCGACCTGCTATGCCGTAAATCCATTTAAAGGTTCGGAAGATGCCATGGGCTGGAATTTTGTATATCAGATTGCCAGATTCCGAAAAGTGATCGCCATTACAAGGGAAAATAATAAAATCCATATTGAAAAATATATGGCAGAAAATCCTGATCCTGTATATATGAATATCCAATTCCTATATTTTGATCTTCCCTACTGGATGCGCTTCTGGAAAAAAGGAAACTTCGGAGCTATGCTTTATTATTATCTGTGGCAGAAGAACGTTGTTTCTTTCATCAAAAAACAAAAACTGGATTTTGATATTGCTCATAATGTCAATTTTCATAATGACTGGACTCCGAGTTTTTTATGGAAACTTCATAAACCTATGGTTTGGGGACCGGTAGGACATCATCCCCTGATTCCAAAACAATATCTCAAAGACTATTCAATAAAATACTTTAGTAAAGACCGTCTTATCTGGCTGATTAAAAATTGTTTCTGGAAGTTTTCAGTATCGTTGAAAAATACAGTTGAGCATTCAGATCATATATGGTGTATGAATAGTAAAGTTCCCGAAAAACTAAAGATTAATAAAAAGAAATATTCAATCTATCCTTCAGTTGCATCAGAAGACTTTTTCCCAAAAAAAGAACTACTTCCAAAATCAGAATTTAAGGTGATCAGTGCAGGAAGGTTTGTTCCGTTAAAAGGATTTGACTTAACAATAAGATCTTTTGCCCAATTCATTGATCAGATTTCCGAAAAGGATAAAGCATTATGCAAGCTTACTCTTATTGGAACAGGTGAACAGAAAAAATTTTACCAGACCCTTATCAGCAGTCTTGAAATGAATAAATTCATTGAAATCAGGGAATGGATTGACAGAAAAGAACTTATGAAAATCTATGAACAGTCATCCGTATTTTTATTTCCATCACATGAAGGAGCAGGGATGGTAGTTCCGGAAGCACTTTCTTTCGGGTTACCTGTGATATGCCTCGAAAATGAAGGTCCGGGAGAGTTTATTCATCATACCTGTGGTTTTACCATTCCCCAGCAGGAATATAACCAAACTATAGACGGATTAAGTAACGCATTACTCAGATTGTTTCTGGACGAAAAGCTGCAGAAAGAAATGAGTATTGGAGCCAGAAATCATTATCTGGAAAAATTTTCCTGGGAAAAAAGAGGTGAACATCTTAATACAATTTATAATCAGATCTGAAATGAAGAGAATTGTTGCCATCCATTTATTAAATGACTACAGCGGAAGTCCAAAGGTATTGATGCAGTTATTAAAAACCTGGACCCAACACGGTATTGAAACCCACCTGTTTACTTCAGGCGGAAGAAAAGGCTTTCTTTCTGATATTTCTCAAGTGAAAAATCATTCTTTTTGGTATCGTTTTTCGTCCAATCCTATCATAAGAATATATAATTTCTTTGTCTGTCAGTTCCTATTAATGATAAAGCTATTGTTTTTTCTGAATAGAAAGGATATTCTCTATATCAATACTGTTCTGCCTTTTGGAGCGGCTGTTGCCGGAAAAATAAAAGGCTGCAAAGTAATCTATCATATCCACGAAACTTCAATCAAGCCTGCTATCTTTAAGAATTTACTTTTTGGAATAGCAAAATTTACCGCTCATAAAGTTGTTTATGTTTCAGAATTTCTTATGAAACAGGAATCCCTTATCAAAAATCAGGTTCTTCTTTACAATGTATTGGAAAAAGATTTTGTTGAAAAAGCAAATCAATTTCAAAACCAGGAGAAGACAGTTCCTATAGTTTTAATGATATGTTCTTTGAAAATTTATAAAGGAGTAAATGAATTTTTGCAGCTGGCTCAGAAAAATGCCCATTATATTTTCAAACTGGTTGTCAATGCTTCTGACAAGGAAATTAAGGATTATTTCGGAATGAGAAAAATACCGGAAAATTTAAAAATCTACTCTACCCAAACCAATACACACCCTTTTTACCGTGAAGCCAGTCTCATTGTTAATCTGTCTCATACTGATCTGTGGGTTGAAACTTTTGGGCTGACTATTCTGGAAGGAATGCGATATAGACTTCCTGCTATTGTTCCGCCCATTGGGGGAGTTACAGAGCTTGTGACCAATGGTGAAAATGGTTTTTGGATTAATTCTAAAAATATAGATGAACTATCTGAAAAAATAAACTATATATTGGAAAATAAAATGGTCTATCAATCTTTCAGTAATGCATCTTATGCTAAAAGTCTAATGTTCTCAGAGGAATATTTTGAGAAAGAGTCAATCAATATTATTTCCAGTTTATAATAAATTTTCCATTTTCTGGAATTACGCATAACCTATTTAAAATTATAAAAATTTAATTATCAGACAATTAAATACCGATTTACTTTTGGAACATGAATAGTTATACTATTTTTAAATATAAATAATTATGAAAACAAAAGTAGCAATAATCGGAACTGTGGGTTTACCCGCAAAGTATGGAGGCTTTGAAACTTTGGCGGCTCATCTTGTTGAAGAACTTTCGAATACGTATGATTTTACAGTATACTGTTCGTCAAAAAAATATTCTGGAAAAGAAAGGTGTAAAAGCTGGAAAGGAGCACATCTGAAATATATCCCTTTAGATGCCAATGGAATTCAAAGTATTCTTTATGATACATGGTCTATTATTCATTCTTTATTTTTTAGTGATGTTTTATTGATTTTGGGAGTAGCAGGAGCATGGCTGCTGCCCTTTGTAAAGCTGTTTACCAATAAAAAAGTCATTATTTCTATAGATGGAATTGAATGGAAAAGAGATAAATGGTCCTTACCTGCAAAATTATATTTATGGTGGGCAGAAAAACTTGCTGTAAAATTTTCTGATATTGATATTTCTGATAACGAATCTATCCAGGATTACACTTCTTTAAGATACAATACCATAAGCCGGGTCATAGAATACGGTGCAGACCACACAAAAATAAACCTGATGCCTACCCCCGAAAATATTGAAGAATATCCCTTTTTACAGGATGAATATGCCGTAAAAGTTTGCAGGATAGAGCCTGAGAATCACGTTCATACTATTCTAGAGGTGTTCAGCGAATTTCCTGAACGTAAACTGGTAATGGTGGGTAACTGGAACAACAGTCAGTATGGGGTAGAATTGAAACGGCAATATTCAGATTTTGAGAATATTTATCTCTTAGACCCAATTTATGAACAGGAAATCATAGATCTTATTCGAGGAAATGCTTCCCTTTATGTTCACGGCCATTCTGCTGGTGGTACCAATCCTTCTTTAGTAGAAGCCATGTTTTTAGGACTGCCTATTATCAGCAACGGTGTTTCCTATAACAGAACCACTACAGAAAATCAGGCTTACTATTTTTCAAATGCAGAAGAGCTGAAAAAAATTGTAGCACAACTGAAGAAAGAAGACCTTCAAAACTGTGCCATCAGGATGAAAAGAATAGCAGAACGGAGATATACCTGGAAAAAGATCGCAAGGAAATACCACAATCTTATTGAAGAAGCCTTTGCTGCAAAAAACAAGACAAAAGTATATCCCGCAATTGGTAACCTGGAGAAAAAAATCCTTGAGAAGTACAACTTAGAACATCTGAAAAACATACAGTTATTCAATAATTCCAGTGAAACAGCTTAAAACAAAATACTATGAAAAATTTTATTGAATTATTAATATCGGGAGTTCTTGCATTCGTTTTATCAATTTGTATAATTCCCATAATGAGAATCATGGCCCAAAAATTCAGATTGGTAGATGTTCCCAATACAAGAAAAGTACATTATACTCCTATTCCATTAATTGGAGGTTTGGCTATTGGAATGATTATTTTACCATTAATTGAAATTTCCGGAGACAATGGATGGAAAACAATACTTCCCATTATTGTAACATCTTATATATTACTTATTGTGGGAGTCTTAGATGACAAAACTGATATTAAAGCAGTTCACAAACTAATCATTCAAATTTGTGTAAGCATTATTATAGCAATTTCCGGAATAAGAATTTCATCTTTGTACGGACTCTTTGGGATCTACGAAATCAGCACATACTTCCAATATCTGCTTACCATTCTGGTTATTGTAACAGCAGTTAATGCTTTTAATCTTATAGACGGTGTGGATGGACTGGCAGGCAGTGTAGCAGGAGTAGGATTCTTTCTGTTTTTTATTATCATGTTAATAGAAGGCAACTTAGGACTGGCAAGAATAGCCATACTTTTTGTCGGAAGTATTATAGCTTTCCTGAAATATAATCTTTCTCAGAAAAATAAAATTTTCTTAGGGAATTCAGGTTCTTTATTTTTAGGATATCTGCTGATATGTCTGGGAATTTATATCACAAAGTTTGATAACAATACAACAACATTTCCTTATGGTGTATTTTTTATACTTTTTGTATTTGCTATTCCTGTAATTGATTCTATACGAGTATACATTGATAGAGTATCAAGAGGGAAATCACCATTTAAAGCGGATAAGACACATATTCATCACCATCTGCTTTTATTGGGCTTTTCCCATAAAAAAATAAGTGTCACTTTTATTTTAATTAATATTCTAACATTTGTTATTCAATATATTTTTTTTAAAAGTTATCCTATTTATTCTTCACTTATTTCATTTTGTACATTTATATTAGCTTTCAAAATTATCAAGAGCATGAATCTTTTTACTATATGGAAAAAGAAGATAAAAGATTTGGAATACAGCTAAGGTTGTTTTCGTTATTTATATTTTCATAAGGTATCCATCATAAAGATATTTACTATCATTTTTTAGAACCTCTTGTATAAATTTTCAGGAGCTGTGGAATTTATGGTAATGTTAAAGTTTGTATTATTTTAATCCCACCTATTACTGAAGGAAGATTAAAAACACCATCCGAACTTCCAGTGCAAGAGATATGGAAATATGATGTGGCTAAATTGTATGAATTTGTACAGACAGCATTATAATTTGCTACTAGTGACCCGGCTGGGATTCGAACCCAGGACCCATACATTAAAAGTGTATTGCTCTACCAGCTGAGCTACCGAGTCGGCCACTTACTTTTTTAAGTAAATCCCTTTGTTTAAGGGACTGCAAAGATAGAAACTTTTTCTTTATTTACAATACTTCCGCAACATTTTACGTACTGAATTCTGCTAACATTTACAAAATCAGAGACAAAAATTTCGTGCTCCGGAGCAGGTCTTTTAATTAAACTTCAACAATGAACAAAAAAGCTTCCAATGAAAAAATGAGCAGTTCACGAAGCTCTTGTTTCTCCTGATCTATTACTACAACAATCTTATTTTCTTAAATTTAAAACAATCTTAAAATCAATAATTTGTTTTTTTCAAATAAATTTACTATATTAACATATGAAAAAAAATGAGCGTCAGGATAATATAACACATGCTGGCAAAATTAACGAGCGAACAAAAGCATTGGAGGTCCTTGAAAAAGCGAAAAAAGTACAGGGAAAAATTACATTTCTCCGTCAGGGAGTCGGAAGAAACTTTAAACCGAAAAATGAAGAGTAAAGATATTGCTAAATTTCAACTGCAATAGAACAAGTACAATCAAACTGGTCTGTAATGAAAATTTGTTATTATCAGCCATTTTGAAACATTATAGTTATCCTATAAATAAAAAACCTGCAAAAATAATTTGCAGGTTTTTTATTGTTTTCTGATGTTTTCGAAAATTTTCATTTTCACATCTTTTGGATTGTGACCCGGCTGGGATTCGAACCCAGGACCCATACATTAAAAGTGTATTGCTCTACCAGCTGAGCTACCGAGTCGGCCACTTACTTTTTTAAGTAAATCCCTTTGTTTAAGGGACTGCAAAGATAGG
>NZ_QICX01000015.1:99131-123595 GCF_003201365.1 Chryseobacterium sp. CBTAP 102
CATACATTAAAAGTGTATTGCTCTACCAGCTGAGCTACCGAGTCGGCCACTTACTTTTTTAAGTAAATCCCTTTGTTTAAGGGACTGCAAAGATAGGAAAACACTTCTTAAATCCAAATTTTTCTAAGCTTTTTTACAATAAAATTCACATCAAAAAAGTCAAACACCTGTTTATAAATTAATTACGTTTATTATTTTTTAATGACAATTTCAGAATCTGCAGTTCTTTAATTAAAAATAAAATTTTAACCAATTTTTACAATTCACGAAAATTTTAAAATCTCTCTATTTTTCTTTTAAACTTAACTTTCAGATTTCTTATTCTGATATTCAAAAATATGAATAACCTTATCCATTATTTCCTGACCATGATGTTTTCCAACCATGTAAAGAGCAGCGTCAATTCCAGCGGTAATTCTAGCAGTAGTTATCAACTGTTCCTGATCCACATAACGAACATTTCTGATCACATTTGCCTGCGGATTATACTGTTCTAAAGTATCTAAAAGCATGCTATGGGTTGTAACATCGTGGTTTTCAAGGATTCCTGTCCCGGAAAGCAGCATACTTCCTGTACATATTGTGAACACAACAGTTCCGCTATCATAATGAGTTTTAATCCATTGTAAAACGGTTTCCTGAAAATCCTTATCCTCAAGATACTTCGTAATGTGTTCAGGATTTGCTCCGGGAACCACAATCATATCCGGCTTAGGACATGTATGGATATCGTAGGTAGGAATAACAGCCATCGTATTGGCTTCCATATATATCGGTTCTTTTGTTTTTCCAACTGTAAAGCAATGATAAGAGTTGGGATGTATAGCATCCGCCTTAACGAAAACATCCAAAGGACCATTTAAGTCAAGAGCTTCTACCTGATCATAAATTAAAAATGCTACGTTCATTGTTTTAGTGTCTTGTTTCATAATTTTTATATTTTTAAGATGATTATTTTTTGGATAAAGGCATAGTTCTTCCCTACCGACCTTTGAAGATGATCGGTTTCATTTTAAATCCTTAAGAGAAAAAATATTATTCTGTAGTTTTAAATCCTTTCCGGTATTGCGCCGGAGAAAGGGAAATATTTTTAAGGAATACCCGGCGAAGCGAAACGGCGTTGCTAAATCCACATTTAACGGCAATCATATCAACACTCATCTCAGTATATTCCAGCATATTTTTAGCCTGATCCAGCCTCATTTTTTCCAGAAACCGGCCGGGAGTCATTCCTGATTCTTTTCGAAATACTCTGGAAAAATTACGGGGACTCATGTTCAGTGACTCAGCAATATATTCTACTGTTACAGCTTCATTCAGCTTATCTTTCAAAAAGTCACGCACTTCTTTTGTAAAAGGAGACCTTATTTCATATTCCGGCAGCGCATCTCCAAACTGCGACTGCATTCCGGCTCTTTTTAAAGGCAGAACAAGATGACGGGCAACTTCTATGGCTAATGGCTTTCCAAAATCCTCTTCCAAAAGAGCCAACGCAAGATCCATCCCGGAAGAAACACCTCCCGAAGTATAGATAGGCTTATCCCGAATAAAAAAAGGATTAACATTCACTTCCAGCCTGGGATAAGATTTCTGCAGTGTATCTGCAAATTTCCAGTGGGTAGTCACCTGCTTACCATCCAAGAGCCCTGCTTTGGCCAGAACAAATGCGCCTACGCAAACAGATCCCAGACGTCTTACGTCTGATTTTATGTTCTGAAGATAATGATAGAGATCGTGGCTGATTTCCTCCAGTACAGTCAACGTTGTCCCTGCTACAAGTAAAGTGTCTACAGGAAAATCGACATCATAAATAGTATGGCTGCATGATAATGGCATTCCTGAACCGGAATAGATAACCTTCTCTGAAGTTCCGGAAACGAGATACACATGATAGCCTATATCTTTTTGATCAATATTCAGAAAACGGTTGGCTGCTGTAAAAACGTCCCATGGCCCGGCGATATCAAGCAGCTGTACCTGTGGCAAGGCCAGAAGTACTATATTTTTCATTCCTGTATGTTGTCCTTCTTTCTTCATATCTCGTTCTGTATGAGTACAAATGTAGAGACAAAGGATCTTGTCTGCAATGACAAAAAACATACAATTCCGGCCAGAAGTGCACATCCATTTTTGAACAAAATAAAAGAGACTGCCCTATCAGACAGTCTCAGCACTCTACTATAAAATTAGCTGACAAGCTATACTTTTAAACTATGATTGTCTCACTTATGCAGGTGACAGTCTGCGGGATTTCAGATAAAGAGCGGTACGGTTGAGATAGGGAAAAAGAAAAATCAATAACAGTGAAGCAGCAAGAAGCCACACCATCATTTCATAATAATCCATCGCAAAACGGAGATGATCCTGAACATTCATTCTTGCTACCAATAAATTATTGGCAGCTTTTACAGCCTTTTCTTCAGGCATTCCTCCTGCAATAAGCTTAGCCGTCTGCAGACGGAGAAAACTTTTAACTTCCGGATCTGCAGCACTTAAATGATCCTGAAAAGCATTGTAATGACGACTTTTTTCAAAGAGTTCAAAAAAATTGATCAGGGCAATGCTGATACAAAACCCGAGATATCGTATTGCTAATGCTGTTGCAGCAGCGGAAGGCCCAATAACAGCAGGAACGGAAGAAATAATATAAATAATCGTCGGAACCATAATCAACCCCACACCCAATCCCTGAATAAATAACGGAATGTAGTAATTAAACTCATCAGCCTGAACATCAAAAGAATAGTACATTAAACCATGAAAGATCAACAGCATTAAAAATCCAGGTCCCCAGATATACCGAATATTTTTCTTTTGTAAAACCATACAGCAGGCAATAATTACCCCAACCACCAATCCTGCAAGGTTAAAAATATTAATATAAGAAATATGAAACGGATCCAGATGCAGTTCTGATGCAAAATAAGTGTTGACAATTCCTGAAGCAAACCGGCAGATATACATCACAAAAAGGATAAGCAGACCTACTTTGAAGTTCCTGTATCTGAAAACCTGCAGATCAATATAAGGCCTTTTAATCGCCTGCTGGCGAACTATTGATATCGCCGCCAAAACCATAATTCCGACCACACTTCCCAGAATCCGGTTATCTTCCAGCCAATAATATTCCTGTCCAAAAATAGTTATATACCCGATTAATACCAATAAGGCACTGAATAGCCCAAAACTCTGCCAGTCCAGTTTATACAGATGAAATCTTGCATGGGTTCTGTAATGGCTCATGGCTAAAGTCAGGAAAATAAGTCCCGGAAGATAGGAGAAGATGGCTGTTTTATAAACGATATTAAAATTATAGGAATCAATGAGATCTGCGGTTATAAGATTATTAAACGGCAAAGCACAAATTAAGATTCCAAAAAATACTGAAAAACTGATTTCCCGGCCTCTTTCGCTGCTCAGTCGTGTAAAAATAAGGGTTAGTGAAAGGTTTACATTTCCTGCGAATAACATTCCCTGTATGAAACGAACCGGAAATAAAATATAGACCTCCCGCGTGAAATAACAAATGAGACAAGCCAGAATCTGCAGGGTAGTAAAAAGAAGAAAATATTCTTTTGCGGCGAGAAAACTGAAAAATCTTCTTTCCAGACTGTAAAACCCTACATAACCAGCATAAAACAACGCTACTGAAAACTGGATATCTGCCGGTTCACATCCATAATATCCGGCAGCGGCATTTACATTAGACAACGGCAGAAAAAAGATAATGATTCCCGGAAGCGTCATTGAAAAAAGAATAATCTTCACCAGCCATTCAGGAGCCCATTTTTTGAAATAGGGCATTTTTCTTTTAACCATTGGAATGCTTTTTATTGGCGTATACATTCACATTCATTCCCACTTTCAGAACATCAATCTGACTTCTTTGCCCATCCACTCTGATTCTTACAGGAATACGCTGTACAATTTTCACGTAATTTCCAGTGGAGTTATCCGGTGGAAGCAGTGAAAAACTTGAACCTGTTGCCGGGGAAAGCGAGATGATTGTTCCTTTAAATTCCCTGTCAGGATAAGAATCCGCAACAATTTTCACATGATCTCCGATATGCATATCCCTGATCTGCGTTTCTTTATAATTGGCTACCACCCATTTATCAGTTTCATTATTGACAATAAAAGCCAGTGTCTCTCCGGCATCAATCATCTGCCCAACTTCTACAGTTCTTCTTCCCATTCTTCCGTCATAAGCCGCGGTGACAGCTGTATAACTTACATCCAGCTTATGACGGTCCAGCAACGCTTCCAGTCTTGCAATTTCTGCTAAAACAACTGTTTTTTCTGCCCGTATATCATTAATCTTAGATATTGAAGCCGCGTAATTATCCTGTGAAGATTTATAATCGCTTTCATTGACATCCAGTGTTGCTTTCACATCTTCAAGCCGCTGTTTCGTGGCAGATTCTTCATCATACAGCTTTTTATACCGGTTATAATCAAGCTGTTGTTTCCACACCTTTGCTTTATTGGCATCTACCTGAGCCATTGCTGCTGCTGCTTCCTTTTCTGTAGTGCCAGTAGTACTTTCCAATACTCTCAGTTGAGCACGGGCTTTCTGAATGGCTGCCTGAGTCTGTTTTTCCTGAAGTACATATTCACGGTTATCAATGATTAAAAGAGTATCTCCTTTTTTAACTTCCTGATTCTCCTCAAACTTTACAGCAACAATAAATCCTCCGGCTCTTGAAATAACGGGGTTAACATATTCCTGAACCTGTGCATCATTGGTTTGCTCATACGCATAATAATTTTTTAAGGTAAAACCGCCCCAGACAGCAAGTGCAGCAACAATTACAACTGAAATCCATCCTGTGATCTTCGTGATCATTCTATCGGTGGGAGTATATTTTTTTTTCATGATATTATAAAACGCCTGTAATGTTTTGTAGTAAATAATAATTGTTTTGTGCCATAATTTTGGCGGCTTCCAGTTCAAATTTTGTCTGAAGCAACTGTATATCTGCATCCAGCAGTTCTGTAATAAGAGAAGTCTGACTGAAGTATGTATTTTTGATAATACGTGCATTTTCCTTTGCCTGAGCGACATTGGCTTCTGCAACTTTTATCTGTTCTAAAGCTTCCTGGTAACGCAGATAAGCTTCTTTCACCTGTTGTCTTACCTTATCTTCCGTATCCTTGTGTACTTCCTCTTCCTTTTCAAACTCCAGCTGAGCAGCTTTTACTTTATGAGTATTATGGTAAAGAGAAGAGATCGAAAATGAAGCTTTAATTCCAACGATTCCCAATGAATACCAATAAGGATTATAGGGATACAGAAAAATCTGTGGATTGGCGTAATAAAATTCACCATACATCCCGATTTTAGGTCTTATATTCGCTTTTACCTGTTTCAGTCTGATCATACTCAGCGCTGTCTGCTGTTCAGAAACATGATAATCAAAAGAATGATCCAATGCCAGTTTCAGAAACTCATTATAAGTTGTACTCTCATTCCACTGATTAAACGGGGCTTCAGGAATAACAATCTGCTCATCGGGAATACCCAAAATAATATTCAGTTTCTGCATCGCGATAAGAATATCATTTTCTATGGTCACCAGCGCCATTTTTCTTTTGGAAAGTTCCAGTTCAATCCTTAAAACATCACTTTTTAATACCACTCCATTTTTATAAAGAGCCTGTATCTCTTTAAGCTGTGTCTTCTGATCAGTGATATCCTGTTTGATAAGATCTCTGAAAATCAAAGTTTTCTGGAGTTCAAGATAAAGCGCTGCAGTTTTGTAATGAATATCAGAAACTGATTTTTCTTTCTGAATATCCTTAATTTTCTGAAGCGTCTGATTTTCCTTAATCTTAAGATTCAGCTTATTTCCGTTATAAATGTTCAGGTAAAAATCTGCTCCGGCTCTGTAAAGCGTATGAATTACTTCATGCTGTGTTGGCTTGGAAAAAATTCCGTTCTCATAGATGGGAATGTTGGAAGCCTTTTCTGCAGAGCCTTTAACTTCTATTTCCGGAAGGCGCTCTCTTTTGGCATCTTTTACTTCGGCTTCGGCAATGTCTGCGTTGATGGTATTGATTCTGATATGACGGCTGTTTTCTTCCGCTCTCTGCCATGCATCTTTTAAGGAGATTCGTATGGTATCCTTTGCTGGACTGCCGGTCTGAGCTGATATAGTGGAGGAAATCCCCAACATCAGCAATCCGGCGACATAAATTTTCATTTGAATTTTTGAATTATTGCACTGCAAATTTATTGGCAATCCGGAAATTTTATTTATCTAAAATAGTCAACTTTTACATGATTCCGGCCAAATAATTATATTTGTATATTCTTTGGGATTTTAAACTTTTTTATGGGATTAATTGCTGCACTTCCAGACATTGATAAAGACGATAAAAGTGTATTTGTTATGCATGAAAAATCAGAAAAACTGATTCCTTTTCACAAACATACGAAAGGGCAGCTGAGTTATGTAGAAGGAGGCATCGCCTATATTACGATTGACAACAAGACCTATGTGGTTCCGGCAAGACATTTCTTCTGGATTCCGCAGGGAATGGAGCATATTTTAGAAATCGGATATACCGCCACTGTTCTGCGTTCTCTTTATTTCTATGCTCATGATGATATTTCAGATCCTTTCTACAGCAGACTGGGCATTTATCCGGCATCAGAACTCCTGATCCAGATGATCAAATATTCTGAAATCTGGGATGAAAAACACGTAACACTAAAAGATGAAAACTTCGAATTTTTAGTGGCTCTAAAAAAAATCCTTCCTAAAACCCATCAACAGCCCTTGCCTATTATTCTTCCTGCCACCCACAACAAACAGATGATGAAAATTGTATCTTATCTGGAACGGAATATCGGGGAAAAATTGACACTGTCCAATGTCAGCAGCAGATTTGGTTTGAGTGAACGTTCCCTGTCACGCCTTTTCAAGGCGGATATGGATATTTCATTCCTCCAGTATTTAAAAACATTAAGAATCATCAAAGCCATTGAAGTGCTTTTAAATACAGACAAACCCATCAATGAAATTGCCGATGATGTGGGCTACAGTTCCATCAGCGCCTTCAGCGATACCTTTCATGAATTTACCCAGTCGAGACCTTCAGATCTTAGAAAGAGTAATAAAGCGACCCAAAATATGATGGGATAATTGGCTTACAGATGATCTTCATCAGATTTAGGAAAAAAATAAAAGACTATTTTATCTTTTATCAAAAATATCTTTTTATATTTGTTCCATAAAACTCAGTAAAATGTTTTCAAAAACCTGTGAATATGCTTTAAGAGCCTTAATCTATATAGCCCAGCAGTCTAAAAATGACAGCAGGGTCGGGATTAAGGACATTTCAAAAAGCATCCATTCGCCGGAGCATTTTATTGCTAAAATTTTGCAGGATCTGAGCAGAAAAGGATTTGTACAATCTGCCAAAGGTCCGAACGGAGGTTTCTATATGGATCATAAAAACCTGAACACTTCCATTGCTGATATTGTCAGAGAAATTGATGGAGATAAGCTTTTTACGGGTTGCGGACTTGGACTTGATCAGTGTTCAGAAACGCATCCGTGCCCGCTTCATGATCAGTTCAAAAGTATCCGACAGGATCTTCGAATCATGCTTGAAACCTCAAAAATTCAGATGTTTGTCGATAATCTGGACTTGCAGCTTACTCATTTGAAGGCTTAAAAAAATTTAAACAAATAAAAGACAAAAAGATCTTTTAATATTAAATAAATCAGAATGAAATTATCTCTCAAAAATCCCTTCGTGTTAATGTTGCTCTGTCTGATGACCGGAATGTTTACAGCCATCAGTTTTCTGGAGACGCCATTGAAGTTTCAGGTTCCGGGAATTACCCTTCCGGCGGCATTAGGATTAGGAAAACTCATGTTTGGACTCTCTTCAAAAATACAATGGGGATTTCTTATTGTAATACTGATATTGATGTCCGTCAGTTGGAAAAACTATACGAAAACTGATTTTATCATTCTGGCTGTTATATTTTTATTACTTGCCTTAGAACAGTTCTGGATGCTGCCTGTATTGGATTCTCGTGTGGACTTACTTTCATCAGGAAAAACATTAACTCCTACTCCATTACATGACTATTTTATTTATTCCGAAACAGCAAAAGCACTAATGTTCATAACAGCCATCATTTTACAATTCAAAAGAAATACAGTTTAATAATAAAACTATTTATCATGAAAACATCTGTTCAAAATACCATTATTGCATTGACTTTAACTACATTATTATTTTCCTGTTCCAAACCGGAAACGACTCCCATTCCACAGGCTGAACCTTATTCTGAACAACAGGTTATCCAACCACAGACAGTAGAAACACCTCCTGAAATTTCCTCCTCCTCAAATACACCGAAACATGAAGGATTGAAATTAATTGAAGGAACAGATTGTCTTACCTGTCATACAATAGATTCAAAATTAATAGGTCCCTCTTACCAGGAAGTTGCAGCAAAATATTCGGATGCTGATCTTGATATGCTGGCACAGAAAATCATTGACGGTGGCAAAGGCAATTGGGGCGAAATCCCCATGACTCCTCATACAGGATTAAGTAAGGAGAATGCCCGGCAGATGGTAAAATATATTTTATCCCTTAAAAAGTAAAAAAAAACTTTAAAACAATAAAAGACAAAAAAGTATTATATTATGAATACAAGAACAGACTTTATAGGCAATATGGTTGCTGAAGATTTCAGAACAGCCGCAATTTTTAAAAGACACGGTATTGATTTCTGCTGTAAAGGCGGAAGAACCATTGAAGAAGCATGCAGCCATAAGAAACTTGCTCCTGAAAAAATTTATGAAGAACTGGATGCGCTTCCAAAAAATGAAAGTTTTTCAATCGACTTCAACAGCTGGCCTCTGGATCTTCTGACAGATTATATTGAGAAAACCCATCACCGTTATGTAGAAGAAAAAACTCCTGTTTTGCAGGCATTCCTTGATAAACTGTGTAAAGTGCACGGAGGAAGACATCCTGAACTGTTTGAAATCAATTCTTTATTTAATGAATCAGCACATGATCTGGCTGCTCACATGAAAAAAGAAGAACTTATTCTGTTCCCGTTTGTAAAAAATATGGTGAAGGCTAAAATATCCGGAAGTCCTCTTCCAAAGCCTCATTTTGGAACCGTAGAAAATCCTGTTCATATGATGGAACATGAACATACCGTAGAAGGTGACCGTTTCAGAAGGATCGCAGAAATTACAAATGAATACCTTCCCCCTGCAGATGCCTGCAATACTTACAAAGTAGCTTTTGCCATGCTTCAGGATTTTGAAAATGATTTGCATCAACACATTCATCTTGAGAATAACATTCTTTTCCCAAAAGCGATCCGACTGGAGAAAGAATCTGCCGTAGAATCTTAAAAAGAATACAAAATGACACCTAAAAAACTTTGGATATGGCTTGCTGTAGTAATGGCTGCCTCGTTTGCTGTTCTTATCTTCTATGGGACTGAAATTTACAGGAAAATCCCACCCATTCCGGAGAAAGTAGTCAGCACAGACGGAACGGTGATTGCAACAGCACAGGATATTAAAGACGGACAGAATGTCTGGCAGTCTATTGGCGGACAAACAGTAGGAAGTATATGGGGACATGGTGCCTATATTGCACCGGACTGGACAGCTGATTATCTTCACAGGGAATCTCTTCTGCTGCTTGATGAGCTGGCTAAAAAGGAAGGTAAAGTTTACAAAGACCTTCCTGATGATGAACAGGCTAAATATCAGGTACTGCTGAAAAAAGAACTTCGTACCAATACTTTTAACGAAAGTAAAAATGAAATTGTTTTCTCTCCGGAACGGGCTGAAGTGCAGAAACAGCTTTCACAGCATTATTCAAAATTATTCATGAATGATGCATCCATGGCAACACTTCGGGATCAGTACGCCATTCCTGAGAATACCATCAAAGATACCGGAAGAATGGCTAAAATGAATGCCTTCTTTGCATGGAGTACATGGGTATGCATTACGGAAAGACCTGGAGATGATGTGACCTATACCAATAACTGGCCGCATGATGAATCGGTGGGAAACGTTCCTCCTCCTTCTCTGCATTTATGGTCGGGATTCAGTATATTGCTTTTACTGGGTTGTGTAGGTCTCCTGGTATTTTACCATGCCCGAAACAAAGAGGAAGAGATCAGCGGGGCATTTCCACACGAAGATCCTTTACGAAATATGAAGCCTACTCCTTCTATGAAAGCCACTTTGAAATATATTTGGGTCGTTGCACTGCTGATCCTTGTTCAAATGCTTGCCGGAGTAGTAACTGCCCATTATGGTGTGGAAGGAAGCGGATTTTATGGAATCCCTCTGGACCAGTTTTTACCACAGTCGGTTTCCAGAAGCTGGCACGTACAACTTGCAATATTCTGGATTGCCACCTCATGGCTGGCCACAGGACTTTATATAGCTCCCGCAGTTTCAGGGCATGAACCGAAATATCAGAAACTGGGAGTAAATATATTATTCGGAGCCTTACTGATTGTTGTCCTGGGATCATTAACCGGACAATGGCTTGGTGTGATGCAGAAGCTTGGTCTGGTTGATAATTTTCTTTGGGGGCATCAGGGATATGAATATGTGGAGCTGGGAAGAGTGTGGCAGATCTTACTGCTCATCGGGCTTATTCTTTGGTTGATTTTAATGGTCAGAGCATTGCTTCCGGCTTTGAAACGTAAAGATGGAGACCGTCATTTGCTGATCCTGTTTACCCTTTCATCTGTAGCTATTGCGTTATTTTACGGAGCTGGATTAATGTATGGAAGACAAACCCATATGGCCATTGCAGAATATTGGAGATGGTGGGTAGTTCATCTTTGGGTAGAAGGATTTTTTGAAGTTTTTGCAACGGTAGTGGCAGCCTTTTTATTTACAAGGCTGGGATTGTTAAGATTGAAATCTGCTACGAATGCAGTGTTATTTTCTACCATTATTTTTCTTGGCGGAGGTATTCTGGGGACATTCCACCATCTGTATTTCAGTGCTACGCCTACCGCTGTACTTGCTTTAGGAGCAACTTTCAGTGCATTAGAAATTGTTCCGCTTGTTTTAATAGGCTATGAAGCGTATCAGAATTACCAACTGAGTAAATCTACCCCATGGATTCAGGCGTACAAATGGCCTATCTACTGCTTTATTGCCATGTGTTTCTGGAATTTCCTTGGTGCCGGAATCTTCGGATTTGCCATCAATCCTCCTATTGCATTGTATTATATCCAGGGGCTGAATACTACAGCTGTACATGGGCATGCAGCTTTATTCGGAGTTTATGGAATTCTGGGAATCGGATTAATGATGTTTGTTTTGCGCGGGCTTTATCCTGACCACCAGTGGAATGATAAATTAATAGGCTGGGCGTTCTTGATGATCAACTTAGGATTGCTGGTGATGGTAAGCATAAGTCTTCTTCCCATAGGAATTATGCAGTCTGTAGCCTCTATAAAAGAAGGTTACTGGTATGCACGCTCTGCAGAATTTATGCAAACAGATATCATGCATTTTCTGAGATGGATGCGTGTGCCCGGAGATATTTTACTGGCCGCTGGTGAATTGCTTTTGGTTATTTTTATCATTGGATTGAAATTCGGCTGGTCGCTGAAAGAAAAACGTTAGGATGAATGATTCAAATCTGATTAAACTTATTTTAATAAACGTAAAGTTTCATCTGCAATTCTTATAATTTTAAGAGATCAAAGATGAGCGAACTTCTCGCAGATTAAGCTTTCTGGTAATACATTCGCTTAAAAATGATCAATGAAATTGATCAAACCCTTTTGCTCCCTCAATATATAGAATCAAGTATTTAATTCTTTGCGTTGATAAAATGAGATTCTATTAATTCATTCTGATTTACATTAAAAAGAGGCTGTCTCAAAAGTCAAACAATCTGACTTTTGTCATTCTGACGAAGGAAGAATCTCCTTGATAAACAAATATATGAGATTCTTCACTACATTTCATTTCGTTCAGAATGACACTTTTGAGACTGCCTCTTTTATTTAAGTTTTACTGTGTTGCTTTCATCATCGCATTCGTGATTTCAATTTCTTTTTTCCCGGAATAGGTGGAATCAAAAGGTTCCATGACATTGAATAAGTACTGATAAAAAGGAGCAATCTGGCGTACATTTTCAGCTTCCTTACCCGCTTTTTCTTTACCCATCTGCTCAAGTCCTTTTATAAAAATACTGAATTTCTTATCAACAGGCTCCATTGATTTTAATACGTAAGCATGGGCTTTTTCATTTTGTCCTAAAGTTTTGTAAGCTTCTGTAACGGCTGCGACAACGAGTGCATATTCCATCGGTTTAGACCTCATCTGTCTTTTGGCTGCTGCTTTAAATGAGGGAGAAAGATTCTGATAATAATCATATTCTTCAAATATTGTTTTTTTGAGCTCTTCTGCCAGCTGAAGTCCTTTTTGCTCCTGTCCGGCGACAATATACCCGGTAACCATCGCACTTAGTGAACTTGGATCATTGTATTTTTCCACAGGAATTTCTTTTGCGGCAAGATCCAGCAATTCCAATGCTTTAGCTTTCTGCCCGCCTGCAACCAATGCGGATACTGCTCTGCTTACAGACATTCTGTAACCCAAAATATTTGACGTAGTTGTTTCATCATAATAAATACTCAGATCTTTAAAATTTCCCCATCTGAAGTTTTTCACCACCTGATAAAGAGAATTGGCATCTACTCTTCCTTTGTCTCCATCCGGACTCTGAGGGGTATGAATAGGAACCAGTCTGTAACTGAAACCATCAAACTGAAGATATTCATCCAGATAAAAGATATTTTCACTGTCGTACATCCCGCCTGTAGAGAAATTGACAGGCCTTTTCCAATCAAAATTGGCCAGCATATCCAGCATCATCAGATTGCTTTTGTAAAGGGTATTCGCTTCATAATTGATCATAATCTGATCCACAGTATCCGGAAGATCGGACTGATTAATAATTCCTGCTTTTACTGCATTTTCTTTGTTGACGGGAAGGATAAATTTACTCACCGGAAGGATATTGTATTTTTCATATTGCTTTTCTCCAAAGTACATCTTCAGCAGTTCATCTTTTGCGGATGATTGTAATTTCAGGAATTTCAACGCTTCCTTAAGAGTCATTGAATCCTGAGTCAGATATTTTCTGAATTCCTGAAAAGCAGTTTCCGGAGCTCCCTGTTCTTTCAGCATTTGGAAAAGTCCTTCCCAGTCTTCTTTTTTCATCAGATACACCTGCTCATTTACCCCATCTCTATATTCTTCATGCGTTAATTCACCCGGAATTCCTTTTGCATTGTAAGTTCTTCTTTTCACCTGATCAATATTCCATGAAGTGGCCAGGAGGGTAAAGTTGACCGTTTTCACATCATCCCTGAATCTTTCCGTTTCCTGAATTGCCCATACCGGAAAGGTATCATTATCACCATAAATGAAAATAATATCATTTTTCGGCAGCGATCTTAAAAATGAATAGGCGTAATCACGGGCTGCTGTCTTCTTACTTCTGTCATGCGAAGTATAATTCTGGAATCCCATCATCAAAGGAATTCCTAATAAAATGACTCCCAGAACAATATTAGCAGCATTAGATTTAACCTTAGACTGAATCAGCCAAAGTAATGCTCCCGCTCCAAGACCTATCCAGACGGCAAAGGCATAGAACGAACCTACCATGGCATAATCTCTTTCCCTTACTTCAAATGGTTTTACTCCGGTGTAGAAAACAATTCCCATACTTGTAAGAACAAACAGCGAAAGCATGGCATAAAATCTTCCGAAATCTCTGTTGAGCTGGAAAAAGAAACCAATCAGCCCAAGAATCAATGGCAAAAAGAAAAACCTGACGGTACTTTCATTTTTAAATTGGGCAGGCATATGATCCTGATTACCAAGCAAAGCATTATCAATAAAAGAAAATCCCGAGATCCAGTTTCCATTGGTATTCTCCATATGCCCCTGAAAGTCATTCTGCCTTCCTGCGAAATTCCACATCAGATATCTTACAAAATAATATCCGTTCTGAAATGATATAAAATACTCCATATTCTGAGCGAAGGATGGACGCTGCACCTTGATAAGATCATACGGCTTCACTTTCAGATAATCTTCTGCCGTGATAGAATCTCCTTCATATTTTGCTCTCAGTTCTTCAAAAATCCTTTTCGCTTCCGGATTGTCCGCAATGTCTTCATTATCATAATTAAAAGTAAAATCAGGAGCTCCATATAAAGAAATGTAATTGGCGGTCACCTCTTTATCTTCATTGAACATCCTAGGCATGAAGCTTATGTGAGATTTATTAAACACATAGTTGAATCTTTCCCCGGTTTTTCTGTAAGTTCCGGATTTTTCGTCTTTTTCGTAAATATCTCCGGTGATGTCTCTTTTATAACTTCCGTCTTCGTCTTTTTCCAGTCCGTTTTTATCTAGAAATGCAGTGTAATTCTGTCCGTAAATAGTAGGCCAATCACCGTATTGCACTCTGTTATAATAATCTCGCATCCCAATGGCTGTATCCGGATCATTAAGGTTCATCGGAGGATTGGCATTGGCTCTTATCGGAATTACCAGCCAGCATGAAAAACCAATGATCATATAGACAATAGATAAAACGATAGTCTGGTATACGTTTCTTTTGGTTTTTCGTGCATATTTAATCAGGAGATAACTGATTGCTGACATAAGAACAAAAGCTGCAATTGTTCCTGAATGAAAAGGAAGCCCCAAACCATTTACAAAGAAAATTTCAAGCTTTCCGAACATTGTCATTATCAAAGGGAAAATGATCTTGAATACGAAGGCAAGAATTCCCAGCGTAATCAGATTGGCCAGTATAAAACTCTTCCACGAAAAAGTATAATTTCGGGTATAATAAACCAGACATATGGCCGGAATAGCCAGCATGCACATCATATGCACTCCTACGGAAAGCCCAATAATAAAGAAAATAAGAATGATCCATCTCTCGCTGTCTGCTGCTTTATATTCATTTTCCCATTTGGTGATGAGCCAGACCAGTAATGCAATAAACATAGAAGCCATCGCATACACTTCTCCTTCTACTGCTGAAAACCAGAATGTATCTGAAAATGTAAAGCATAAAGCGCCAATCACTCCGGCAAACAGGATTGAGATTTCCTGATGTTTTGTAATTTCTGCAACATCTTTATGTAAAAGCCTTCTTACAAAATGGGTAATCGTCCAGAACAGAAAGAGGATCGTAAATGCACTGAACAATGCTGACATAGCATTGATTACAATAGAATAATTTTCAGCATTCCCTAATGCAAAAATACTTGCTACAGCTCCCATAATCTGAAATAAAGCAGCCCCCGGAGCATGGGTTACCTCCAGTTTCACTGCTGAAGAAATATATTCTCCGCAGTCCCAGAAACTCAGGGAATGTTCTATTGTTGAAAGATAAGCAATAAGCGCAACAGCGAAAAGGAACCATCCCAGTAAGGTGTTCCAGTTTTTAAAAGACCAGTTTTTCATATCATATTTTCCAATATGTATATGACAACTGGGGAAAAGGGTTTATTACATTTACCTTTAAGTTGCTTAAACTTTACAAAACCGCAAAAGTCACAAAAACCTTAATTTTAAAACACTTGAGTTCAAATAAGATGGAAATCAAAGATTTTCATAAAGCTTACGTGTACTTATTATGTATAAAGTGTAGCTCTAAAAAAAACTTAAGTAGTTAAACCTTTTGTGGTTAAGAAAATTTACTCGCTTCTTAAAGAGTAATTTTAATAGGTATTATTCAATCCTCCATCCAGAGGAATACTTGTTCCGGTAAGATAATTTGAATATTCTGAAGCCAGAAACGCCACCAGATGACCATATTCCTCAGGCTGTCCGAATCTTTTCATCGGAATTTTATTTTCCCTCGCCTTTTTTATTTCCTCTGCTCCTGCACCACTTTGCTGAGCTTCATGAGCCACAAGTTTTTGAATTCTTTCAGTATCGAAATACCCTGTTAACACATTATTTACCGTAATATTATGTTGTGCAATTTCATTGGAAAGTGTTTTGGCCCAGGCAATCACTGCAGAACGGATAGAATTGGACAAGGCCAGATTTCCAATCGGTTCTTTTACGGATAAAGAAGAAACATTAATGATACGCCCGTTTTTCTGTTGAATCATATGAGGTAAAGCCAGTAATGTTGTTTCACAAACGGTTCTGAACAGAAGATCAAATGCGGTCTGATAATCATCACTATTTTTATCCAGTGCTAAACCAGGTTCGGGACCATTGGTATTGTTCACCAGAATATCTATGGAATGATGATTAAAATATCCAGCTATAATTTTTCTATAACTTTCAAAATCTGAAAAATCTACTACCAGGTATCCATGTTTCTGATCAGGACTGATAACCGGCAGTGCAGAAACGAAATCTTTAAGCTTTGCTTCACTACGGGCCATAACGGTCACATTAGCTCCGCATTTAGCCAGTTCAATGGCAATTCCGGCTCCTATTCCCTGTGTAGCCCCTCCTATTAAAGCATGTTTTGAAAAAAGCTGAATATTCATCTTGATAATGATTACGGATTGATCTCTATAAAGTTATGAAAAGCTTTAGTTTTAAAAAAACTGATTAATGAATATACCAATAGCTTTCTGAATATACTAAAGCACCGGTATCAACCAGTGCTTTAGTATTTGTGTTATTAGAATCTTTCTTGGATAATCATTTTTAGAGAATATTAAAAAGATTAATCTCCGATTCTGAATACCAGTACCTGCGTGGAGGTTGCAGAAAGGCTCATTCCTGCACCTGAACAATTACCTGACTGCCCTCTTCCCAATGCGATCGTCCAGTTTCTGTTGGCCGGAACTGTAGTGGCATAAGTGATTGTTCCTCCATGATTGGAAAGGGCACCCTCCGAATGGGAACCTGTACTGTGGATTCTTGAAGTTGTAGCATTCAGGGGAAAATCTACAAAATAAGAACTGACGGTACATCCTGTAGCATTATGTATTGCTTCATACACAAATGTGATCTGATAAGTTCCTGCCGGAAAAGTTATTGTACTTGTGCCTGCATTATAGGTAAGCCCCGGAATAGAATTCTTTATAACAGTCATAGGTACTACCTGTGATCCTCCTGCTCCCTGTGACTGCAAAAAGTTGGACTGTAAAGTTTCTAATCGGAAAACTGCAGGGCTAGGAATAGATAAAGCTCCCAGCGTACCAATGTTCTTTACAACTCCATTAGCATCAACTACCAACAATGGATCTGTGCTGCTATTTCCGGCTCCAACTCCCTGAAGACGCAATGGGTTTGAACCATTTACATGAAGTTTATTGGTAGGAGCTGTAGTTCCTATCCCCATATTTCCTCCAACAGTAACTGCTACATCATTGGCTTGTTGTGCTACAGATGGTATTCCTGTAGTTGGATTATCCTTTGCACCATCAATATTAAATACTCCTTGTGGATTCGATGTGTTTATACCTACCTGTGCATTAAAAAAAGTAAAATTACTTGTCAAAAGAAGTAAAAGATAGACGAGCTTACGTTTCATAATAATTTTTTTTTAGTTAATATTTAAATGTCTTTCTGAAATATGAAAGTGATTATTTCATTAAAATTCAATAATGATAATCTATTTTTCGCTAAATCAAATATAGCAAATCTCACAAATAAGTGAACCCTTTAAATGAAAAATAAATATAAATATGAGTTAAATAGTGGATTGTATTTAAATAATATGTTTTTATTGAATATTTTAAATATCAATTATAAACCTATTTATATCAAAAAATATCTTTTTACAGGATTTTCTATCAGGGTCAATAGCTGCCTGCCCCGAGCATTATAAAGTACTTTCCATATTTTTAACTTCTACAGTCAGTAAATAGCTTTTATCATCCTGCCTTTCCATGGATTAACTGTTCTTCTTTTCCATTATCTTGAATTATTTGTTAAATGTAATATATCCAATATTATTACAAGATAAAAATACGCCTTAAGCAACTAAAGTTTTTGTTGCAGAAGCTCATCAATCTGTTTATAAAATGAATCTTTACTGTAATCCGCAAGCCCTTTATGATGCAGGCGTATTTCTCCTTTTCTATCCAGTACAACCGTTGTTGGTAAAGATCCACTATACAATACATCAGGAATATTTCCTGCCGGTGTAAGAAAAGGAACCGTAAAGCCTTTCTCCTTTAAGTAAGATTTTCCAAGAGCGGTATTATCATCCAGGTTTACGGTAAGAAATACCATATCCGGATTATTTTTGTAATGGTCATACATTTTCTGGACAGACGGAAATTCGGCACGGCACGGAGGACACCATGATGCCCAAAAGTTAATGAAAACCACTTTATTCTGAAAAGCAGAAATATCTGTTATCTTTCCATCCTCATTTCTCAGCATAAATCCGGCATAGGAAATCTTGGTTGAATTATTTTGCGTTTCTTTTGGTTCTGATATGCTTGAATTGAGAAACCCTGTGGAAGCTACCTGTCTCATCAGCCATGCTTTTGCATCTTTATTTATCAGGATAACAATAAACAATACAGTCAGTATTGCAGTGAAGCCATTTTTCTTTAGCCAGATTTTCAGATTTTCCATATATTTAGCTTAATTCTTTGCCAATATAAGGTTAATATTTTGGTTAAAAGGCTGAAAAGATTGTTTTATCATTTCCTGAAACCTGATTTTCCAATGGATTTAATTCATCATTAATTTGTTATGTGTAACAATTCCTCTATTCACCCAACTAATCGTACATCATCAAAACATCAATTCATATACAAGAGATCTACTACTTTAAAATAAACTAATGCAAACATCCTTTCTAAAAATTACCGCCGCCACTGCTGCACTCTGTTTCAGTACCCTGGCAATAGCCCAGCAAACGTATTCCGTAAGTGGAACCGTGAAAGACAAAAAAAACGGTGAATTGCTCATCGGAGTATCTGTAAAAGTAAATGAAGATCCCACCATCAATGTTATAGCCAATGAATATGGGTTTTATTCTCTTTCCCTACCTCAAGGAAATTATACCATTATTATTTCCACTCCCGGGTATCAAGATTTTGAGCAGAAGGTTAATGTAGATCAGAATATCAAACTCGATCTTCCCCTGCTTCCATCAGAATCTGCAGCTAAAGCCATTGATGAGGTAGTGATAACCGGTATTAAAAAGGATAAAAACTTAACCTCAGCTCAGATGGGAGCAGAGACCTTAAGCATCAAAAATATAGAAAAACTTCCTGTTCTATTCGGAGAAAAGGATGTGATGAAAACCATACAGCTTTTACCAGGGATCAAAAGTAACGGTGAAGGAAGCAGCGGGTTTAGTGTAAGAGGAGGTGCTCCAGACCAAAACCTGATCTTACTGGATGAAGCCCCTGTTTATAATGCCTCTCATCTTCTTGGATTTTTCAGTACATTCAACAGTGATGCCCTGAAAGATGCCAGCATTATTAAGGGAAACAGCCCCGCACAATACGGTGGCCGTCTTTCTTCTGTATTGGATGTTAAAATGAAGGATGGAAACAATAAAGCCTATAACGTCAATGGAGGAATTGGTCTGATCAGCAGCCGACTGAGTGTGGAAGGTCCTATTCAGAAGGAAAAATCATCATTCATCGTTTCAGGAAGAAGAACGTATGCCGATCTTTTTCTTAAAACCAACAAAGATTATAAAGACAACAAATTATACTTTTATGATCTCAACCTGAAAGCCAATTATCAGATTAATGAGAACAACCGTATTTATCTGTCCGGATATTTCGGAAGAGATGTACTGGGATTGGGAGATACTTTCAATACAGACTGGGGAAATACGACTGCTACTTTGAGATGGAACAGCATTATCAGCAGTAAATTATTTTCAAATACCTCATTTATCTACAGTAATTATGATTATAAAATAAGTCTGAAGAATGATGATACGGTATTTGATTTAAATTCAAAAATCCGTGACTGGAATCTTAAGCAGGATTTTACCTGGTTTGCAGGAAACAAACACTCTGTACGTTTCGGTCTGCAGTCTATTTACCATACCCTTACCCCAAGCAGTGCTTCCGGTACTACAGTGAGCAGTTTTGCAAGAAATCCGAGATATTCATGGGAGAATGCCGTTTACATCAATGATGATTATAAAGCAACGGAAAAGCTAACCATTAATTATGGGGCAAGGCTTTCCATGTTCAGTATATTGGGTGGAGATACCTTCAATACCTATGAGAACGGTGTGCTTACCGACAGTAAATTCTTAGAGAAAGGAAAATTCGGGAAAACCTATGTGAATATTGAACCTCGTATCAGTGCCAACTACCGTATCAACGAAGTCAGCAGTGTGAAAGGAGGCTATTCCAGAAACACCCAGAATCTTCACCTATTGAGCAACAGCAACAGTGGAAACCCTACCGATCAGTGGATAGGAAGCAGCTATACGGTGAAACCTGAAATTGCAGATCAGATCAGCCTTGGTTACAGCAGAAATTTCAACAATAATAATTATGAATTGAACGCTGAGGTCTACTATAAAGACATGAAAAATCAAATCGACTTCAAGAACGGGGCGCAGATTGGTTTTGATACCGGAGCCGATGTAGAAAGTGAATTGCTGTTCGGAAAAGGAAGAGCTTACGGTCTGGAACTTATTGCCAAAAAGAAAAGCGGAAAACTGACAGGATGGATCTCCTATACCCTTTCCAAAACAGAAAGAAAGATCAACGGAATCAATAATAACGAATGGTATAACGCCAGGATGGATAAAACCCACGACCTTTCTATTGTGGCCACCTATCAGCTTAATCCAAAATGGAGTTTTTCAGGGCTATTTGTTTACAGCACAGGAAATGCAGTTACCTTCCCAACAGGAAAATATGAACTCAACGGGCAAACCATATTCCAGTACAGCAATAGAAATGCAGACAGAATGCCGGCCTACCACAGAATGGATCTGAGTGCAACGTATGAACCAAGTACCAATAAACGATTCCGTGGTTCATGGACATTTGGTATTTACAACCTGTATGGTAGAGAAAATGCTTATACAATTAACTTTGAAGACAATCCTGACCGTCCCGGAACAACCCGTGCGATGCAGACCTCTTTATTCCGTTGGGTACCCAACATCACTTATAATTTCAAATTCTAAATCATGAAAAATACATTTTATATCATAGTATCCCTTTTTGCATTAACTTCTTGTGAAAAGGAGATCGATCTTGATCTGAATGATCAAAGCGGAAATATTGTCATTGAAGGAAATGTTACCAATCAACCAGGACCTTATACAGTGAAAATCACAAAATCCGTAAGTTTTTCATCACCTAATCAATATCCGGCTGTAACCGGAGCTCAGGTTATTTTAAGTGACGATATGGGACAAACTGAAACCCTTCACTATGTAGGAAACGGGGTCTATCAAACGACTGCTTTTTCCGGAGAACCTGGCAGAACCTATACTTTGAAAGTAGAGTCCGAAGGAAAGCAATATAGCGCTCATAGTAAAATGCCTGAAGTGGTATATTTTGACGGATTGCAGCAGAGTTCTTTCAAATTTGGAGATAAAACCACATATACCCTGCTGCCATTATTTACAGATCCAATGCCATTGGGAAACCGATACCTTTTCAGCTTTACGATCAATGATCTGACTAAAAAGTACATGAATACTTTTTCAGATAATGTGAATAACGGATTACCCAATCAACAGCCTCTCATTCTTCCTAATGACGATAATAAAGGCAGAGATCATGAAGTGGTAGCAGGAGATAAAATTCATGTAGAAATGCAGTGTATTGACAACAATATATTCACGTACTACAGCTCTTTGCTTCAGATTTCAGGCGGCAATGGCGGAACTGCTACTCCAACCAACCCTCCAAGTAACATCAGTAACGGAGCTTTGGGGTATTTTTCAGCGCATACGACAGATACACAAACTTTGGTCATTGAACAGATGACCACTCCATAAATTTTAAGAGGATATTCCGCTCATTGGAATATCCTTTTTTATTCTCTGTCTTATCTTAGCTTTCTTTTTATAGCATAATACCTGTAAAGAAGCTTATCATACCTGATCACACAAAGCAGTAATCCTGCAGTTGCCACCAGTACCTTTAAGCCGATTATCCTGTAACCCAAACCACCTGTTACACATCCTGAAAAAAAGCAGGCAATAATCACCAGTTTCAAGGTGATATTCTTTTTAAGCTGTTTCTTTTCCTTTTCCCTTTCCTTAAAAAAAAGTTTTGACAGTTCTATTCCCAGATCAGTAAATAATCCCGTAAGATGAGTTGTTCTCACTACAGATTGTGATACTCTTGTTACCAATGAATTCTGAACCCCCATTGCAAAAAGTAAAAGCCCTGCAGCCGCATTAGGAGATATTACGATATCCAATGTGTTATCATCTGCTATTCCCACAAAACTTAATATCAGAATTTCGATGACCAAAGGAATAAAATGCGGACGGAACATTTTACGTCCGGAAGAAAATTCGACCATAAAGCTTGAACAGAATGCTCCTCCCAGAAAACATAAAATAAAGATAAGATAAGTAAGGGCTTCACTGTAATGATTAAGAAGAATCTCTTCGGAAAAGAAAGCAAAGTGCCCTGTTATATTGGTGGTAAGCACCTGAACAGATAATACCCCTACAATATTCACGATTCCGGCAACAAATGAAAGTGCTGATGCCAGCTTAAGATTGTGAAAATAAGTTCTGTTTTTTCCCCTGTGTCTGAACATTTTAAATTTCTGTAAGGGCTTTATCTTTAGAAAAAGAACAGCTGGATACAATAAATAAGTAAAAAAAAATAATTAGAAATGTCAGTGTCAAACTGTGAAAAACATGTCCGCTTAAATATTTATCCAGTGTTCTTTATAGATCTACTCTTTCCCCTTTAACGTAAAATCCTATTTTTCAGTAATGAATGATTACTCTGAAAAGGCATCCACAGACCTCAATAAATATTCTGTTTCTTATTTCAGCACCAATTTTATTACTTTTGTAAAAGTAATTCGTTCAGGAAAAAAATCTTGTGATTTGGATCGGTCCAAAATGTGATTTAAATTAAAAACTGAACGTACATTCAATATCCTGTATAGAAAAAATTATGATCTCAAAATTTATTTTTAATAATCAGTATCTTTTTGATGAACTTCCTGAATATGATAAGAAGCTGCTTACAGGAGCTATGAAAACCAAAAACTACCGTAAAAACGAACCGATATTTACTGACGGAACAAAACCTAATGGTGTTTACTATCTTAATGAGGGTAAGATAAAAAAGTACAAAGTTGATAATGACGGAAGGGAGCAGATTATTTACATTTACAGCTCCGGTGAATTTTTTGGATATTCTGCCATTCTGAGTAATGAATCTTATGGGGATACTACCTCAACCCTTGAAAATTCTGTCATCTCATTTATTTCAAAAGAAAGTTTTCTGGATATTCTGAGCCAGTCATCCGTGCTTTCAAGGCTGTTATTGAAATCTCTGAGTCATGAATTCAGTGTGATGGCGAACCTTATTGCCGTTTTATCTCATCGTACAGTCCGTGAAAGGGCTGCCCTCAGTTTACTTATTCTTCATGATAAATATAAATCAAATGATGCCCCTGATTCCGTAGTGTTCATTTCTCTTTCCCGTGTGGATCTTGCCAATATGGTAGGAACCGCAAGAGAAACTTTAGCCCGCATTATTAATGATTTCAAACAGGAAAAACTGATCAGATCCGAAGGACGGAAAATACAGATCACGGACTTTAAGCGCTTAATTCATATTGCTAATTTTTATTAATAAAGTTATTCAGATTAAAATCTATCGTATCTACTGTCATAAGCACTCATTACTTTTGTTTAAAATTATTTTAAACAAATAAGTATCCTTATGAAACTTACCTCATTAAGAATTATCAGCAAAGACATTCAATCAGCAGTAGCATTTTATGAACAGATCACGGGTATAGCGGCCACATGGTATACAGAAGATTTTGCAGAACTTTCTGGTAATTCCATTACAATAGCAATCGGAAGTACCCGGACCATGCAAATGTTTTTGGAAGATCTTACAGATTTCGCAGGTTCAAAGTCAACCATTATTGAATTTATGGTTAAAAATGTTGATGAAGAATATGAAAAGATTAAAAGTAAAGTTTCCAGAATTATTCAGAAACCGACAACGATGCCTTGGGGAAACAGATCCCTTCTATTTTGTGATCCGGAAAGTAATATGATTAACTTTTTTACTCCTGTGAGTGAAGAAGCTGTGAAGAAATTCAGCTAAAGTTAAACCACTTAAGTTTTTCAGAGCCAGGCTTTACACATAATAAGTACACCTAAGCTGGATCAGTCTCAAAAGTTGGGGGGAATGTTAAGTAGCTTTATCTTTGCCTAATGTTAAGCGATCACGAACTTCTTAAATTATTACTTCCGGAATT
>NZ_QICX01000016.1:0-115683 GCF_003201365.1 Chryseobacterium sp. CBTAP 102
CTCAACGGAAAAATCAGAAAATACACCAAAAACAAAATGTCTTTTCCTACAGATGATGCCGTCATGAAATCAGTGTATCTCGCTTTAAAAGAAGCGACTAAAAAATGGACAATGCCAATTCAAAATTGGGGTATTGTTCTTAACCAGTTTATGCTTATTTTTGAAGAAAGGCTCAGATTATAAAATCCAAGCCCTGACTTTTTAACTTACACACTTTGTGGGATAGTGTCCACAGAAAATCACCGCTTATATAATGTGAGCGGTTTTTTATTGTCTTTATTTGTTTATTGTGTATCTGTATGATAATTTTTGTTTGCCTTATAAAAATGAAGTAAGTGGTCATATACTACCATTTCAAATAATCGCTGTTAAGAAACAAATAATCTGTTAATATGCATATAAAAAATACTTTGAAAGAAATCTTTTATAGGGACTTTTAACATATCGTCTTTTCGAAATTTTAGAATTTCGCCAAGCTTTACATTACTTTCAGAAATATTATTGATTATTAAATCCCTTATTTCTTCATATTCACTGGAAGTAACGAATTCAAAAAACTCATTATATTTTCTCTTCAATTGATTATTTAAGTGCTTATCCGCCTTGAATTCTATTTTAAAAGCATTTTCATAACTTTTTATATACTGCGTTTTTCTTCTGTAGATAGTTTCAGTACTGTATAAATTTGATCAATATAAAACAGAGATACAATTATTTTTTCTTCATCATTATATTCTGAGAAATTTAAAATCAATTCGCTGCTTTAAAAAAATAGCTCTTCTGCACATTCTATAGTAGCGCTCAAGTTCTCTGGAGTACGTTTCCATGATGAAGGCAGACAATTCTCCCGATTTCAGATAATCTTTAGATATTGAATTGAGGATTTCCAGAACATAGCTCTAGTAACTAAGGTTTTTAAGAGCTAATCTAGTCCGTAAATGCGGTTTAGGATCATTATACCGTATAAAACAACTCTTATACTTATTTAATTATTAATCGCTAAGCTGTCCATTACTACAAAATTCTCCGAGTCAAGCTCTTTTATCTTTTCAATATCGTATTCATTAAATTGTTTAATGATTATTTTTTGAAAAAAAATGATAGTAATCGATAAAAGAAAAGGTACGTATTACCCGAGAGGGTATACAGAGAAGAAAACCTTATTCGGTTTCCTTTTAATTTTCAGTTTTTTTATGTGGGTAATATACAAATGTCTCTGATAAAAAACACTGAAAATTGAAGCCAGACATCCATTTGCAGATTCAATTATCATAGAAAATAATCAGACGTCCTCTTCTTCATATAAAATAACTCAATTAAAGACAAATGTAATAACATCCTCATTAACAGTGTGTTGAAATATTATTTTATCGAAATTTATCAATTTCGGTACATATATTTTCTTTATCTGCAAGATTAGAACTTTATTTGCATATCAATTTTAAAGGCTTAAGAAAATAGAAAGAAAAATTATCGTTAAACAAACTTAAAATGTCTAAGATAACATGCATACTAATTCCATCAGAGGTATTTTGGCTGTAAACGATCGAACTTTTTAATAGATAATAAAGCTAATGATATAGTTGTAAACAAAACACCAGACACTATCGATATCCAACCAGGAACAAAACTAAAAAACTAATAACCATTTTATCAGTAATTTTTTTTTCAAAATTACTGATTTTTTCATTTTATGAAACACATATTAATCCTACCATTATTACTTTTCCTATGTATAACATTAAACATTTGTTTAAAAAATAATAAAATATATTTAAAATACAGTTAACAGCCTTCTTCTCCGGATACCGTTGCTTTGCAAAAAAAGTAATGATGGAAAACAACAACCCATTCAACAGAAGAAGATTTCTTAAAAATTCACTATTGGCAGCCGGAGGAATTTTTCTTGCTCCTCTCATTGAAAGCTGCAGCGACGATTTTACTGAAAATAGCAGTGCTCCTGACGATCTTAAGAACGGAGGTTTTGAATCCGGAGTAGCAAGCTTTGACCCAAGCGCAACAGGAATTATTATCTGGACCCGGTATTCAAAAGGAACTGATGCAGAGATTACATGGGAAATCAGTAAAAACAGCAATTTTTCAGAAGTAGTGAGAAGAGGTCAGGCGAATGCTGCACTGGTCAATGATTTTACTATAGCGGTAGATGTACAGAATATCTCTTCCAATACAAAATATTACTACAGATTCTATAACAGTACAAGTAAGGAAGTCAGCGTAACAGGAGAAACGCTTACTTTACCGTCAAAATCAGATGCTGTAAATGAAGTAAAAATGGCTGTCGTATCTTGTTCCAACTTTCCTGCAGGACTTTTCAATGTGTATGGTGCGATTGCAACATCTGAAGCTGATGTTGTAGTACACCTTGGAGACTATATTTATGAATATGCTCCTGGAGAATATGGCACGAACCCTTACACCAATCAGTTAGGAAGAACCCATCAGCCAGCAAAAGAAATTCTTACCCTCAGTGATTACAGGGAACGATACAGACAGTACAGAGGAGATAAAAATCTTCAGCTTCTTCACCAGAAAAAACCATTTATCTGTGTTTGGGATGACCATGAGTTTGCCAACGATACCTATAAATCGGGAGCAGAAAATCACCAGCCGAATGAAGGGGATTTTCAGGCAAGAAAAATGGCCGCTTTCCAGGCATACAGCGAATATATTCCCCTTAAAACGGGGAAGGACATGAGAATTTACAGAAGTTTCAGCTTTGGAAATATAGTTTCCCTTTATATGATGGATACAAGGGTAATTGCAAGGGATAAACAGATGGAATATTCGGATTATCTTGATAATACAGGAAATTTTAATCAGGTACAGTTTAAAACAGATTTTTTAAGCACCAGCAGAAGACTTATCGGAAGCGAGCAGATGTCATGGCTGAGTTCTCAGATCAATAGCGATACAGCAAAATGGAAAGTACTGGGACAGCAGATTTTAATGACTAAAATGATGGTTCCTGCAGAACTTCTGATGTTACTGAATCAGATTTTAGCAGAAATAAAACAGCATGGAAGCGCACAGCCGGCTACTATGCAGGCACTTCAGAATACCATCACTCAGCTGATTATTCTTAAAACAAGATATCAGCAGCAGGATCCTACATTAACGCCGCAGGAAATTGCAAGAATTACAACTACTTTACCATATAATCTGGATGCGTGGGATGGATATTTCATGGAAAGAGAGCAGCTTTACTCTGTTCTTGCAGGAAAAAATGTAGTGGTGCTGGCAGGAGATACCCACAATGCGTGGTTAGGAAAACTGACCGATGCACAGGGTAAATTCATCGGAACAGAGCTTGCCTGCAGTTCCGTTTCTTCTCCTGGTCTCGAAGGATATCTGGGAATCACTTCAGATCCTGCAAAAGCAATAGAACTGGCCCAGGCATTTTCATTGCTGATTGATGACCTGGATTATGCCAATCTTTATAAAAGAGGATATCTGCATGTGAAATTTACCACTGGAAGTTCTACTGCAGAATGGAGGTTTGTAGACAACGTTATTTCAGATACCTACAATATCACCACAGAAAAGACCTATACCATTTCATAGTTTCAATAATCATATCTTATTTTCAATTTGCTAAAAAGAGTCATGGTGCTGCTATGGCTCTTTTATATTATTCTTTTTTGTATCTTAAACAAATGTGAGAAAATACAAGAAAAGATTTACAATAATGATACTCTTCTGTTTAGTATTAAGGAGTATTATGCTTGGGTTGGTTAAATGGCTTATTTAAGAATTTCTCATTGATTAATGGAGAATTTAAATTTCATATCCTTTTCAATTTATTTTTATATCTCAGAATCTTATGCTTATATTTATTTTATATTAAGGTTTGCCGGTCAATAAAATAGAGTGTATTTATCTAGAAACCATGGCTGGATTTAAAATTAAATAAATGAAAGGTTTAAAAAAACAGCTCGGACAGTTTCCCGATGAAAAAAGAAAAGAATATTTCAGTACACTGCCCAATTATCTCAACGGACGATTTCAGAATATATTAACAACACCAGCATTGTTAGAAGGAGAAAGTATGACTAAACTGCTTCTTCAAAGCCTGTGTAAAATAGAAAATACATCACCCAAAACCGCTCTCCCGTTTGTAGAAACTGATCTTAAAAATCTTCAGCCCGATGAAAATGTATTGGTATGGTTTGGACACAGCTCCTATTTCATTCAGGCTGATGGAAAGAAATTCCTGATAGATCCTGTTTTCAGTGGTAATGCTTCCCCCATGCCAGGTTCCATAAAAGCTTTTCAGGGAGCAGATTATTACAAACCGGAACATATGCCGGATATAGATTTCCTGCTTATTTCCCATGATCATTGGGATCATTTGGATTATAAAACTGTTCATGAATTAAAAGATAAGGTCGGTAAAGTTATTTGTGGTCTGGGAACCGGGCAACATTTCGAATACTGGGGCTGGAGCTTTGATAAAATTATCGAAAAGAACTGGTGGGAAAGTATAGACATTGCAGAAGACTTCAGAGTCACACTCACTCCGGCAAGGCACTTTTCCGGGAGATTGCTGAACCGTAATATCTCATTGTGGACATCTTTTGTTTTAAAAACTCCTGCTAAAAATCTTTTTCTAGGCGGTGACAGCGGCTATGGAAATCATTTTACAGAAATTGGAGAGAAATATGGACCATTTGATCTGGCCGTAATGGAAGCCGGGCAGTATAATGAAAAGTGGCCTTATATTCATACATTGCCGAATCAATTGATCACGGAAATAAAAGAACTGAAAGCCCAAAACTTTATCCCGGTACACAATTCCAAATTCAAGCTGGCACAGCATGCCTGGTACGAACCTCTGGAGCTGGCTTCAAAATATGCAGAAGAAAGTAATATGCCGATAAGTCTCCCTATGATCGGGGAAAAAGTAAACCTGGACAGTCTGGGAACGGTAAGCTGGAAAAATTGGTGGGAAGAATACAGGTAAATAATTGCAGGCAATACATCATTTGTAAAATATAAAAACCTATCTATCACTTGTCAGGGGCCTGATATTCATCAGCTGAATCAATTTCCTGCCAGAAAAATTCGGTAAAAATTTTATTTTTGAACATGAATAACAGAAACCGCGGAAAAAATACTGGCGATGATGCCCTGTTCGGCTCAGAGAAACAGATCGGCAAGCTGAAACTGGCAGTTGAAGACATGCATTATCTGCTGAGCAGAGAATACCCGGAAAAAGCAGCTTCCGATCTTGTGGGAAACAGGTACCGATTGAAAACCCGCCAGATACAGGCTCTTCGTGGAGCATCAGCCTCGGCTGCCCAGCTTCAGAACAGACAGTTAAAACAGATAGAAGCCTCAGATTTAAAAGGGAAAACTATTTATCTCGACGGTTTTAATGTTTTGATCCTGTTGGAAAGTCTGCTTTCCGAGGCTTATATTTTTGAAGGACTGGATGGCTGTATCCGTGATCTTTCAGGGGTGCATGGAACCTATAAAAGAGTTAATCAAACCTTAAGAGCTGTGGAGCTAGTGGCTTTTTTTTACCGGAAAAATCAGATTCATCAGCTTGTTTGGATCTTTGATAAGCCAGTCTCCAACAGTGGAAGAATTAAACAGAGTATCCTGGAGTTTGCAGAAGAGCACCAGCTCAATTGGGAATTCGACCTGCAATACAATCCTGATAAATTTTTGGCGGAAAGTTCAGAAATCATTATTTCCTCAGATGCCTGGATTCTGGATCACTGTAAAGCATGGTTTAATCTGATCGGTTATCTGATCAAAGAAGAAGATATTCCCGTTAACCTGATCAGAACAAAATAAGTATGAATCTGTTTGAACCCTATATTTACCTGTTTTCCGACACATGGAAAGACCAATACAAAGCCCTTTTAGCCAAAGAACATCTGGAAAACATGGAGAAAAATATCTATAGGTTTAAAGAAAATACTTTAGACTGGGATTTTCCCTATTTTAATGAAGAAATAACGATCAACAGACAGGAAAGCTTTGAAAAATTCATTACTGTTCTTGAAAGCAGTGATTCAGATGAGGTAAAAGCAGATTTTCTGGAAGCAATTCCGTTCGAGCATTGGCTGAATGTTTTGGGACAAAGATTAACCTCAGCAAGCATCCGTAATGAAAATGCCGTCCCTCCTTTGAAAACTATACTGATCAACGCCTGCAAAGAACCCTTCAACAGTGAAATAACCATGGCGCAGAGAGCCTGGGAAAAACATATAGGAAGAATAGATGATGATTTTTGGGGAGAAATCAAAGGGAACAATCAGCAGAAGCAGGAAAAAGTAATGGCAAAAATCCACGATATCCTTGAAAATAAAACCTGGTGGAATGTATTTTTTCATTATAAACATGAACTGGTTTTCGAAGTCCGGGAAAAAGAAGGGCATGGAATACGATGGAGCCATGGAGGAACAAAGCTGATCGGCTTTCTGGAAAAATTTCTCAATGAATAAATACCACACAGACATCTGTGTCATCAGCGAAATCTGGGGGAAATAAGGTCTTTCAGACGATTAAGACTCATATATCTATCCTTTAGTCCTTTTCTATTATTTTTACTGCGTAAAAACACTGCGCAGCAGGCTTCTATTTTTGCCAAATAAGTCACTCGGATCAAAAAATCAACCGGGTACAGAAAATAAAGTAATAATGTATAATAAAAAGTAAAAACAAATGAATACTTACATTGATATTGGCATTAATCTGACCAATAAACAGTTCTATAATGAACACGAAGAAATAATCAACCGTGCTTTGGACAACGGAGTTGAACATATGATTCTCACGGGAACCAACGTAAGAGGAAGCAAAGAATCTGCGGAAATTGCAGAACAATATCCTGAAATTTTATTTTCAACAGCCGGAATTCATCCCCACGATGCCAAATCTTTTAATGGGCAAAGTATTGATGAGCTTAGGAAATTATTAAAACAGGATCATGTGATTTCAGTAGGAGAGTGCGGACTGGATTTTGACCGTGATTTCTCTCCAAGACCGATGCAGGAAAAATGTTACCAGGCACATCTTGAACTCGCCATTGAAGTAAACAAACCCCTTTTTCTTCATGAAAGATCCGCATTTAAAAGATTTAATGAAATCACAGATGAATATCTTTCAAAGTTACCTGAAGCCGTAGTACACTGCTTTACCGGAACATTGGCCGAAGCAAAAACCTATCTGGATAAAGGGTTTTATTTAGGGTTTACAGGAGCTGTCAGTGATGAAAAAAGATTTAAACATCTCGAAGAAGTTATAAAATACGTACCTCTTGACAGAATGATGATTGAAACAGACGCACCATTTATGCTTCCGAAAAATATGCCCAGAATGCAGAACAGAAGAAACGAACCTTCATTTTTACCTTATGTAGCACAAACCATTGCACATCTGAAGAAGATCAGAATTTCTGAAGTGGCAGATGAGACTACAGAAACTGCCAGAAATTTTTTCAGACTATAAAAAAGAGCTCTACTGATAAAGTATAGCTCTTTTTTATAATTAATTTTGTCTTATCACTTCTTACAAACTCTTAATGGCAGACTCTAGAGCCAGTTCCATCATCGGATTCAAAGCTTTTTCTCTCTCATCAGCAGAAATTTTCTCATGCGTTGGGATAATATCCGTTACCGTAAGAATAGTCGCTGCATTTTTTCCTAAATGCTGAGCATTGGCAAATAAACCGAAAGCTTCCATTTCTACTGCCGGGCAGTTGTATTTTGTAGCAATTTCAGGAGTTGCAGGATCTTTTCTATAGAAAATATCACTACTGTGGATATTGATAGCTTTAGCATTTAAAGATAAATCTTTAGCGGTTTCATTAATCGTGTTAAAGATATTCCCCTGGTGAGAAAGGATTTCTTCTTCAATTCCCCATGCATATTTAGCGTATGTACTTTCGCTGGCAGCTTTATCAATATTTAAGATATCAAAAAGTTTAAGATCGGTATTGTAGGCTCCACAAGTCCCGATTCTGATAATCGTATCTACTTCATATTCTGTAAACAGTTCAAAAGAATAGATTCCAATACTTGGGAAACCCATTCCACTAGCTCCTACAGTGATTTCTTTACCCTTATAAAGTCCCGTATAATAAAAAATACCTCTGGTTTTGCTTACCAGTTTAGCATTTTCTAAATAATTTTCAGCAATATACTGTGCACGAAGCGGATCCCCCGGCTGCAATACTACTTTAGCAATTTCTCCTTTTTTTGCACTGATGTGAATACTCATAATGTTATTTTGAATGGGACAAAGATAATAACTTTTAGTTTGTATCAGTTATTACGAAAATGGAAATAATGCAGCCAGATCTCGTCAAAAGAATTTATAAGATCTTACTAATAAATGTTTTAAATAAAATCTTAAATACCGTCTTTTAGGTAAATCAAAAATTCAATCTGGTAAATACAGAACAATAAAAGAATATTGCAGAGCAGGTATCATTCAATATTTAACATGAATCTTCTCTACAAAAATTTTATTCTCAACGAAATAATTTTATTTTTGTTAGATCATGGAAACCAAGTCACCGTTTTTAGACACGATCTTTTTGCTTCGTAAGGAAGAATGTATTACTCTTTTTTCTACCTTACAGCAAATTTCCCCTCGGGAAGAGGCGGAAGCAGGAGACTATTTTGAAACAGAATTCGAAAAAGAACGGCTTGAGTTTTTGTCTCACCAACTGATCTGCAATAAAGAAGCTGCAGTATGGGCTGCAAAAGTTCTTTACCATAGCACACAGCTTTATCTCATCAGAGAAAATACAGAGAAAAATATTGAAAATCTTATTCCCGGATTCAAAGGAACACGGGATATTTCTTCTATCTTATCCGCAGACCTATCACTGAGATTTTTACCACAGGTAGTGGCTGCTCTAAACACGGCTGATCCTGAAGATCCTGTAATTGCTATGCTGGAAAATATACTGACACAGTTTCACTATTCCGGAATAGGGTATGATCTTGAGCTGAAGAATGTGAACTGGAAGGAAGAACTGAAAGACTCTACCTACAGAAAACTCTATTTGGAAAGAATTGTAGAAAAAAGAGATTATAAACTGGCAGAAATTCCGTTGATCAATAAACTGCTAACTGCCGAATTCGGAATGCACAAAGAAGCATTCTGGCGAGAACTAAAAACTATAACCGAAGATAACAATGAAAATGTATGAGAAAGTATTTGAATTTTTAACCGATCCTACAAAAGAAACATTCCTGAAATGCCGTGAACGGGTGATTAATGATCCGGAATATGATCCCTATTCCGAAGATATCGAAAATATACAGGATTTACTCAATAAAGGAAAATTTGAAGAGGTAATACGATATAATAATGTCAATATTCTGCTGAGTCCCAGAGCACATATTTATAAATATTTTGCTTACAAAGAACTGGGCGATGAAAAAGGAAGAAGTATTGAGATGACAATAGCACAGCTTATTTTTGAATGCCTTGAAAAAACAGGAAACGGAACAGAAGATTCTCCTTATATTATCACCAGGATTTCTGATGAAAGGGATTTAGTAAGACATCATCTCAATAAACAGGATGTTTCACAAAACCTGATCAGGGACGGAGATAAAATCATGGATGCACTCACACTGGAGGACGGAACGCAATTGTATTTCGATATCAAAGTGCCTTATCAGAGACTGGCTTTTTCATTCAGTAAAAGAAATGAACAGGCAGAAAATAAAGAAGAAGAGAAACCTCAGAAGAAAAAGTGGTGGAAATTTTAATTTTTTAAATCAATGAACCAGAATATCAATCAGCTTAATACAGTCCTTAACTACGTAAAAGATACTTTTGTAGGTAAAAATGATGTCGTAGATCTGTTAGGAATATGCCTGTTGGCAAGAGAAAATGCATTTTTATACGGACCTCCGGGAACAGCAAAATCAGCCATTGTCAGAACACTGGCCAAAACAGTGAAAGACGGCAGAAATTTCGAATATTTATTAACCCGTTTTACTGAACCGAACGAAATTTTCGGTCCTTTTGATATCAGGAAACTGAAAGAAGGTGAACTTTTAACCAATACGGAAGGAATGATGCCCGAAGCATCCATGGTATTTCTGGATGAGATCTTCAATGCCAATTCAGCTATCTTGAATTCCTTATTGATGGCTCTTAACGAAAAGATTTTTAAAAGAGGAAAAGAAACCAAACACTTACCTGCGCTCATGTTTGTAGGAGCAAGTAACGTTCTTCCGGAAGATGAAGCGCTGAATGCATTATTTGATCGTTTTTTAGTGAGAATTAATGTAGATTATGTAAACCCAGAGCTCTTACAACAGGTACTTTTAGCAGGAAGAAAACTGGAAAATGAAGAAGAAACTGAAATTCCGGAAATTCATGCTGATGAGATCAGACAATTACAAAACTTATGCAGAACAATAGATCTTAAACCGATTTATGAAGTCTACCTGAATACCATTATGAGTCTCAGAAATACAGGGATTGCTATTTCAGACCGTAGAGCAGTGAAGCTTCAGAACCTGATTGCAGCAAGCGCCCTGATCTGCGGAAGAAAAGAAGCCGTACTTTCTGATCTTTGGGTATTGAAACATATCTGGGATACAGAAGAACAGATTGAAATTCTGGAAGGGATCATCAACAGAACGATTGAGAAAGATGATCACCCGGATTCCCATCCACAGGCAATGCAGAACAAAACTCCTAATCCCGAAGAGGTCATGAAAGACGTCAAAATTCTTGTGGAAAAATGGAATGGAGGAACATTGAGTTTTGAAGAACAGAATGTAATAAAAGATAAACTGAGATATCTGCAGACCCGTTGCGACTGGATCAGAAATCCGGAACAGAAGCAGTATATCCAGCAGGAAATTGAAAGCTTATGGCAGAAGATTCTTCAAAGCGTTTAAAAGAATTCTGGGCGGAAATTCCCCATGCTGATGAAGATTTTCTTGGCTCAATAAGAGACTGGAAAAATGTTCAGCTGGCAGTAGATGAAGAAACAATCTGGCTGAAAGGTTTTACTGATGAACAGGCCGCTGCTTCAGAAATACAACAGCTGCCGGATTGTATTCTGTATGAACTTCGTGATGGGCTTTTATTCAGAAAGGAAGCCTTAGTTCCGAGTAAAAAAATGCGAACAGCATTGCTTTGGATACCTATAGACAAAGCATTACAGCTTAGTTTGCCGCCTTCAAACCAGAATTATTTTGGGATTCACGAACAGGTTCATATAAAGCTTAAAGAAAGCAATGACGAACAGCCGGTAATCGCCTTGCTCAGCAATATTGAAGATATTAAAGAAAGTATTGCCGCATTGCCCAGATTTAAACTTGAAAAAATAAAATGGACCTTGCTTGGAGATAAAGCATTATTTGTAGGAGTTCCTCTACTCAGCTTTCCCGGAAAAACCTATTGGACCAAAGACAGACATTTACTGCCTGCCGGTCTGGATTTTGAATTTAAAAATGTAAGCACACTGTTGCAGCAGAAATATAATAAAGAGCAGGAAGGATGGCTTTTATGGGACGAAAGCGGAAATTGTCTTTTAATGAAAGAGACCGATTTCCGGCCATTGTCCGTAAGTTCATTCCGTCTCACCGAAAAATCTAGAAAATGGAATTAAAGGCCTATTTCCAGTCTTACGAAAATTACTTTTGGGAATGGAAAACTGATGAAGATGTTCCTGGTGATTCCGGTTACCATGACAACAATCTCCTCTCGGTTCCCGGAGTGGGAGCCATTGCTTACAGACCTTATATAATGGAAATTCTGAACTATCTTCAGCCTGTAGGATGGCCTCCGTTCGGAGCATTGCTTATGGTTTTATATGCCATGCAGGATGGTTATACAGATTTTGCCAGCCCATTAAGACGTACAGCAGAGTTTTATAGCGGAGAGGATTTTGAATTCAGTGTGGAAAAACAAATTGAATTTCTTGAAAAAATAAAATCACTTCCTAAAGCCTGTAAACAAAGACAGAACAGGATTGTACTGCTGCAGACCCTTTTTGAAAACGGGCACAACAGATTATCTCCCAGTCTTTCCGATGGTTTATTAAGGTTCTATTACAAAAGACCGCAGGAACTTGCTGCCAGTGCAGAAAAACAAGACGACGCTTCATCAGCTTTAAACAAAGATTTAAGCGCTCTGAATCTGAATGAAAAGTTTCCAACTGCACAATCCATTATTGATGCCATGAAAGGCCTGAGTCATGAGCCTGAGCTGGATGATGAGGTCGCAGAGGAAGAAACTACGGCAGATAACAGTAAAGATTTTATTAAAGAATTAGTTGAAGAACCAAAGACCTTTCAGATAGGAAGCCTGATCAAAAGAATCTGGAGTGGACTGAAAATTCCGATGAGACATCTTTCTCCCGGAGAGCAGCCTGTCGGAGGGATTTCTGATATAACCAACAAAGGCGATTTCCACAGGATGCTGCTCTCAGAATTTGCCAATGAAGAGGACGTTTTCATGAATCGTGTAGCCAATAACGAAGCGCTTTATATTCAGAGAGAAATTCCGCCTGAAGAAAATATTTTTGAAAGAATTATCCTGATAGATACTTCCCTCAGAAACTGGGGAACTCCAAAAGTATTGGCCTATGCCTCGGCAATAGCCGTTATCAAACATCCCAAAGCCCATTCTGAATGTAAAGTCTTTGCTTTAGGGCAGGCGGGAATTCCTATTCAGCTCAATAAAGTGGAAGAGGTGGTGGAAAATTTGAATCAGGTAAGTCCGGTTCTGGAGGTTTCAGAAGCTTTGGAGAAATTTTTTGACGGACATCATTCGGAAAAAGATATGGAGGTTTTCTTTATTACCCATCAGGATAATATGGCTGATGAAAAAATTCAGCGGGTGGTCCATCAGAACAGAGATCAACTGAAATTTTTAGTGACTACAGCTTCAGATGGTGAAATAAATTTTTATAAACACCACAAAGGAGCAAGAAAACATATTCAGAAAATAAAACTTCCATTGCAGGAACTTTGGGCCAATCCGCCACAGCAAAAACAATCCACTCAGAACTTCAACGGAAAGAAAACTGATCTTCCACAAAACTATCCGATTTTATTCCCAACTCCTGTTAATAAGATTGCTAAGTTCTTATATGACGGAGAATTTTTCATTCTGAGTTCAAAAAAGCAATTGCTGAAAACTTATCTTTCCGATAACTATTACGACAGACATTCCTACGATTATTATAAAACGCATCATGGCTGTGAAGTATTATTTGATAAAATTTCCATAAAACCCAAAGGACAGTTTGCGCTCGCGAAAAACAGGCAGCAGCATTTTATTTTGTGTCAGTATCAGCCTGAGCAGAAATTACTATCAAAGCTTAACCTTAATACCGGAGAATATTCTGAACAGAATCTTACAGGAATGCATATTCCCGAATCTTACAGGCTGATTTATTTTGGGCGTAACTTTTATCTGCATGAGAAATATAATCCTACCCATTACAAAATCAATATTGACGGGAATATTTCCGTAGAACCTATTACCGGAAAAGAAAAAGAATTTGAAAAAAATAATATAAAAGCCGAAGCCGAAGTCGCCAAGTTGAAAGGAAGCGGATTGAAGATTATCAATAATTTCAATAAAATCGGAATTAATCAGTATGAAAACCTGGTGGTTTCAGGAAATGAATTATACAGTGCTTCTGAAAATACGTTGAATTTTTCCAGAAATAAATATGATATCAGAATTTTTGCTGAGCAGAATAAAAATAAATTTACATTCCCTGACGGCAGTGAAATCATAACCGATTCAAGGGGAATGCTTACTTTCAGAAGCAGTAACAAAAGTATCGAAGAATTCTTCATTCCGTCAACATTGGGTGGTTTTCTCTCATTAACTACCTATACGGAATTTGGCGGATCAGAATATTATCTTCCCGAAAATGCCCTGCTGAAAGTAAGAACAATGGATGATATGTGTGACAGGTTTTTAAAACCGTTTATAGAACAGATTGTGGATTATGGAGCTTAGAATAAAACCTTTTCCCAAAAACAGCTATCCTAAAAAAGGACTTCTGATCAGAGGTTCTTCACCTGTGGTGTGGCTTCAGGAAATGGACACGCTTGGGATCAATTTAAGCCAGATCCAATCTTTTGCTATTCCGGCAGATCGTCCCAATGTGCTGTATGGGTGTTTTCTTATTTTTAATGATCATACTCCGCAGGAAATAGGCAGGAATGCATATTTTCAAAAGGTGGATGACAGGCTTTTTATTCCTGAAAACACCACCTTTTATCCCAAAATAAATCCGGAAGACTGGGCACAGCTCGATTGCCGTTTTCTGATTATGCATCCCGAATTCGGATTGGTAAAACTGTCTGAAGAAATTGACTGGATTTCATTAATTCAACAGCCCGGTGCAATAAATGAAATCATCAGAAAACCACTGAACGGAGTTTCAATCCCTCAAAAAATAGAAAGCTATACCGTAGAAATAGAGGATGAAAAAGTAATGGAAGCATTACAGCCAAAGCAAACAGAAGAAGAATGGATGAACAGCCTGCCGTTCGACCTTAAGAAAGTAATGGCCGGGAATAAAAAAGAAATAGAGAAATATTTAAAATACATTGAAAAATACCCTGAAAGAGCTGTAGAATTGGGCGTTTCACTGGATGTAATGGGGACCTCCAGAGGAGATGGTTTTGGTAAATTTACCTGGCTGGAAGGATTATTTGGCGGAGGCTCTGCAGGGAAAACCGAAAGTGCCGGAACAAGAAATTTCCGCAGAGTTTTCTGGGCACTCATTATTGCAGCTATCGTTTTAAAGATTGCATTACTTTCTGATAAAAACAGTTCAGAGCTGGAAGAAAACAGCAATTCATCAGGAACTATTGTAAGCAATGCGGTAAAGGCACCTTCCGATATGATAGCTTTTCAATCCGGAACTTCAGAAATTGATCTGAAGATAGATTCAATATATCACCAGCAGAGAAAAGGATTATCCAAAGAACTCATTCATGCAGGAATCATAGAATCCAAAACGAAAGAAGATAAAGAAAATTATAAAAAAAGCGGAGGAAGAGATGTAAGCGAAATAGGAAGTGATATCGAAAAGCTTGTTCATAAAGAAAAACAGAGCAGAGATTCTCTTAAAATCATTTACACCAAAAAAATTACAAAACATTTAGAACAGAAAACAGAAAACCTGAAACGTAAAATTTCAGATTCTTTAAAGCAATACACCAAAGGAAAACCAGTAAATGGTGATGTTGTAAAATATCTTCTGAAAAAGAGGAAGGCATTGATGGCCGATTCATTAGGAAAACTTTATGGTACATTGGATATCGTGGATCCTTCTTCTGCTTCAATTGACAAATCGAAAGTAAAAGGAGTGGGTACAGAAGGAACTCCTTTAGAAAAAAAAGCTCCCGTTTCAGATATTCTGTATATGGTGATCCTGATGATTGTGGGAGTAGGATTGTATTCTTTCCTGTTTAAAAACAAATCTTTGAATCTGGGTGGAGATAATGTACCTGCCTGGGTGAAATTTATTTTAATTGGTATCCTTGTAGCCATGCTTGTGTACTTATTTTATCCGCTGGTAAAAATGTTTGGATACAACTGGTTTGTATGGGTTTTGGTGATTTGTGTGCTGTTACTTCTTTACCGCCTGTTTAGAGAAGATAAAACTATTTTAAACTCCGATGATGATGAATAGACAGAAATTTATAGATAAATTTATGGCGGCATTCGTCCTGCTGGCCATGTTTAAGGTTGTCGGAATTGTAGCTCAGCTATTCCATGAAAGTTTCTGGAGTGTGGTAGGAACATTGGGGATTTTCTTAATTGTAGCCTTTATTATTCTTCTGGTGATCACTTCTTTAAAAGACAAAGAACAGAACAACAGGAATTCTGCAGGAAGAAAAGGCAGCGGAAGCAGCAGTTTCTATCTGGAAAATTCACTTTTCGACAGAATCCGGAGTAAATATGAAGAACTGGCCGAAAAATACATTGCCGAAAAAGATTATAAAAAAGCAGCAAGAGTCTATATGAACCTACTGCAGGATAATTACAGAGGTGCAAAAACACTGGAAAACGGAGGACTTTATAATGAAGCAGCTGTAGTATATCTTAAAAAACTCAATAATAAATTCGATGCTGCAGTCTGCTATGAAAAAGCAAAACAATACAAAAAAGCCATTGAGCTTTACAAAGAAATGGAGCAGAAAGAAAAAGTAGGAGATCTTTATAAAGAAATCAACGATCTTAAAAATGCCCATTATTATTACCAGATGGTAGCAGACGATTATACAGGAAATAATCAGATGGTGAAAGCTTCCCTGATTTATCGTAAAAAGATGGAAAAGCCGGATGAGGCACAGAAAATATTGTTGAAAGGATGGGAAGAAGATAAAGATGCTTTCAACTGCCTGAATAACTATTTTTCCAATATTTTTGATGTTAAAAAGCTGGAATCTGAAATTCTGAATTTATATGAAAAGACTCCAGCCTATAAAAAAATCACCTATCTGGAAGCGATGAAGCATGAATTCAGGAAAGATACTGAATTACATGCGGTAACAAAGAATATAGCGTATGAAATCATTGCCGAGAAAGTAACTACCCGTTCTGAAATTGTAAACGAACTTAAATTTTTCAACCCTGATGATGCAGTGATTCTGAAAGACTTCTCAAGATTCAAAACAGGAAGAAATAAAATGTTCAGGAATTAATTATTAAATAAGAGTTCTGCTTCATTAAATCAATTTTTAATTGATTCTTCATAGCTCCCTAAAAATAAATAAAATCCCTACACTTTATAGTAATTTTCTTGGGATCGTTTTGTGGCTTTGTGTATTCGAAACCTTCTCGAAATTGTGAATATTATAAAATAATATCAAAAAAGATTTATCTTTGCACCAGAAAATTATGACAATACAAAGAGCACATATCAATGCAGAACTATTCGAAAGTCCTTCTAATAAAGGATTATTCGGATATGATGAGATGATATGGAATGAGGCGAAATGTGCTGACTTTGGAAATTATTTACTGTAAACCCGTAAAAAATTAATCAAAATACAACAGAAACGTCTCGGAAAACCGAGGCGTTTTTTGTTTTTTAGGTCAGAAATTATTTAGAATGAAAAAAAATAACCATCAACATGAAAATTTTTTAATCAACAATGAAACTTTAATACGATAAAATAGAGTGATAAGCAACCCGGTGAGAGACAGTCATTTAGGTAATTAAAATATCTGCAAAATATTGCGGACGGAAATTCTCTATTCTATAAATGGAGTGTAATTAATTGATTATCAATAATTTAATTTGAAAATTTATTTGTGAATTCCAAAAAATCCTATTTACTTTGCAACCGAAAATTGAAAGCAACAGGTTTTCAGGATTCAATTAAAAATAATTTAGAAACAAACAAAAATAAAATGAAACAGTTACACAACATATTCAATCAATATTCAAGACTATTCGGACAGAAGCCGACAGGTGTTGCGTGTCTTCTTGAAAGTGGAATTGTGGATAAAAGGTGCTTATATACGTGGGTCAGCTAATGATCTCTTACGTTTAAATAGATGAAGCGCCTCCCGAAAAGAGGCGCTTTTTTTATGGTTTCTTTAGCTTATTTGGTAAAGCGCCGGTCTGTGGAACCGGAGAACAGGGTTCGATCCCCGGAGATACCCAAAGTAGAAAATCTCATGGCTCAATTGGATAGAGCGTCGGTTTACGACACCGAAGGTTGAAGGTTCGAGTCCTTCTGAGATTACAAAGAATGTGAATTGCGAAATTAAAAATTGACAAACAAAGCGAATTGATCATTCACGATTCACAAAGCTAAAACAATCTCATAGCTCAAATGGTTAGAGCACCGGTCTTTTAAACCGGGGGTTGAAAGTTCAAATCTTTCTGGGATTACAAAAAACGGTTCCGTAGCTCAACCGGATAGAGCATGGGTTTTCTAAACCCAGGGTTAGAGGTTCGAGTCCTCTCGGAATCACAAAAAGGTTCATGGAAGTTTTCCCATCCGGCTGTCTCCCGGAAAAGAAACAGAAGTGAACCCCAAAGCTGGAAAGATAACGGTGGTTGTTTACCCGTCTTGGACGCGGGAGGCCGCAAGTTCGAATCTTGCTTTCCAGACTATTTGTTCCATTAGCATAGAGGTAAGTGCATTCGGCTTTCTACCGAACGACAAGGGTTCGATTCCCTTATGGAATACCAATGATTTCGTAGCTCAAGTGGTTAGAGTGTCGGTCTGATACACCGAAGGTTGAAGGTTCGAGTCCTTCCGGAATTACAATGATTTTGTAGCTCAATGGCAGAGCACCGGTTTGTTAAACCGGAAGTTGAAAGTTCGAATCTTTCCAGAATCGCAGGTAACTAATTGTTAATTGTTTCAGGAGAAAAAGTAAAAGTTTGTCGAGAGCAGAAGATCTTTACGCCAAACACGAAAAATAGAGACAGGCTTTTCTTCTCTCCGGATTAATTAAAAGTTAAAGAATATCATTTATAAATTTTTAGGTAAAATAAAGTTGGTCAGGCGCAGAAGTTCTTTATCAAATAAATGAAGACAGACTTTATTTTTTAATCTGATGGTTCGCCGAAGTAGAAGAGTCGGGACGGTCTGCAAAACCGTTGTGTAAACTGAGTGGGTTTGAATCCCATAGCCATCTCAAAGTAAAAACTATAGGAAATATAAGAATGTTTTATCAATGATCTTTTATCATCTATAGCAAAGAATATCCTTTATTAATAAAAGGAAAAGGCTGTCGAGCGCAGAAGATCTTTAATTAAACATTCAATATAAAGACAGACCTTTTCTTTTTTGAAAGTAAAAATGAGGAATTACTTATGAATTATTACTAATTGCTCATAAAAATCCGGAAGTACGCCGAAGTTGGAGAGTCGGGGCAGACTGTAAATCTGTTGCTTCATTGCTGAGTAGGTTCGAATCCTACTACTTCCACCAACCGCTGATAATGTAATGGCAGCATGCAGGAAATGTACTCTTGTTGTTCAGGTTCGATTCCTGGTCAGTGGCTCAATGCTCTATTCGTCTAACGGTGAGGACGCCTGCCTTTCGAGCAGAAAACAAGGGTTCGATTCCCTTATAGAGTACTGGATGTGAATAACTGGTCAATATTGAATTGATAATAATACCATGAAAGTTCAGATTTTTTTAAAAATTGGCCAGTTACCATTCACACAAAAATGAAGAAAAGAGAAAAAGGACTGTCAAGAGCAGAAGATCTTTAGTCAATAAAAACAGACAGCCTTTTACTTTTTTAAAATAAAATAGAATTAGGAAATGAGAAAGGTTTGTCAGGCGCAGAAGATCTTTACAAACACTAACAGACAGAGCTTTCTCAAACCTAGACATAATATGAGTAATAAGTAATGAGCAATAAATAATACCCATGGATTTTCATTACTAGTTAATTACCAATAAGATACGCCTCTCTATTCCAATTGGCAGAGAAAACGGCTTTAAACCCCGTAAAGTCCCAGTTCGAATCTGGGGAGAGGTACAGAATATAAGTAATAAGTAAAGAGCAATGAGTAATAATGAAAATAGAAAATATTACTCATTACTCATAAAAAAGCCTGCGGGAATGGTGGAATGGCAGACACTCTTGATTTAGGATCAAGCTTTTGGGGGTTCGAATCCCTCTTTCCGTACAAAAACATAAATGATAAGAGATTAATGATCAATGATTGCTGAGCACTTCATCAATTATCAATCAACATTTATCGATTATAAAATTGATTCATAGTGTAATTGGCAGCACACAGGATTTTGATTCCTGGAGTTTAGGTTCGAGTCCTAATGAATCAACAGCAGTTACTCTGATAGTGTAATGGCAGCATCTCAGTCTCCAAAACTGATGGTATCGGTTCGAGTCCGGTTCGGAGTGCAAAAAAATAGAAATTAGAAACTAGAAGTTAGAAAATAGAACTGCTAGTTATCATTTATCAATTATCAACAATCATTTATGAATTAAAATAGTTAGAAAAAATGGAAACGCAACAACAAACATGGCAGAATATGAATGGAAAAATTTTCCAGTACTCTATCACACAGCTGGTAGAAGAAGCCATCATTCGCGAACAGGCTAACGGACACCGTCTGAAAGTATGTGTGGGATCAGACTCTCATGTATACGGAGATGCCATCAGCTATGCTACGGCAGTAGTATTTATTCGTGAGGGAAAAGGAGCGTTTACCTTTATCAGAAAAGAAAGAGAAATACAGAGTATCAGTATCAAGGAGCGAATGCTGAATGAAGTCAACAAATCCGTTGAAATTGCTTACGCGATCTGTTCTGTATTGGATACTTATGGTGTGGAAATGGAGGTACACGCAGACATTAATACCGACCCGGATTTTAAATCCAACGTAGCATTGAAAGATGCCATGGGATATATTCTGGGAATGGGATATGTGTTTAAAGCAAAACCCTTTGCTTTCGCAAGTTCCAACTGTGCTGATATGATGGTGTAATCTTTTTAATCAAAAAAATGAAAACAGTTTTAATTATTAATGGAGAAAAATACTGGAAGGAATACTTTGCTGGATTTGATGTAGTTCAAAAGAAAGTTCAGACATCGGAATTTATAATAAAAGATTCTTCATTGTATGTGGCAGATGTAGATGGGGTTTGCAAGCCGGATGTTATTTTCTGGCGTTTGGGAGCCATCAATCCTGAACCTAAATACAGAAATATTTTAGAGTTGATTGATTATTCAGGAGTACCTTGCATTAATTCAGCTTCCACATTATTGATGGGATATGAAAGACTGACAATGCTTAATACCCTTAAAAAGCTAGGATTACCGGTTATTAACTTTAATGTGGCAACCAGTACTCAGCATCTGAAAAATCTGGAAATGAAATTTCCTTTTGTGGTAAAAGTTGGAAATCATCATGGCGGATATGGTAAAAGTTTAGTTTCAACAGAAAAACAATGGGAAGAACTAAAAGATTTGCTGTTTATTCATCAGGACTATGTGACTACTGAAAAGTTTATTGATTATAAGTGTGATATTCGATATCTGGCCATAAATGATAAGGTTTGGGCAATGAAAAGAAAAGGAAAATATTGGAAAGCCAACTCCTTAACCCAGGAATATCAAATCATAAAACCGGAAGATGAATGGATTGAAAAAGTAAAACTATTACAGAAATATATAAAGGCAGACATTGTCGCAATTGATGTATTGGAAACAGAAAATGGAGAAAAAATAATTTTAGAATATAATGATATTCCAGGTCTTTCAGGGTTTCCTGAAGATGCAAAACTGGAGTTGTCACTGACTGTGAAAAGTAAGTAAAAAGAACCTTAAAAAATTAAAAACCATGTATTTTTTAGTTCAGGCTAATGTGTATTTAGATCCGGATCACTATAAAATTTTTGATGCACTGGAAGAATTGAATATTGATTATGATGTAATTAATATTCCGCCAACTGCAGAGAAAATAGATTTCGAAACAGATAGGAAAGATGTTTTTGTATACGGTTCGGTGACCATTGCAAGATTGGCAAAACAAAATAAAGACTGGTTTCCCGGTTCTTTTTACGGAGGAAATCATCAGTATGAAATATATTCAAAATATTATGGTGAAAACCTGCTTAATGATAATGTTTCTGTTCATCCAATTTCCGAACAGTTGAATTGGAAAAAAGATGAAATAAAATTCATTAAACCATACAATGAAGCAAAAATTTTTACAGGAAAAGTTTTCACGGAAACAGAATGGAAAGATTTCGTATTTGAAGCATTGAAGTCAGAAAATAATAGAATTAATAGAGATTCATTGATACAGTTTTCTGAAGTAAAACAAACGATAAAAGAAGCAAGGCTTTGGATTGTTGGAAGACAGATTATTGATGGAGGATATTATAAGTTTAATGATAACGCTCCTTTTGAAGAAAAAGTTTCAGAAGACGGATTGAGTTTTGCTAATGAAATGATCAGACTTTTTAATCTTGAAGAAGCTTTTGTAATGGATATTTGTTTAACGGAAGAAGGTTGGAAAATTGTTGAAATAAATTGTATCAACAGTTCCGGATTTTATCCGAATACGAATGTGAAAAGCGTGATTAAAGCATTGAACATTTATTTTTCAAATTAAAAAAATCATGGAAAAAGCAAAAAGACTATTATTTCTGGATGATATAAGATATCCTATTGAGGTCTATCATTATAACCAACAGAATATTTTCCTCAGAAGCGACTGGCATATCGTTCGTAATTACGAGCAGTTTGTCAACAGGATTTTGGAAAAGGGACTTCCGGAAATGATTTCTTTTGACCATGACCTTGCAGACGAGCACTATTTAAAACAGGATTCCCGGGAATTTGTTGAAAAAACAGGATACGACTGTGCCAAATGGCTGATAGAATATTGCATGGACAATTATCTGGACCTTCCCAAATTCTATTGCCACTCCATGAATCCGGTAGGAAAGGAAAATATCTTAAGCCTGCTGCAAAACTTTAAAAAATTGTAATGGACATTTTTAGATTTATTGAAGATATAAAAACTTATCTGAAACTCACATTTAACGATGTGGATGAATGGTTTGAAAAAGATAAAAAAACGTTGAATCATCAGCCTTCAAATGGAGGCTGGACGGTTCAGCAGATTTTAGAACATATTTATCTTACGAATTTTTACCTGCTGATCCTTATTGAAAAAGGTTTCAAAAAAGCAATGAAGAATTCTTTGGATCTTGATCTGGAATCTGAAATAAAAAACTACAGTTTCAATAAAGAAAATTTTGACAAAGTAGGAGAATATGGTGCTTTTGAATGGATAAGACCAGAACATATGGAGCCGAAAGGAGATTGGAGTCTGAATGAAATCAGAAGTTTATTACATCAGCAATATCTTCAATGCTTAAATTATCTTGAAGTTATGAAAAATGGAGAAGGCCTTTTGTATAAAACTACAATGACAGTGAATGAGCTGGGAAAAATTAATGTATATGAATATATTTATTTCCTTACACTTCATGCCCGGAGACACATTACCCAGATGAAGAAAAATGAAACAGAAACAATTAAAAACTAAAACAAAATGATTTTTAAAACATATAACGCTATAGAAAATGCTTACCAGGCCCGCGTGATCGAACAGATCAGGATGCAGGGTTTTGGGGATGAGGTTTTCATCGTACAGGAAAAAGTTCACGGAGCTAATTTCTCTTTCTTTACCGACGGAAAGGAAATTAAAATTGCGAAGAGAACTGCTTTCATCGAAAAAGATGAGAAATTTTTCAATGCCCATCAGATGTTGGAACGCTACAGAAAAAATGTAATAGAAGTGTTTCAAAAAGTGAAAGCCATTTACCCGAATGTAGAAACTGTAGTGATCTACGGTGAATTGTTCGGTGGCGGATACAAACATCAAGATGTAGAACCTGTAAAAGATGCTGTGAAGGTACAGAAAGGCATTGAGTATGCCCCTCACAACGAATTTTACGCTTTCGATATTAAACTAAATGGGATTACCTATTTGGATACAGAAGTGATCAATCAGATTTTTGAAGAGACAGGATTTTTCTATGCTAAAATTTTGTTTCAGGGAACTCTGGAAGAAGCTTTAAAATTCCCTAATGTTTTCAATTCAAAAATTCCGGCCTTGCTGGGATTACCCGAGTTGGAAGACAATAGGTGTGAAGGAACCATCGTAAAAACTTTGAAAACCAGATACTTTGGAAACGGTGCCAGAATTATTCTGAAAAATAAGAATGAAAAATGGGTAGAAAAGTCCAAAATGGTTAAAAAAGAAGGTAAAACTGTTCATAAACAGGTTCATTTCAGTGAAAAAGCGTATGAAATCTGGGAAGAAATCCAAAAATATGCTACAGCCAACAGATTGAATAATGTGGTAAGTAAAATAGGCGAATTCGAACCTAAAATGATAGGTAAGGTGATTGGTCTTTTTTCACAGGATATTTTAGAAGACTTTCAAAAGGACTTCCCGGCAGCTTTCACAGCTATTGAAAAAGAAGAGCAGAAAAGGATCAACAAAAAGTTGAATTCTTTAGTCATTGATTTTATAAAAGAAGAGTTGATGACTCTTAAAGTATAGTTTCGGTAATTTTTTACCGAAACTTTTTTATGTATAATAAGTATCCATCACAGTCAGAAGAACGAAAACACTTCATTGTATTAAAGAGAAACGGGACTCATGAAAGTGTGACAATTCCCATCCTTTGGAGGGGTGGCGAAAATTCAAAGAATTTTTGACGGGGTGGTTTTAAAAAGAAAAAACAATTAAAAAAATGAAACCCAATATATTTTTTACAGCAGACCATCATTTTGGTCACGAGAATATTATAAAGTTTTCAGAAAGACCTTTTGAATCACTGGACCATATGAATGAAGAGCTCATTAAAAGATGGAATGAGAAAATTGAACCTGGCGACACAGTCTACCATCTAGGAGATATGAGTTTAGGAAAACCGGATTTTACAAAAGAAATTTTAGACCGTTTACATGGCGATATTCATCTGATCAAAGGCAATCATGAAGGTGCAGCATTAACTTATCCCAAACGTTTTGCGTCCATCAGAGATTACCACGAACTGAAAATTGATGACCCGGACCAAAACAACGGTAAACAGAAAATCATTCTTTTCCATTACGCCATGCGTACCTGGAATGGCTCACACCGCGGAGTCTGGCAATTATACGGCCATTCGCACGGAACTTTGCCGGATGATGAAATGGCACTCAGTTTTGACGTTGGAGTAGACTGCCACAATTTTTATCCGGTTTCCTATGAGGAAGTCAAAGAATTAATGAAGAGGAAAAAATGGACACCACCATTTGCTCCAAGAAATTAATAATTAATAATGGAAAGGAAGCAGAAGGCTAGGAGAAGTGGAAACCTAACCAACTTCTAACCTCTGGCTCCTGATTTCAAAAAAATCATGAAAACAACCAATGAGATCATCATCATTGATCTGGAGGCTACATGCTGGGAAAACGACAGAATTCCCACCGGGCAAAAGGTCGATATTATAGAAATAGGAATTTGCAAATTAAACTTAACATCTAAAGCAATTTCCCAAAAACAAAGCATTTACATCATTCCGGAACGGTCAGAAATCAATAGATTCTGTACAAAACTGACAGGAATTACTCCGCAGCTGATAGAACAAAAAGGGATCTATTTCGAAGAGGCCTGTGAAATGATCAGAGATCAATACCATACTGCAACACTTACATGGGCAGGATATGGAAACTTTGATGGAGAGCAGATCACAGAACAGTGTGACTGGCTCGGAATAACCAGTCCTTTTTCGGAAAACTATATGAATGTGATGCATGAATTTAAAAGACATTTCAATCTCCACAAACAGATAGGTCTTAAAAGGGCTTTGAGTTATTTAAATATGGATTTTGAAGGCACTCATCACAGCGGAGCAGACGATGCTTACAATACAGCCAGAATTTTAAGTGAAATTCTGTAAACCGTAATTAGTCTGGAAGATAGAAGCTGGAGGTTGGAAGTAAATCAACACTGTAAAACGTTCCTCTTCCCGCATCCATCTTCCAATCTTTAACAATTAAATTTTAAACAAGTGAAAACAACAGAAAATATATTAATAGTAGATCTTGAAGCAACGTGTTGGGAAAACCGGCCGCCAAGAGGTCAGGAAAGTGAGATCATCGAAATCGGGGTATGCATTATAAATGCAAAAACGGGTAAGATCTCAAAAAATGAAGGGATTTTAATAAAACCCCAATATTCAAAAGTAAGTCCTTTCTGTACGGAATTGACCACTCTTACCCAAAATATGCTGGATCATGAAGGCATCATGCTGGATGATGCTTTCGATATCCTGAGAGCAGAATATGATTCCGAAGAATTGACATGGGCAAGTTATGGTAACTATGACCTGAATATGCTGAAGGATCAGGCAAGAAGATTCTACACAGATTATCCCATGAGTGATGATCACATCAATGTGAAGACCTTATTTGGTGAAATCCATCCTACCATCAGGAAAAGTGTCGGAATGAACAGAGCTTTGGGGGAATTGGGTATGACTTTAGAAGGTACCCACCACAGAGGAGTAGATGACGCAAAGAACATTGCAAAGATTCTACATTGGTGTTTGCAGAATTACTAAATAATCTGAAATAAACAGATAAAAAAGAAGAGTTGTCTCAAATGTCGAATAATTTGGTTTGAGACAGCTTTTTTTGTAAAATGGGGTATTGTTGGAGATCAATTATAAAAGTTATATTGCCCATTCCTTTCCTGCAATCCGTTACAATATTGCAGAAACCCTAAATCTTCTGCGGCATTGTAACGGATTGCAGTTCTTTTGTTATTATTTTAAAAAAAATTAACGTATCGGCAGGGTAGGATAATTTTGTTGTAAAACTTTATCAATACTTAAAATAAGACACCAAATGTTGTGTAAATGTCATTATATGGTGCTTTTAGCTGTTTTTTAATTTTATATCTTTAAACAGGGAATTATTTTTATCTTGCTAAAGGCTTTGTCAGGCATTGTTTTATTAACTTAATATTTGTTAAAAAAATCACTTTTATGGGATAATTTACTGTCTGTCAGCCATTTTTTTTTATTTTAGCCAATGAGAATAAATGGATGTTTATTAAGGAAGGTTTTGAGGCAAAATAATTAAACTGTTGATTAATTGCAAAGGAGATCATGAATATAAAGAAAAAATTCCGGTGAGATATTTATCAGATCATTTTGACACCGGATTCTTTAAATATTACAGTCCTGAAAATCCCTCTTTTATAAATGATTTATTCAATTTTTAGAAAGGTGTTTATGATAATGTTCTGATGAGAATTTTATATAGCAGACCTGTTTTTCAGACTCTGTTTTCAGAGGAAAGAAATAGCAGATTATTGTTAAGTTCTGTATATCAGTATTGTATTGAAGGGTATGTAATGGTTTTAAATGTTGAAATGAAGATGAATTTACTTTCCATAACGAGGCTTTATTTATTTCTGTCTCTGGGACAGTTTGAAAAATATGAAGCTTGCGGTGGTAAAGCTTTTGACCCCCTGTTGGATACAGTGTTTTCAGGTTGTTATAAAGAAAAGGAACGGAAAACAGTAATCCACAAAAAGTCCAGCTTTGAATGTAAGCCTGTACAGACACCTGCATATGGGATTTTTAAACTTATTCATTTGAAAATCAGATGTAATGCTGCCTTAAGTAAACTGCTGTTCTCCATTCTTTCAGCAGTTGAGAGAAAGGTTTTTAATAGTAAAAAGTTCCTTTCGCTCTATAATAAACTGGTAGAGCAAAATTGGTTTGAACCGGAGAAAATTTTTGTCAGACCGCCTGAAGAATGGAAAAAAATAAATAACCTGAAACAAATTTATACATCAAATTAAAGCACATGAAAGAAAGACTTTATGAGATCCTTAATGAGGAAAAAGTACATGAGATTATCCCCTTTCTAAAAGAGCTTAGTATTGAAGAAAGGAAAACACTGATACCATCTATCAAGAAAATGGACCGTGAGATCAGTAAAATTGTAATGACTAAAAACTCCTACCACACGGCGGGATCTGTGAGCCAGCATTCCATTATAGATATTGCTTCATTTGTCTGCATGGACAAAAAGAATTTTGGTAAAAACTATTGGAGCCTTTTCCGTAATGCGGAACAGACCGAGCAGATACTGGAATGGGGATGCCCGGATTGGTTTTCAGATTTTATCAATGAATCAGTTGAAGCTGAATTTACAGCATTTAATTATAAAGATATTTTAGGATGGACGGAGAAAGGATATGTGCAGCCCAAACCCGAATTATTGGGACATCATCTTAGCAATTACCCGGCAGATCTTGACCATTACCCCGAAACACTTGCTACTCATTTTTGGTATTTGTGTGAATTCCCTTCCCGATCTTTGCCTTTCCGTAAAGAATGGTTTCCTATTGTTCAAAAGCTTATTGCTGATAAGAAGATTGAAAGAAAAAGATTTCTGAGAGAGTGCCTTCTGGCCTCCAACAGAAACTTTAATAAAAATGTCACGGGCTGGTTTATGGATTCATTTACCTCATTAAAGCCAACGGAAGAAGAATTGTCTGATCTGCAGGATGACCTGCTTGCAGGGCTTGTTTCTTCACAGTCAAAAGCGGTGAATACAATATTATCACATCTGAAAAAAATTGTTGGAACATCTGAATTTAAGAGTGAGGAATTTTCACATTACCTGCCCAATTTACTCAGTTCAGAGGTAAAAACAGTAGTGGTTTCCAGTCTGGTACTTACAGAAAAAATATTTCAGAGAAAGAAGGTGGATCCGGACATGCTTGGAATGGCATTAAGTACAGCATTTGTTAGTAAAGATGATGGTATACAGTCAAAAGCAGCAAAGATTATCCTTAAATATATTCCGGCTTCAGAAAATATGATAGAGGCTCTTTCTCATTATTCAGATAATATACTGACGAATGTGCGTCCTCTCTTGATAAAATATATTGAAGAGAAACAGCCGGAACTTGAGGTAATAGACTCCGAAAAGAGACTGCTGGCTGCAGATGAAAATGCAGTGCAGGTACTTCAGAATTTTGAAGATCTGATGTTCTATCTGCCTGTGGCAATGGATGATCCATACAGTTATCATTGTGATATTGCTTTGACGGGATTTATCCAATTTGCAGGAGATGTAGATGCTGAATCTGTGAAACTGATAGAACCTGTATTTTTGAAAGCCTGTAAAACTATAGCAAAATGGGAAGTTCCTTATCTGAATGTTTTATTATGCAATGCAATCATCAATTATGGGTTGGCTTTAATGGAAAAATATCCGATTCAGCTAAAGAATCTGGAAAAAATATATCAGAAAACCAAAGAGGAGGAAGCGGCAAGAGAATCTTATTCCAATTATCAGAAAAAATTAGGTCCGATAGAAGATGTTGGAGCAGATTGTCCCGCAAGACAGGCTTTTAAGGATATTGCGATATATGCTGTTGACAAAATAAAATCCGGGGATAAGATTCCTTTGTTGTTTCCCGTTACCCATTCCCCATGCTGGATTTCTCCTGTAACCCTTGTTGAGAGATTGGAGAATTATCAGAATAATAATACAGAGCCTCATCATCTGGATATTCAGCTTGCCCTGCAGCGTTGTGCTTTAGATGATACCTCAAAAGCAATTGAAGAAGTTGAGAAAAGATTAAAAGGGGAATATAAAGAATTACTGCTTTTCTTCTTTGGTAAAAATGTACAGCCCGAAGGGACGTTTATACATCCCTCATGGTGGATAACAGCTGGGATTACACGTTCCCCCGAAACCTTTTTTGAGCAGTTCAAAACTCTCGGATATAATAGTATTCCTGCAGAATTCTTCTCAGGCGCTTATAAGTGGAAAACTATTGACAATAAGAAAAACTCTTATTATCCGGTGGAGCTGAATATTACGATTCCAAAATATCATCTCGAAAAAAGAAAAGAACCTTTGTTCATGGAATATTTCGTTGCCGAACAGAAAGAGCTTAATGAAATTCCAGCGCTGATGCTTTGTTTCCCCAATACACCTGCAAATGCTCTGGCGAAAGTAATTAAATACTGCCTTTTCTATTCAGGAATTGCAGAAGTATATGAAAGAAGTCTTGTTTTGAATACTGCGAATACGCTTTATCAGATCAAAAAACCTCTGGATGAAATTGGCTATTTGTTTCTTGGAACTATTTTCCTGGACAGTGATAAGACGATCCGGGGAACGGCGGCTGAAATATGGCTTGAACATGTTTCTTGCCAGATGATGGATAATGCAAGGCTGGGAAGAGTGATTGGTTTACACGAAAAATTAGAATGGGCCCCGGTGAAAAGATTAACCGATCTTATGCAGCACCACATGCTTAATGTAAGTAAAAACCATAATATTGCTCTTGAGGAATTGATTTCCAGTATTTTGCTTCAAATGGAAGAACCGGTTACCAACCTGAAAAGAATTCTGGAAATCTACCATGAAGTATTGGCTTTAAACCATTCATCGGTTCATAAAGAAGTCATGAAAAAATTAAACCACTGGAAAGAAAGCTCAAGTCTAAAAAAAATAGGGAATCTTCTTCTGAAAAAATAGATTATGGAAGATACGCTTTTTTACAACTATCCAGGAGCATCCGCTTTAGTTAAGAAAGGTGCTCTTGAAGAATTATTTCTCGCCAAGTACAGTGAGATACATAAAAACACTGATGCTCCCTGTTTTTTCTGGGGAAATGTAGGGCAGCCCTTTATTTTGGCCCGATGTCTGATCACGCTTTCCAATATTGTAAAATCCAGCTTTAACCTGTCTCCGTTTCAGATGGTACTTCTTAAAGATCCCATAGTGACGGCAGGAAATGAAAGATTAAGGTTGGAAGGTTTTTCTCATTGTGCGGGAGTGTATGCAAGAGTAGATATGCTGCCAGAGGGATTGGATGGAGAGTTTCTTGAAAACGGAACAACGAATGTGGATTTCAATCAGCCCATGATAACTGCATTAGGAAGCATCCGTCCTAATGAAAAAATTATACTTTCTGTAGGACAAAAAGAAGTGGGCCTATACAAAGAGGAAAGTAAAATAACAGAAAGAAAAGTGCCATTGCCTGTAAAATGGATCAAAGGACTGGGAACCGTTCAGGTGTATTTATCAGAATCAGAAAAGCTTCATACCTTCAATAAAATCCAGACACAGCAATTGTTTAGAGGAATGCCGAAAGGAGTGGTGAAGTCAGACTATTATTTAATTGTGAGAGGAAATAAACCTGTTTTCTCTCCGGTACAATCTGCGGATTCTGTTTGCATAGGAGGACTTCACAGGCTTCGTCTTTTAGAACCCCTTCTTCCTTATATTGATGGTATGCAGGTTTTTGCACATGTTAATATGCAGTCTACTACATGGCAACTCAGTATGGGAAATATCCGGTTTAGTTTTTCTTTATCGAGAGAATGCTGGAGAGGTTTTTCAGGTGAAGGAGCAGTGTTGGATAGTCTGATTTCAGATGTTCCTGATGAATGGATTGATGCATTGGATAAATATGCCTATGCCAATCAGTCTTTTAATCCCCGCAGACTTGCCTTGGAAGAGCATATCAGTTTTGATAAAGTTGAAAATATTACAGGCAGGCTTGCCGCAATGGGATTACTAGGTTATGATCTTGATGACAGAGAATTTTTCTATCGTAGACTTCCTTTTAAATTAAACCGTATTATTGGACTCAATCCTCGTATAAAAAATGCTCAGAAATTGATAGAGGACGGAAAAGTAGAAATCTTAAATAATAATAAAGAAAGAACAGAAGCCAGAGTAAAAGGAACCGGGGTACATCATATAGTAATCATTCAAGAAGAAAAAGAGCGTTGTACCTGCGAATGGTTCAGTAAATATCAGGGAGAAAGAGGTCCCTGTAAACATGTATTGGCGGTAAAAAGACTGGTTAATGTTTAAATACTACTGATGCTCATTTTATCATTTTGTTGAGCAGCACAAAGGCGCAACATCTTGCGCCACTGTGTTGTATTAGTGTCTTATTAATTACCAGTCTGCTTCATCCATTCCTCATAGCTCAGTACTCCCAGTTCCGGTCTGCCTTCACCCTCCAGAATAGAAATAAACTCAAGCTGGTTTCCATCAGGATCATTAAAATAAATAGCCAGTGCAGGCATCCATGCAAATACCATAGGCTCTGTACTTCCGTTTTTCAGAAAATTGTAAGGTTTTAAATTCTTTTTTTCTAGAAACTCCACAGAATAATTCAAAATATCCTCCTTACTGCTGGAAAAAGCAAAATGTCTGGTCTGAAGATTTTCCTTTTGCTCCCATAATCCCAGCATAAATTCCTTTTCTTCTCCCACCCATAAAAAAGCAATAGGCCTGGTTTCATCCCTATGAGCTAGCCTTAGCCCTAATACTTCCGTATAAAACAGTATCGCATTTTCCAGATTGCTTACCTGAACATGGGTTTCATATATTCCTTTAATCATAGTTCAATTTTAATAAAAGCAAAGCTAGAAAACCTTTGCCGGAAAACGTAGTATAGACGATTCCTTTCTTGAAAATGAATAATAGAAGGAGTTTATAATTAAGAATTAGATTCTTGTTGAATATCAATATTTTTTTAATGTTAATTCAATAGAGGTGGGCTTTAGAGCCAAAACTTAAAATCTGCTACAGTTATTCAATTATTATATCGAATTTAAATCTCCTTTCAATCACCTTTCAAAAATAAAAATTTAAAAAATCAAAGAAAAAATTACTACGCAAAAAGGTTGCGTAATATCGTTTTTACTTTGCATCAGAAATCAGAGAGGAAGTATTAATCCTTTCCATGTTTAACAATAAAAACAGTAACCATGAAATTTAATTTTTTAAGAAAAGAAAATAAAGTAGTACAGAACTATGAAGGTGCAAAAGCATATGCCATGACACCTGCAGAAGAGTTGTATAGTGCTGTTGTTACAACAGGACTGTCCGATGCCAATTATGAAAAAGGAAATGACAGATTGGTGAGAATCCAGTCTCTGATCAAAAAAAATGATCCTGAATTTGTGGCAAAACTGGCCGTATATGCTAGAAAAAATATGTACTTAAGATCCATTCCATTGGTTTTAACAACCGAATTGGCAAAGCGGACTTCCGGTACAGACCTTGTAAGCAAAACAGTAGACGGAGTCGTGCAGAGAGCAGATGAAATCACAGAATTGCTGGCATATTACCAGCTTGCCAACAAAAGAACAGATACCAAAAAACTGAACAAGCTTTCAAAGCAGATTCAGAAAGGTCTGGTGAAATCATTCAATAAATTTGATGAATACCAGTTCGCAAAATATAACAGAAAAGCGGAAGTAACCCTGAAAGACGCATTATTCCTGGTACACCCGAAAGCTAAAGATGAAAATCAGCAAACAGTTTTCAATAAAATTGCCAACAATACACTGGAAACACCTTATACCTGGGAAGTGGAGCTTTCCGTTCTGGGCCAAGCGAAATTTGCAGATGATGCAGAAAGAAAACTGGCTTTCAGAAACAAGTGGGAAGAATTGATCTTCAGCAACAAATTGGGTTATATGGCAACTATGAGAAACCTGAGGAATATCCTGGAAGTCGGAGTGTCTTCTGATGCTATGAAAAAAGTATGCGCCTATCTTTCCGATGAAAGAGCAGTATCCAATTCAAAACAGCTCCCATTCCGGTTTCTTGCTGCTTACAGAGAATTAAAAAATATCGATTCTCCATACCTGTCCTCAGTATTGGAAGCATTGGAAAATGCTGTTGTAGTGAGTGCCAGAAATATCAAAGGTTTTGGTTTTGAAACTTCGGTAGTGATTGCTGCCGACGTATCAGGCTCTATGCAGAAAGCAGTTTCCGGTAAAAGTAAAATTTTGCTGTATGATATCGGATTGCTGATGTCCATGATCCTCCAGTCACAGTGTAAAAATGTGGTAACAGGTATCTTCGGCGACCGCTGGTTAAGAGTTCCAATGCCGAAAAATGGTATTTTAAGGAATGTAGATGCATTCTACAAACGTGAAGGTGAAGTAGGATACTCTACCAATGGTTATCTGGTCATTGAAGATCTCATCAAAAGAGGAGAACAGGTAGATAAAGTCATGCTGTTCACGGATACTCAGCTATGGGATAGCACAGGAAACAGAAACTCCTTTGAAGACGTGTGGAAAAAGTACAAAGCCATCGCGCCTCATGCAAAGCTGTATATTTTTGACCTGGCAGGTTATGGTACGCAGCCGCTTGATATCAGGAAGGATGATGTACACCTAATTGCAGGTTGGTCAGACAAAATTTTCGATGTACTGAATGCTTTGGAAGACAAAAAATCGGCAGTGAAAATGATTCAGAAAGTAGTGCTGTAACAGGCACTGCTTTTAACATATAGAATAAAATAATCAATATATTCAGGAGCTTAATCCCGCTTTCCACTCTATCTTTTTCGCCAAAGCTTTCTTCAAGCCATTCAGAAAAAGGATGCCGTTGCAATCGGGGCTAGGAATAAAAAAATTATAAATTAAAAATGGTGAATTCTTCTTGATCATGAAGTAATAGTTCTTTGTAAAATTTAACAGAATGTATATGAAGAATAATAATAAAAAGTTGAAATCTCCAGCGATGAGAACTATGGAAATGTGAAATAGAAAACGGAAGGGTTAAGAAAATAAGCTATACGAATGGTAAGAAAATTCTATTGTTTGAAGCGCGACACAGAAGGTGAAACGAAGAACTAATATAACATTCGCGCAAGTTTTAGAATTTTTAGAGCGTGTAGGTTATTTTTAGCCGGAGTTTCCAGGTCTTGAACTTTTGGTTCTTTTGCTTCAAGGCAAAATGAACCAATAGGTAAATAAAAAATAAAACGGCAAAATAACAATGGGAAATTTATTGTACAGAATTGAACAGGATCTTAAAGAAGGCAGAAAGAAAAAGGCATGCGACAGATTGAGAAATATGATCAATCAGTTTCCTGATGATCTTTCCCTGAGAAAAAAGTTAGGGTATATTTACTTTGAAGCAGGATTTCTTGATGAAGCAGGTAAATTCTGGATTCTGTCTGCACCGGAGAATAATGAAATGGAAAATGCAGTACAGATTTACATAAAGTCTTTAAGCAATTCAGGAAATGCCATTTTAAAAGACATTGTTTTCAGAGGAGATAAAAATCTGCTTGATGAATATGCATTGAAAGTAATCACTGAACTTGAACAGAATAGTCTTAGAATCACAAAACAGATTCCTGTTTTCAAAACCAAAACAAGAGAGAAAGGAAACTATTCAGAAGATAAAACAGATTTTTTAAGTAAAATCGGAATCTTTTTATTGATCGGATTTATTATTTTACTTCCCATTTTAGGTGTTTTAAAACTTTTCGAAGTGATTTCATCATTATTTTATTATTAAAAATAAAACTGCGTAAAAAGATTGCGTACTTACAATATAATTTTGCAGTGTTAATATTACCGGTGCCGTTAGAAAGACTTACTTCGATTCCAAACTGACAAAGTCTTTCACCAGATTGCCCGGTAGCTGACCAATGTCGTTCATAAGAGTTCCATCATCAAACTTTTAATTTGAATCGAATCAAAAACTCTTATACATTGTTACTTGGTTTTTAATAAAAAAACAAATGCGTAAAAAGAATGCGCACTAAGAATATAAATTTGTAAAGAATAAAACGAATAACCATGAATAATCATAAACCAGATCTAAAAGAAGCACTGTATTGAGGTTAATACTCAATACTTATGAAAAAAGCTAAAGCGTTAAGAAAGAAATTCGGATTCAATGAATATGAATTGATTGACTTCCCAAAGAAAATTTCCGGTGTACAGATTTCCAGAATCTTATATGGAAATGAAATGGGTTGTTCGCGATGTTTTCCACACGGTTTTGAAGTGGTGAATGCAACGTATACAAAGTTCCAGCGATGTTGGAAGAAATACAGAAAAACCCAATGGAAAAATTAAAATCAGGTGTCGTTTTGGAATCATACTTCGAGATTGAATAAACATTGGGTCGCAGGTTCGAATCCTGCCTTTTCCCTCGAAAAGGAGAAGTAGCTCAGGAGGTAGAGCAAATGCACGGAAGATTCTAAAAATATTACCTTGATTTGTAAAAGAGTGCCGTAGAAAAGGCCTGCTTCGGTTTAATTTGGTTCGATTCCAGAAAGCTCATGAAAGTGATCTTGTATAAGTCTTTTCGAACTTAGCCTCTTTTTTATTTTAAAAACAAACAAGTGCCGTAGAAAAATGTTACTTCGCTCATCACGATGGGGTCACGGGTTCGAGTCCCGTCTCTTCCACAATAAAAAAACACAGTCTATATAGGAAGAGTAGCTCAGCTGGTTAGAGCACGACTGCATTATTCGCATATCGCCTTGTCTTATCATACAAGAAGCCGGAAGTGGGACGTTGAAAGATCTTTGTATATAATTTTCTATAAAGTCAGATAGATTATCGGCTTTAACCTCTTTCTTCTTTCCACTTCCAGCTTCTTTATATTACTATTTTGAAGTGTCGTTAGGAAAAAATTCATCGTAACACAATTAGGGGAGGAATAGCGAAGCCGGTCACTCCGGCAAGGTTATCCGGTTCGACTCCGGCAAACGTTAGCCCGTTTTTTCCTTACTATTACCTTTAAAAAAAGCCGGTAGTTTACTTACCGGCAATTTTCATTGTATCTTCAAGCTCTTCTTCAAACATCACTTTCCACTTAGAAAGAGTAGTTCTGCTTATTTTATATTTTCTGGACATATAACTTATGGAATGACCATGCTTTTTCTGATACTGCAGTAATTTTAGCATAGTCTGTTTGTCATAGGTTTTGAGTTTTTGATTTTCTCTGGACTGCTTGAACAGTTTTTCATTGAATTTAAGCACATCCTCACTGGTATTAAGCTTTTCAAGAAGTTCTTTGATTTTCGGATCTTTCAGCTTTTCAGGATATTCCGTTTTAAGCATATCCAGGTAAATTTTTTTATAATTGGGACGCATGTCTTATCTGTTTATCCGTTTGCATTATCACTCTTCTGAAGCCATCTGTGAAGGGTACTTTTCGGAATAGAATATTCTTTAATCACTTCACTATGGGTCATCTCACCGGAAAGAATTCTTTTCATGATAAAGTCTTTGATTTCCTGAGTATAAATATTTTTCCTGAAATAAGGCGTTTTTTCGGATTTCTGCTGGTTTTTGTTAATGGCAGAAGGAGGGGCGTATAAAATCAAATGTGAGCTGTAAAGTCTGAAAAAATCATATTCCAGTAACTTGCTCCATCTTAAAAGAAGATCCGTATCCATTGATTTGCTGTCATACATCATTTCAACAGTCTCTTCATCTTTACTTAAAAATTTGCATATCCTCTCTACTGTAATTTCATTTTCATCAACTCTTTCCTTTATAAATTTCCCAATATGGATTTCTTTATATAACATTTTTACTGAATATTGTTCTTTTGTTTAAATTTATATATAAAAAAACGAGAATAGGTGCTGTATATATTATGCTTTGCAGGGAATAATTCACAGAAATTTGAAATTGATTAACAATAGAAACAATGATTTAAGAATACTAAAATAGGTTTTATAAGACTACTATTTATCTTATAAAAGTGGATATGTATTTTGCTAAATATCTTAATAACAGGCGGGTAGGGATCGCCTTAATGTACTTGCAATATATTCTTTATTTTCAATGGTTTTCTCTTCTTCTCTTTCAAACTTCTTTTCCTGCCATTTGTGTCAAATAATATATAACCTATTAAGGTTTTATGCAATTCTATGAGTTAAAGCTGCAGATAAACTGATAAACAGCTTTTTACACATTGAATTTTAAATTAGTACCGAATAATTGCTTATTCTTTTTCAAATGTAGACAAAAATAAGAAGTAAAAAGAATCATAAATATAAAAATTATAGATTATATATTTATTTTAATTAAAATTAACATATTATAAGAACTGATGTGGGAATTATTTAAATGGCGGATTTGTTTCTCAAAAAATCATAAAAAGAAAAAATTGTGTACCATCGGGACAGTCCATACCTTTGCCTATCAATGAAAAATACTATAAGCTTATTCGATTTTTCGAAAAAAATCAATTATAAAAATGAATTGCTGGCTGGTTTTACTGTAGCGATGACGATGATTCCTGAATCTCTTTCATTTGCTATCCTGGCCGGTTTGTCTCCTCTTACAGGGCTTTATGCAGCTTTTATGATGGGATTGGTAACAGCTGTTTTAGGAGGGCGTCCGGGGATGGTTTCCGGTGGAGCAGGAGCAACTATTGTTGTGCTGATTGCTTTAATACAATCTCATGGGATAGAATATCTTTTTGCCACCGTAGCACTTGCCGGAATCCTTCAGATGATGGTAGGAATTTTTAAACTGGGGAAATTTGTAAGGCTGATTCCACAACCCGTTATGTACGGATTCCTGAACGGTTTGGCTATTATTATTTTCATGGCACAGGTAGAACAGTTCAAAATCACGGATAGTAATGGTGGGATAAGCTGGCTGCAGGGAATGCCTTTGTATATCATGGCAGGCTTAACGGCTCTTACAATCGCAATTGTTTATTTTTTTCCGAAAATCACAAAAGTTGTCCCAGCCTCTCTTGTGGCAATTATAATTGTCTTTGCAATTGTTCTCGGATTTAATATTCCGACAAAAACGGTAGCAGATATTGCTCATATCAGTGGAAATCTTCCTGATTTTCATATCCCGCAGATTCCTTTTTCGCTGGAAACGTTACAGATTATTTTCCCTTATGCCTTAATTATGGCAGGAGTAGGTCTTATTGAATCCCTTCTGACATTATCCATGGTAGATGAAATTACCAATACAAAAGGAAATGCAAATAAAGAATCCGTAGCTCAGGGGCTGGCTAATATTACCAATGGCTTCTTTGGCGGAATGGGTGGATGTGCAATGGTAGCGCAAACGCTGGTGAATCTTAACGCCGGTTCCAGAGCCAGATTATCCGGGATTATTGCATCATTGTTAATTTTAATCATTATTCTGTGCGGAGCATCAGTCATAGAGAAAATTCCTATGGCAGCTTTGGTTGGAGTGATGATGATGGTCGCTATCAGTACTTTTCAGTGGGTATCGATCAGGATTGTGAATAAAATGCCGAAGTCTGATATCTTCGTCGGAGTTACTGTGGCATTGGTTACGGTGATTTTACATAACCTGGCTTTAGCAGTCTTGATTGGAGTGATCATTTCAGCATTGGTTTTTGCCTGGGATAATGCTAAAAGAATCAGAGCCAGAAAATATGAGGATGAAAATGGAGTGAAGTATTACGAAATATACGGACCTTTATTTTTCGGTTCAGTAACAGCGTTTACAGATAAATTTGATCCTATGAATGATCCTGATCAGGTGGTGGTTGATTTTAAAGAAAGCCGCATTGTAGACATGAGTGCAATAGATGCGCTGGACAAATTATCCAAACGGTATAAGCAATATCATAAAACCTTACACCTGCGTCATCTCAGCGAAGACTGCCGGAAAATACTTAAAAATGCAGAGGCCGTAGTGGAAGTTGATATCCTGGAAGATCCAACGTATAAAGTAATGCCGGAAAAATAGCGAAGAGGGCAATAAGTAAATTTTGCTTCGCAAGTGAATGATGAATTTTTGTAGTTTAGAAAAAATTAACAGGCGCAGCGGATTGACGATTGACTTTTCACTATAAAAACTCCCCATAACCAGACAAGGACTGTAAGAAAAAATCTACAGTCCTTGCTTGGTTAGGTGATTAATGTATTGGCAATAAAATCAGGCACTAAAGCATAGTGAGATAATTTCATGCTGATAGAAGCGCGTCCGCTTGTCAGTGTTCTCAGGTCAGAGATGTACCCGAAAGTGGAAGCTAACGGAACTTCTGCCGCAAAAATTTTTCTTCCTGATCTTTCATCAATAGAAGTGATCATTCCTCTTCTTCTGTTAATATCCGCAGTGACAGCACCTGTGTATTCCTCTATACTTTGGATCTCTACCTGCATGACAGGTTCCATCAGTTTAGGACTACATCCTTTTGCTGCCGTTTTGAATCCTTCTCGTGCAACAATTTCGAAATCAAATGCTGCAGAATCCTGAGCGTGGAAAGAACCGTCAAGAAGAGTGACTTTCATATTTTCCAGAGGATATCCTTTCAATGGTCCATGATTCATGGCTTCCTTGAATCCTTTTTCAATAGAAGGAATAAATTCAGTAGGAATAACGCCTCCTTTGATCAGGTTAATAAACTCCAATCCGTGTTCATGGTCATTTCCTGGTCCGATTTCAAAAGTGATATCAGCAAACTGACCGCTTCCTCCGTTTTGTTTGGAAAGCTTTTCTCTGTGAACTTTAGTTTCCGTTAAGATCTCACGATAAGAAACTTTAGGTTTTCCCTGATTGATTTCAATACCATGATTCAGGCGGATTTTTTCCAAAGTGACTTCAAGATGAAGTTCACCCAATCCACTCAATAAAGTCTCTCCGGTCTGCGGATCTCTTTCAACCACCAAAGAAGGATCTTCTTCCTGTATTTTGGCCAATACCAAACCGAAAGATTTCTCATCACCATTCGTTTTCGGCTCGATAGCAACTCTGATCACAGGAGTCGGAATTGTAATGGCTTCCAGTAAAATCGGTTGCTCTGTAGAACATAAAGAATCTCCGGTTTTGGCATCTTTTATTCCTGTTAAGGCAACAATATCTCCAGCTTTAGCTTCTTCAAGAGATAACGTTTTGTCTGACTGCATTTGTAAAATCCTGGAAATCCTGAAACTTTCACCCGTTCTTACATTCAGTATAGTATCTCCGGATTGTATCCTTCCGGAATACACACGAAGCATAGCCAGTCTTCCCATGTGTTTGTCAATCAATACTTTGAAAACAAGTCCTGAAAAGGCAGTTTCCTCATTTCTTTTCAGTACTACCGTTTCTTCTGTATGAGGATCTTTTCCCTGCAGGTCAGCAAGCTGGTCCGGAGCAGGAAGATAAGTGACTATAGCATCAAGAAGAGGCTGGATTCCTTTATTCTTAAAAGCAGAGCCACATAAAACAGGTACAGCAGATCCTGATTTGCAGACGCTTTGTATAGCTTCCGAGAGTATTTCAAGAGTGACTTTTTGTTCTGTATCCATAAAAATCTCAAAGAACTTTTCGTCATTTTCTGCCAGAGTTTCCATTAATTTTATCCTGTATTCATCGGCTTCAGCAATATAATGGTCGGGAATTTCCTTTTCCACAATGGTTTCACCGTTTTCATCATTCCAGTATAACGCTTTCATTTTAACAAGATCGATTACTCCTTCAAAATGGTTTTCAGCGCCAATCGGAATCTGAAGGGCAAGAGGAACAGCATTCAGTTTGGTTTTTATCTCATGAAGAACCGCAAAGAAGTCTGCCCCAATTCTGTCCATTTTATTGATGAAACAGATTTTGGATGTTCCGTGTTTTTCAGCCTGGAACCAGACATTTTCAGTCTGTGGCTGAACTCCTGAAGAAGCACAGAAAACGGCGACAACACTATCTAAAACTCTTAAGGAACGTTCTACTTCCACTGCAAAATCAATGTGTCCTGGCGTATCAATAATATTGATGTTATAAACTTTTTCGTCCTTTTTCCATTGGGTAGAAACTGCAGCGGATGAAATGGTAATCCCTCTGTTTCTTTCCTGTATGTCTTTATCCATGGTGGTATTTCCATCATCTACATTACCAATTTTATGAATAAGTCCTGTATAATACAAAAGCCTTTCTGATAACGTTGTTTTCCCTGCATCTACGTGTGCTATGACCCCTATATTTCGTGTGTTATATTTCATTTTGTTTGATTTAAATTGTTGATTTTTAGCTCTGTATTTAGAAAAGGTTCTGAAAAAATGAACACAAAATACACCCCGGTCTTATAAAGCCGGTAAAACATTTTTTATATTTCGTATCAAAGGGAAATTTTCAGAGATCTTAACAAATACCAGAAGTTTTTTGAATTGTTAAAGTCTGAAATCAGGGCAGCAAAAAAGACCTATCCGAATAGACAGGTCTTCAATATATTTTTGGGTATAAAAGATCTATAGAACTATTCAGATAAATATTCAGTGCTGCCAAAGAACACAGCTCTGACAGGATTACTTAACGTTATAATATGTATCATTTTTGTTGACATTGTTGATTGTTAATCGGTTGCGAAATTATAATTTTTTTTTGATTTCCAAACAATTTTTGAAAATATTTTTTTGTAAAAGGATATTAAACACTTTGTAAACCACTTTCTGTAAGTCTGCCAAATTCATAGAATTTCATAAAAATATCTTAAAACAGATAACGGACGTAATGCTTTTATGATAAATATTTTATCTTTGGGAAGAATAGTATTATAGACACTTTTTGATGATAAAAAAATTACATCTTTTTCAAGAAGCTAAATAAAAACTTTTAACTTAAAACCTATTGAAAACAGATATCGACATCCATAACCACCGTCATTTTTCCTTTGACCTGTGGCTCACCTTAATCAAATCTCACCCTGAATTTAAAACAAAAAGAGTTGAGCTGTTCTCCTCATTTTTTAATGTAGATAAACCGATAGAGCAGGTTGCGAAAACCGTAAAATATTACGATAATCTTTGCAATAATATTAATGAAGTGACGGGAGGAAATATAAACACTTTTGAGATCTACCTGATGATTCTCGGTGCTCTGGATGTAGATGTAAAGGAATTGAATAAAGAAAAACTCAATGCGTTTTACGCTAAAAGTGAAGACTTGTTTCTGGAATACAGACCCGTTGTTATTTTTGAAAATATTCATGATTTTTTTGAGGATATCAAAAACCAGGGAAAGACCATTAATATTCTGAGCAATACAGGCTTTATCAAAGGGAAAACTATGAGAAAATTTCTGATTCATGAAAATCTGGATCAGTACATCGATTTTCATATCTATTCTGATGAAATCAACTGTTCCAAACCGAACCCGCTTATTTTTCAGGAAGTGAAGAATAAGATCAAAGATCAGGACTTGCCACTCAATCAGATTCTGCACATCGGAGATAATCCTGTAGCAGATTATAAGGGAGCAAAAGACTTCGGTTTCAGTGCCCACTTACTTAAACACTAAAAATAAACATGAATACAAGGTATAGCTTACACCACATTCATTCGGCGGATGAGTTTAGTTTCTCACCTGCGGAATACAGCTATTTCAAGTATGGCGATAAGTCGTATGCTGAAAAATTTGCAAGAGAATTATTCGACGGATTTATTTCGGAAAATGAAGAACTCTTAAATACGGATAAAGAAATTGTTGTACTTCCAAGTCCGTACATGGCGATTCCTACAGCATCCAATTTTTTATGTTTTTACTTTAAAAAGCATCTTGATTTTTACTTGTTTCAAAAAGGAAAAAAGTCAAGCATTTTATCTAAAATCAATCGTAATCATACATACATCACAGATTACGGGAATCTTAATTTTGAAGACCGAAAAAATCTGATCGCCAATGACACTTATTATATCGATAAAGATTTTTTGAGAGGAAAACTTTGTATTTTTATAGACGATATAAAAATCACGGGAAGTCATGAATATACAGTCAACAGAATCCTGGACGAATATAACGTGGAGGCTGACTTTATGTTCCTGTATTATGCAGAGCTGATGAATTTTGACCTTGACCCGAAAATTGAAAACTTTTTCAACTATTACGCTGTGAAAAATGTAAATCATGTTGCAGAAGTGATGAATAAAGAAAGCTTTCAGTTCAATACAAGGATTGTAAAATATATTTTAGGGTTGGATTCAGGTAATTTTGATTATCTTACGTCTAAAGTAAAAAAGGAACAGATGGACCTGCTTTTGGAGCTGGCGATCAGTAACAATTATCATTTAATAAAAGAATACGAAAACAATATCAATACTTTAACACAAACGGAATTATATTATGGCTATTAACTTACAAAAAGGACAAAGAGAAAACATTAACGCACCTAAATTTACTGTAGGTTTAGGATGGGATATCAATAATACTTCTACAGGAACGGCTTTCGACCTTGATGCTTCTTTATTTTTGCTTGGTGACGACAAAAAATTAGTTTCAGATAATCACTTTATTTTCTATAATAATCTTGAGTCTCCGGACAAATCTGTAATTCATACAGGAGATAACCTTACAGGAGAAGGATCAGGTGATGATGAGCAGATCAAAATTGATCTTACAAAGATTGATGATGCTATCAAAGAAATTACAGTAGTAGTAACCATTCACGAAGCTGATTCAAGAAAACAAAACTTTGGACAGGTAAGAAATTCTTTCATCAGAATTTTCAATACAGATACGAATGAAGAGATCTTAAAATATGAATTAGACGAAGATTTCTCCATCGAAACCGCTGTAGAATTCGGAAGAATTTACAACAGAAACGGAGAATGGAAATTTGAGGCTGTAGGAGCAGGACAGAGAGACGGCCTTGAGAAATTTGTATCAATTTATCAGAAGTAATTATGGACAATCAGGAAAATCAACCCATAGATCCGCTAGGATCAATAGAACCTCTTAAAACCTTTGAACCGACTCCAATGGTTCCGCCAACTCCGGCTCAGCCTGTTCAGAATGCAGCGCCGGCAGTTCTTGTGGATAGAGAAGGAAATGTAAACCTTACTCAGTTGCAGTCAGAAGAACGTCAGAAATATGAAGTTCTTGCCAACTCCATTGATGAGGCCAACCCAGGTTCCATCGTGAATTTCGGGGCGGAACTTCAGAAAACTCTTACCAATCAGAGTGACAGCTTCTTAGGGAATGTAAGAAGATCCAACTCCGGAGAAGTAGGAGGACTTATCAATGATCTTTTGGTAGAGCTTAATTATGTAGATGTAGAGGAGCTTCACGGAAATAAAGTAAAAAGCTTCCTGAGCAAATTACCATTCATGAAAAAGGTGATGACTCAGGTGGAAAATCTTTTTGCAAAATACGATAAGATCATCAATAATATTGAGCAGATCTCTTATAAAGTAAATGCCGGAATTATCACCTCTACAAAAGATAACGCTGTACTTCAGACTATTTTTGAAAGCAATGTGAATTCTATCAAGCAGATTGAAGATCTTGTGATTGCAGGAAATATCAGAATGGAAAGAGCTGCCGTAGAGCTTGCTCAAATGGAAGCTGCTCCTCAGAATTTTCAGGATTATCAGATTGCAGATAAAAGAGATTTCATTGCAAGGCTAGACAGGAGAATGGCTGATCTTAAAGTGGTGCGTGTAATCATGATGCAGTCGCTTCCTCAGATCAGACTGGTACAGAATAATAACGTTTCTATTGCTGAAAAAGCACAGACAATTCTTACCACCACACTTCCTGTATGGAAAAATCAGCTTTCATTAGCTGTAGCGATGTACAGACAGCAGCAGAATATTGAAATCCAGCAGAAAGTCTCTTCTACTACAGAAGAAATTTTAAGAAAGAATGCTGAACGTCTTGGCCAGAATTCAGTGAATGTTGCCAGAGCCAACGAACAGACTATTGTGTCTGTAGAAACATTGAGAGAAACAACATCAATGCTGATCAATACATTGAATGAAGTGAAACAAATCCAGAAACAGGGAGCAGATAACAGAAGAAAGCTGGATCAGGATCTTCAGACATTGGAGCATGAACTTAAAGCGAATGTCAGAGGTTAATTTATAGGATACCAAGGTGGGGGATGATGCAGCAACCATATTGTCGCAAAGCAAAAGAAGGTTAACAAAGCTTAAGCTTCTCGCTAATTTTTTTGAACATATTGATATTATATCTATTTACATCAAAACGGATATTATTCACAATCTGTTCCAGGAAAATACGGCTTTAGATTATAATAAACTGGAACTTTTCCACCTGCAGTATACCGACAGCCTTATAGAACTTCTGACTAAAATTAAAAAACAGAAGGAAAATGACATGCTGGCGGTCATCAATGAAATTAACATCAACAGTAAATATATTTCAGGTTTTGAAGAAAGGAGGGTAGACAGTTTTGAGACCGACAGGAAAATGTACAGCGGAGTATTTTCCCAGCATCTGAAAACGGTATATAAAGACCTTACGGAAGATAGCTTTACAGCCAACTGGGAAAATGTACTGTACTTTCATAAAAAATATGCTCAGGAATTTTACAGAACGGAAGCAGATGAAACGCTGCTGAAATCTGATTCTTTCCCGGCCTATCAGTATAAAGACTATTCCATTGAAAGAAAGCTGTTGGGAAGACTTAATATACAGGGATTTAAAGTCCGTTTTGTCTGCGGTTACCTTATAGGAACCCATGATTATGAACTTTTTAAAATCTTTCAGTCTGATGATCATTTTATTTTCAGTGTAGACGAAAAGAAATTGTATCTTTTTGACAAAGAAATGGATAAACTGGATATTTCTGAAAATCAGTCTAACCAGAGTTCTATTATTGATCAGCTGAGAAGCAAAAATGAACAGCTTGAACATAGCATGAACGAAAGAAAACGTACGTTACCGGCAGAAGTAGAAGCAGTTTTAAAAGATTATATCAAAAACCTGGAAAATATGGATATAATGAGCAAAATATTTGACTTCGACGAAGAAACCAATATCTTGCGGGCAATGCTTAATCTGAATTTGAATAATAACTAAAAGAAATTTGTAAAGCAAAGAAGATTCGCTTTTTTGCAGAAAAGTAAATAACAACTAAAGATAAAAAGATGGCTATCAACTTACAAAAAGGTCAGAGAATCAACCTTAAAAAAGAAAATGGAGCTGAGCTTTCCCAGGCTTGCGTAGGAATTAACTGGGGAGCAATTGAAAAGAAAGGATTTTTTGGAACTAAAAAAGAAGCAGTAGACTTAGATGGAAGCTGTATTTTATATGATTCAAATAAAAACGTTACAGAAGTAATCTATTTCGGAAATCTTAAATCCAGAAACGGATCTGTAAGACACAGTGGAGACGATCTTACCGGTGACGTAAACGGAGATGACGGATTGGATAACGAAGTGATCACTGTAGATTTCAGCCAGCTGGAACCTAATGTAGAGCATGTAGCAATGGTGCTGAACAGCTACAGAGGTCAGGATTTCGGAACCATTCCTTTTGCTTCTATCCGTATTTATGAAGGAACTCCTACCAATGTGAGAGAAGTTTTTGCAAAATATGATATTGCGAATGATGCTTCTTTCAGCGGACACGTAGCAATGGTAATGGGTGTTTTCTACAAGAGAAACGGAGAATGGAAATTCAACGCAATCGGAGATCCTACAGCAGATAAAAAGCTGGAGCAGACGATCCAAACGGTACAAATGAATTATCTATAATCAATTGTAAATCAAAAGGTAAATAAATTAGCAATAGTTGTACTCTGTACATCTGTTGCTTTTATCATATAATAACATAACTCAAAGTGGAACATCAAAGTATTTTAGAACTGCACCCTGGTCTGGTGTGGGGATTTGCAGTAACGGTCGTTATCATGCTGCTCCTGGACTTAGGGGTATTTAACAAAAAAAGTCATGAAGTATCTTCCAAAGAAGCTACCATCTGGTCTGTCGTATGGATTTCATTATCCATGGTATTTTCAGGAGTGGTTTATTGGGTATTCAATACCGATGGAAGCCCTGAAAGCCACGCTTTGGCAGTAGAGAAATTTACACAGTATCAGGCTGCCTATTGGATTGAAAAAGCCTTGTCTGTGGATAACTTATTTGTATTTATCCTGGTTTTCGGCTTCTTTAAAGTTCCGAAATTTCTTCATCACAAAGTCCTTTTCTGGGGAATCATTGGAGCATTGATCTTCAGGGCTATATTCATCTTTGCAGGAGTAGGGTTAATTAACCTGACTTACCTTCCTGAAATGATTATCTTTGGTGAAGCGGTTAAAATCAACGTTGTGATGACCTTATTCGGATTATTCCTTGTCTATGCAGGGATCAAGTCATGGGGAGACGGTGATGATGATGATGACGAAGATTACAGCAATACGGCAGGAGCAAAACTGATCAAGAGCTTCTGGAAAGTTTCAGATAACTACGATGGAGATAAGTTCTTCACCATCCAGAACGGAATCAAAATGGCAACTCCTCTTTTAGTAGTAGTGGGTGTTATCGAGTTTACGGACGTTCTTTTTGCTGTAGACTCCATCCCGGCGATCTTTGCAATCTCAAATGACCCTTTTATCCTTTATACATCGAATATCTTTGCTATTTTAGGATTAAGATCATTATACTTCCTGCTGGCAAACTTTATTCATATGTTCAGCAAGCTTCCATACGGATTGGCAATTATCCTGTCCTTCATTGGAGTTAAGATGCTTATTGCGCCATGGATTCATATTCCGTCCCCGATTTCATTAGGAATCGTAGGAGGTGTATTGGTGATCTCTGTTCTTTTATCCGTTATCTTCCCTGAAAAGGAAGAAGAGAAGAAAGAAGAACTGGAAGAATAATCCTATTTAAAATATACTATCAAGCCTCTGGAATTTTTTTCCGGAGGCTTTTTTATTTGCGTTTTCCAATCTTATTCCCCCAAAAATATTTTTAAAAAAAACAATAGACAGACTGGTCTGTATATTGTTTTTTTTCATACATTTGTTACAGAAAAGAAAAGCATATGAAATCTCCAAGAGAAAGAATTGTAGAAACAACCTTTGAATTGTTTACAAAACAAGGGTATAATTCTACAGGGATCAACCAGATTATTTCCGAAGCTGAAGTTGCCAAGGCGAGCTTTTATCAGCATTTTAAATCCAAAGAAGATCTGTGTGTAGAATTTCTGAACGTGAGACATGAATATTGGTTTGGTGAACTCAATATTTTTTTAGCCAAAGAAAAAGATTCAAAATCTAAAATCATCAAAGCTTTTGATTTTTTAGTTTATATGAATGAAAAGGAAAACTTCCGGGGATGCAGCTTCCTGAATATTCTATCGGAAATTCCAATGGATAATACTAAAATACTGAGCGTTATTCAGTCACATAAATCAGATCTGAGAAATCTTTTTTCAGAATTGATTAATGATGAAGAACTTTCTGATCATATCTATCTGCTTTTTGAAAGCAGTATTATAGAAAGCCAGCTTTTTAAATCCAATGAACTCCTTGAAAAGTCAAAAAAAATAATTACCAATTTAATACAATAAGTTATGGAACAAAAACATCCGCTTCCGCCTTTCACTATTGAAACGGCACTGGAAAAAATTCAACTGGCAGAAGATGCATGGAACAGTCAGGATCCTGAAAAGGTTTCCAAAGCTTATACCATCAACAGTGAATGGAGAAACAGGGATACCTTCGTGAATGGAAGAGAAGAAATAATAGTATTCCTTCAGAAGAAATGGGAAAAAGAACTGAATTATAAGCTTAAAAAAGAATATTGGGCACATACTGATAACCGTATTGCCGTTCGTTTTGAATATGAATATCAGACCAAGGATGGAAACTGGTTCAGAGCCTATGGAAATGAAAACTGGGAGTTTGATGAGAATGGACTGATGGCCAAAAGGTACGCAAGCATCAATGATCTTGCTATCCAAGAAAAAGACCGGAAATTATAAATAAAAGACTGTTATAACGACAGTCTTTTATTTATAATTATTCTATCCTTATTTCCCATGCAGCAGCTTATTGATCTTTCTTCTGGTTTGCAAAGAAATTTTATAAGCTTCATCCCTCAGTTTCTGTATTTTTCCTACAGGCTGGAAGAATATTTTACTTTCAAAAGGATTGAATGAAAGAAGTTCATTCGTACAATTACGGGAGTCCAATAAGGAATCTTTATTGATTCTTACCTTACCAATTTTAATAAAAGGAGAGTTTTTCCATTCAACATTCAGTTTGTTGATAGGCTGATCTTTCAGATCATAACAGATCTGTATCAAAACATCTGCTGCAAAATCATTTGTCTGAAGATAGTTTTTTAACGAATCTTTGACCTTTTGCTTCCTGCCAATATTTTTATCTACAGACTTTGGACATAATTTTATTTTAATGACCTGGTCTCCCAGACGGTAAGCGCCTACAGAATGATAATCAAACGACAGCATAAAATCATTTCTCTTTCCAATAAGCTTTAGCATATTGCGGAGCATATCCCCAGTGAACAAAGAAGGAATCATTTTAATCATCTGAATACATATAGGGAATACTTTTCTCCATTGCTTCATATAAAGCTGATTAATTGCTGTAAAAAACTTCAAAAATGTAGAAACAGAATTAATAGGAAACAAAGGGAAATTAACCAACGGATAATTGGCAAGCAATACTCCGTTTTCATCCTTGATCTGCACAGCAAAGCCATAGGCCGGAATATCTTTTTTTGAATTTTTGATTTTCAGCTGAGCATTAGAAAAACGTATGGTCAAATCAAATTTTTCCTTATCAAAATAGGGTTGTAATGATTCAGGGATATCAGGTTCTATCCAGAAAGTACCTTTTGCTACCGCATAGGTTTTGGCATGAGCATTCCGGGTAGCATAATTGACATCACTGATGGAAGAGGACTGCTCAACAAAATCTGCTATTGTTTTTTTATTGATTTCCAGAAGCTTTTTTTCCTCCTCATTCAGTTCATCAAACTTCTTATTATATTTTAATGGATTTGGCATTTAGTTTTTAAAATTCAATTATAACGCCAAGTTTTGGAATCTGTGTTAAATAAGTATTACAATTATTTGAATTTTGTTGAAAATATCTTTGAAAATAAGGAAATGTAAGATAATATGATTAATGAATATTAAAAAAAATACTGTTTAACTTGTTGATTTTTAGTGTTTAGTTTTTTTTTTATAAGAATGCTTTAAGAACATATCGATTAGAAAGGAAATGCTTTGGTGTTTTAAACTTCCCTCACTGAGCTTCCACCTTCCAACCCTAAAAAGCCTTATCTTTGTAAAAAATTATAATATGGGAGTAGCAGATATGTTATTTAAACGTAAAAAAGAATTAGCAGAAAAGAACCTGAAAGACGGTAAAGAATATATGGAAGAGTATGGTAAAAGAGAAAGCGTTGTGCAGTTACCAAGCGGCTTGCAATATGAAATAATTACAGAAGGTGAAGGCCCGAAACCTGGCCCAAAATCTACTGTAAAATGTCACTACCACGGAACTACCATTTCCGGTAAAGTATTCGACAGCTCTGTGAAAAGAGGTACACCTGCATCTTTCCCTTTAAACAGAGTTATTTCAGGATGGACGGAAGCGCTTCAGCTAATGCCTGTAGGAAGCAAATGGAGACTGATTATTCCTCCGCACTTAGCGTATGGAGATCAGGAGATCAGTAAAGAAATCGGACCTAACAGTACTCTTGTTTTCGAAGTTGAATTGCTGGATATTAAATAAGACTACTTAAAAATAGATTAAAATTTACCTGATTTCAGGTAAATTTTTTTATTTGTATTATATTCGTATTGACAATTGTATGGGTGAAGAAAATTATGAACCGGGTACAATTCATCAATGCTGCACAAAAAATGACTGAATGAAAAAACTTTTTTATCTTTTGATTGTTTTCGGGCTTCTTACATCCTGTGTTTCCAGGAAGAATCAGGCTATTCAGCAGAATATTCTCACACTGAAAGACAGCTACTGCAAAGCTCCGTTCAAATATAACTACAGCAATAAACTTCCCTCTTACAATGCTGATTCTATTTTGGCAGCCAATAAAGAATTAAAAGAAGTTTTTTCCGATCAGAGTATCCTGATATTAAATGCACTGGATAACTTAGACGAAGTTCATAAAATTATTGATCTTAAAAAAGACTCATCCCTTGCTTCCCAAATTAAAGTTTTACAGCTAAAGACAAAAATAAATAGTAAAATAACGATTGCTCTTACAGAATTGGATGCGGTAGCTGCGGAGTTTGACTGTGAAGGAGAAAGAGTAGCACAGATAGGAAACTATGTGGATAACCTGAATTCGTCAAGAAATAATAAACTTATTTTATATTCAATCGTTGCAGGAGCAGCAGCTTCCATCGCAGGAGGAATTGTACAAGATCAGGGCTGGAGTAATGCTATCGATATAGGCGGAGGGGTTCTGGGAGCTGGTTTTGGTTTGGCAACCCTTAATCCTAAAGGTAAAAAAGTAGAATTTATCCATCAGAGAAATCTTTTAAGAGATATATGGAGAGAAAAATTAGAATCTCCCAATTTTCCGCCTTTTATATGGTATATGTATACTGAGAAAAAGTTTTCCAATAAAGAAGAGCATTCCATTATTGGAAATATGAAAATGAGATGGCTGCATTATCAGTTTGATGACAGTAAGGAGACAGCAGATAAATCTGTGATCTTCAGTGATGGCGGGTTTTACAGGGCTGATGATCTTCATAACCGAGCTGCTATGCTTAATCAGATGCAGTCGGCAACCCGTACCATTAATCAGAACATCAATTATCTGTTGCTGGATCTGGATAAATTAATCCTTTAAGAAAAATTTAACTGTAATAAATTTTGTTACATTTAAAAAATGTGTATCTTTGCCCTGTAATTACAATGAACAATACAAGATTTGCTACGGCAGTACATATTATGACACTATTGGCGAAAAGTCCTCAGGAGTGGCTTACTTCTGACTGGATGGCCGGCAGTATCAATGTAAATCCGGTGATTATCCGAAAGGAGATCAGCGTATTGAGAGAAGCAGGTCTGATTATCAGCAGACAAGGAAAAGAAGGAGGAAGCCAGCTTGCGAAGAATGCTGAAATGATCACTATTTCTGAGATCTATAAAGCAGTAAAAAATACCGAAGTATTAGGCAAAAAAAATCAGAATCCCAATCCGGCATGCAGTGTTGGAAAGGAGATCAACAATCATTTAAATACATTATTTGAAGAAACGGATCAATTGGTGGTAAACTTTTTAGGAGACAAGTCATTACAAAAATTCACAGACCAGTTCGGCTAAAAATTTTTTAACCTTAAATGTAACAAAATTTATTACAATTTAATTAAAAAAAATAAAACATTATGAAAAAAGTAGCAGTAATTGGTGCAACAGGATTTGTAGGAGCACACGTAGTATCAGAATTAGCAGAAAGAGGATATGCGGTGGAAGCATTGGTAAGAGATGCATCAAAAGTGAAAATACAGGAAAATGTAACCGCAAAAAGTGTTGACGTAAACAATGTTGATGAATTAGCAGAAGCATTGAAAGGAAGTGATGCGGTAATCAGCACATTCAATGCAGGATGGACGAATCCTAATCTTTACAACGATTTTTTAAATGGTTCAGAGAACATTGAAAAAGCAGTAGAACAGTCTGGAGTAAAAAGACTGATTGTAGTAGGCGGAGCAGGCAGCCTTTATACTCCGGATAATGTACAAATCGTAGATACACCAGATTTTCCTGAAGCTTACAAACCAGGTGCAACAGCAGCAAGAGACTATTTAAACAAAATCAAAGAAAATAATACTCTCGATTGGACATTCTTCAGCCCTGCTATTGAAATGAACCAGGCCAACGTAGGAGAAAGAACAGGAAAATACAGAACATCACTGGAAACTCCTGTATTTGATGACAACGGAAGAAGCCGTCTGTCTGTAGAAGATGTAGCCGTAGTTTTAGTAGATGAATTAGAGCAGAACAACCATATCCGTGAACGTTTCACAGCAGCTTACTAATAGATAAAAGAACAAAGATGATACAAAAAAAATTATGGTCGTTATTAGCACTGTTGGGATTTATCAGCATATTCGCGGGAAATCTCAAAGTAAAAGTATATAATCCGGGAACCAAAGCTATATTTCCTATTACTTCTACCATTATTTATGGAGATAAAGATGCCATACTTGTAGATGCTCAGTTTCAGAAACAATATGCAGAACAGCTCGTTAAAGAAATAAAAGCAACAGGAAAAAACCTGAAAACAGTCTTCATTTCTCACAGTGATCCTGATTTTTATTTTGGATTGGATGTGATTAAAAAAGCTTTTCCTGATGCAAAAATTATTTCAACAGCTCAGACCGCTTATCTGATATCAGCTTCCAAAGATGATAAACTGTCAGTATGGAAACCACAGTTGAAAACAGATGCGCCTTCAGAAATTATAGTTCCTGAAGCAGCTGTTTCAATTCCTGATCTAGAAGGAAATAAAATTGAGATCAGACAAAATCCGGAAGATCCGGCGCATAGTTTTCTTTGGATTCCTTCCATCAAAACCATTGCAGGCGGGATTTCAGTTTCTGTTGGCTCACATCTTTGGATGGCGGATACTCAGAATGTTAAAGCAATCGATCAATGGATAGAACAGATTGATGCTATGAAAGGTTTGAAACCGGAAAAAGTTATTCCTTCTCATTTTGCAGAACTTTCCACATCACCACAATCTCTTGATTTTGTAAAAAGCTATCTGGAAAATTATAAACAGGCAGTTAATGAAAACAAAACTTCATCTGCTATTGTAGATTTCATGGTTAAAAAATACCCTGATCTGCCAGGAAAGGAAGAACTTGAAATGGGAGTAAAGGTTTATCTTAAAGAAATGGACTGGGATCTTAAATCATCATATCCGGCAATCGGACATAAAGTAGAAGTGGATTTTGGAGCAGTAAAATTCATCCTGGATTTTAAAGATAACAAAACCATGACATTCACAGGAACAGCCGGAAGTTCAAAAAACAGTACAGATACCGTAGAATATACTGCTGTAGAAGTAGCAAAAAATGTTTTTATGGTCTACTGGCATGAGCCACAACTTGGTTTCAATGTAACTCATATTCAGGATTATAATAAAAATATCATCTATTCGAATATTGCAGGTCCGGACGGTACATTTACCCATCTGAAAGGAACACTTAAAATTTTAAACTAAAAAGCAGCTGCATTGGCAGCTGTTTTTTTATATCATAAGAATTAACAATCAACAATAAAAATATCCTTAAAGCTTCGTCACATCAGCTTGCTGATTCCAACTTTACCAAAAGATGGGAAATTAAAAACTTTGTGTTAAAATAATCTCTCGCAGATTTTATAGATCTATGATCATGAGAATTATATTAGTGATTCTTTATATTCGTGGAACTATTCGTGTTCTTCGTGTTTAAAAAAGGTCTTTAAATGAATACTCTATTTTGTAAAACCAAAAAACTGCCTCATGAGAGACCGTTTTCTTTTATAGATTCATAAATAATTTCGGGTTAATCGGAGTATTGTTTTTGTGTACTTCATAATGAAGATGAGGCCCTGTAGAACGCCCGGAATTTCCGGATTTTGCAATGACCTGACCAACTTTTACTTTATCATTCACTTTTGAGATAAGTTCAGATAAATGTCCGTATAATGTAGCCAATCCGTTACCATGGGAAACAATCACACAGTTTCCGTAACCGCCTTTCTGTCCTGAGAAAATAACAGTTCCGGCAGCGGCAGCTCTTACATCAGAACCATAAGCCACAGCAATATCGAGCCCTTTGTGGAACTGCATCTGATCAGCTTCAGCAGGTGGATTGTTTTTTTCAGTAACAGTTGTTTTAGTTGCAGGAGTTCCGGAAGCTGCTTTTGTTGTCGTTGCAGGAGCAGAAGTTGCAGCTACAGGAGCCGCTTTTGGTGTAACCATCACTTTTACCTCTCTTTTATTTCCATAGCTGTCTGTAAGTTCTATAATTTTCTCAACAGGTTCAGCTTTTACTTCAGGCTTAGCTGCTGCCACTACTGTTGGTTTTGCCTCTGTTGCGGCACTTGATCTTACCGAAGCAAAAACAGTTTTGAACGGAATAGGATTTTTTCTTATCCCGAAATTAGATGAAATATATCCGTCAGTAGGCATTCCTAATGGAACCTGCATCAGTTTTTTCTGAAGATCCATCAGGTATTGGCTGTATCGGTTAGCCTGCCTGGAAAGATAAATAGAATTTGAAATACTGTCCTGATTGAGCATCATTAGTTTTTCATTAGTGATGTCTTTGGCCTTCAGGAAGGAGTTGAGTTGAGCAACGGTCTGATCTACAAGAGTAAGATCAGTTTTCATTTTTAAATAATCTACACTGTCTTTTTCAGTGTTTATTTTTACAAGGTTCACTTCGTAGGTTTTGTCGTCTCTTTCAGAAAAGAGCTTCGCAATGAATACACCTTGTGCAAAAACTACTAGTAAAAGTCCTCCCAGGAGAATGTTTACGTTCTTCTTGCTGCTTAGAAATTTTTTCATATTTCTTCTCTTAGTAAGTTAAAACGGTTTTGAAGATGCAAATTTAAATAAAAATAAGTTTTGTGAGTTATTTTTATTTAAAATTCAGTTTTTTCTGTATTTAACGGCTAATTAGCTGTTTAATTGTGTGGAAGTGTTAATTTTTTCAGAAAATGGCTTTTATCATAGTTTCAAAGCCTGCGTTACGTCTTTGTTTTAATATCTTTGCATTTCACATTCCAATTATGGCTAAAAAGAAAATTATTTCAGAATCTTCGAATCCAAAAAAGAATAAAAAGGATATTTCTGTAGGAGTTGTAGGAAGCGGAAGTTTTGCAACCGCTATCGTAAAAATGCTTGTTGAAAACTGCAAAGTAGTACACTGGTGTGTAAGAAATGAATTTGTAAAAGGAGCCATTGAGCTTCGTGGACATAACCCGACTTATCTTACAGCTGCACATTTTAATCTTAAAAGTTTAAAGTTGACCACAGATATTAACGAGCTTGTTACTGCCTGTGATGTTATTGTTCTTGCAACACCGTCTATCTACCTGTCTGATACGTTGGATAAGATGACGTGTGATTATTCGGATAAGATTTTTATCTCTGCAATTAAAGGAATTATTCCTAAAGTAAATGATGTGGTAGCGCATTACCTGCGTGATGAATTTAAAATCGGTTTCAGAAACCAGGCTGTTATTGCAGGGCCTTGCCATGCGGAAGAGGTGGCTATGGAAAGACTTTCCTATCTTACGATTGCGACAGTAGAAGATGAAACTGCAGAAAAACTTGAAGGAATCTTCAGTTCAGACTTTATCAAAGTTCATACAAGCAAAGATATTTTAGGAAATGAATACAGTGCCATTCTTAAAAACATTTTTGCAATAGGTGCGGGAATTGCCAGTGGATTAGGATATGGAGATAACTTTACCGCCGTATTTGTTTCCAATGCGATCCGTGAAATGGAAACTTTCCTGGAAGCTATTTACGAAGCACCAAGAGACGTGAATGAAAGTGCCTATCTGGGTGACCTTCTGGTAACAGCATATTCACTTTTCTCAAGAAACAGAAACCTTGGAAACCTGATCGGGAAAGGGTATACGGTAAAATCTGCAATTCAGTCTATGAACATGGTGGCAGAAGGATATTACGCTGCAGATTCCATCTATAAAACAGCGAAACAGAAAAATCTTAAACTCCCGATTATCGATACAGTATATGCTATTTTGTATGAAGGTAAAAATGCTGAAAAACAGTTTAAAAAACTGACTGCAAAATTGAATTAAAAAACAAAGGCGTATTACTAAAACCTTGTTTGTGAAATAAAATTAATTGAACTTAGGCATTTCAATGCTTAAGTTTTTTTATGTTCATTTTGATGATCGTGGAGATGATAATGATATTACATTATCAATCCTTTCAATAATGTTTTATTGAAATTTTCCATGGTTTTTTGTTGCGTACTCAATAAGTGTTTTGAACGAAAAAATAACGTGTAAAATCGTTCCGGTTTTTAAAACTTTTCCCGAAATTTGAAGTAAAATTTTAAAATTATGTCACAATCGCTTACAAGCAGAACACCGAAACCTAAATACGACGTTGTACTGATAGGCGGCGGAATCATGAGCGCCACTTTAGCAACGCTGCTTCATGAATTTGATCCAACTCTTGAAATCGCGATCTTCGAAAGACTCGGAAGATTTGCCAAAGAAAGTACAGCTGCATGGAACAATGCCGGAACAGGACATTCCGCTTTTTGTGAGCTAAATTATACCCCTGAAAAACCAGACGGATCTATTGATATTACCAAAGCTGAAAGTATTGCGGAGCAGTTTGAAATTTCAAAACAATTCTGGTCTTATCTGATTACCAAAGGATATATTCATGAACCCAAAGAATTTATCAATTCCTGTGCACACATGAGTCTGGTATTCGGAGAAAAGGATGCTGAATACCTTAGAAAACGCCACGATAAAATGGCTGAATCTGTCCTTTTTTCAGGAATGGAATTTTCTACAGATCACGAGAAACTGAAAGAATGGATTCCTTTGGTGATGAGCAAAAGAAATCAGTCTGAAGTAATGGCTGCAACAAAGATGGATATGGGAACCGATGTAAACTTCGGAACCCTGACGAGAAAGATGGGAAGACACCTTCTGGAAGATTCCAATGTTGAGGTTTTCTTATACCATGAAGTGAAAGATATCAGCCCGAGAGAAAGCGGTAAATGGGAAATGAAAGTGAAAGACAGAATCCATAGCCACAAACAGGAAGTGGTAGCAGATTTTGTATTCATCGGGGCAGGAGGCTATGCGCTTCCGCTACTGGACAGCTCAGATATTAAAGAAAGTGAAGGCTACGGAGGCTTCCCGGTTTCCGGCCAGTGGCTGGTAAGCCATAATCAGGAATTGGTAGAAAAACACCATGCTAAAGTATATACTCAGGCTACGGTAGATGCTCCGCCAATGTCTGTTCCACACCTGGATCTTAGAATCATTGATGGGAAAAAAGCACTTCTTTTCGGACCTTTTGCAGGATTTTCAACCAAATTTTTAAGAGAAGGAAGTTACCTTGATCTTCCTGAAAGTGTAAATACCAAAAACCTGAAATCCCTTTTCGGCGCATGGTGGCACAATATTCCATTAACGAAATATCTGATCCAGCAGGTTGCCATGACGAAGTCTCAGAGAATGCAGCATTTGAGGGAATTTATCAAAGATGCCAAAGAAGAAGACTGGGAACTGAAAGTAGCAGGACAAAGAGTTCAGATCATCAAAAAAGATGAAAAAGAAGGCGGTAAGCTGGAATTCGGAACTGAAGTAGTAGTGAACAAGAGCGGAACAATCGCTTCCCTGCTGGGAGCTTCCCCAGGCGCATCCACAGCAGTTTATGCCATGTTGAATGTACTGGAAAAATGTTTCCCTGAAAAGTTACACGGAGAATGGAAAGGAAAACTGCTGGAAATGGTTCCTTCTTATGGACAAAAACTGGCAGAAAACCCTGAGCTGACCCATGAAGTAAGAAATTACACCAAAGAAAAATTAGAATTAGAATATTAACATCCATAATGAGCAATGAGTAATAGTCTTTATTACTCATTGCTCATTATTTATTACACATAAAAAAGGTGGAAGAAGTAATTGTAAAACCAGTTATTGCAAAAGAAATCCTGGAATCTCTTCAGGCGAAAACAGAAGAGGAGAGGCAGGTTATTGTACACTGCTGTTTTCCGGCATCACCGTTTCTGGGAAACCTGATCAGGATCTGGCATTCGACCTATCTTTTTGACAACCAGTCTGAGCATAGAAGCAAAATGATTCATGCGGAAAACATTTCAATTTCCCCGTATTGGACGCCGGTTCCTTTTATGAAAGACTTTTGGTTTACCCTGATATTTTCCGGGCTTCCGAAAGACTGTAAAAGTTTTGATCTGAAAGAAGTCATTCCTGAAGAAGGCGGTTTTTTTGTGGAATCAATCAAGAGAAACTCTTCTGACGTGTATCGTGTGAAAATATCAGAGTCTTATTAATATGAAAGTGAGGGAATAAAAGCTGAAAACAGATTATTCAATGGGCTGATAACAATCCTGATATTCGTGCTCTTGTTCTTACCAGTTCATTGGTAAACCCTTACGCTCCCGTAGATGATTTTAGTGATCTTGATATAGAACTTGTTTTTGAAAACAGAACATCTTATGAATCCGGAAATGAATGGATCAGACTCTTTGGTGAACCCATTTCCATGATTGAAGAAGATGATTATAGAGGTGGTTTTGTGAAGTTTTTAGAGTGATATGACCTTGCATAGGTTACAAGATATAGTTTGCTTGTTTAGTAACTATTTATTATATGTATTTCGAAAAACTGCCACAGCATCTAGACCAGTGTAAGATTAAACTTTTTAATGTTGTTTTTATTGAGATTTTTTGAACAGCAAGGGATAGAATAAAATGACATATATCTGTTATTTTATATTATGGTATTCCGACGTACTTTCATTAATAAAATCCAAAAAAAAATATGAAAAAAAAGACTTACTTATGCATGGCCTTAGTAGGCTTAGGGGTGCAATCCCTGTTTGGCCAGAATTTCTGGGAAAAAACAAAAATCAACGAGAGGGAAGTTATTGAGTCCAAAAAAAACATCGGACTCGATTATTCTAAAGCGTATACTTTAGATATTGATCAGTTACGGTCTGTTTTGAAATCTGCGCCTCAATCAAAAACAGGAATGGCAGTTTCTTCCCATGTAACCATTGAAATTCCAACAGTGGAAGGAGGTTTTGAAAAATATACAGTATATGAGGCATCCAATATGTCTCCCAAACTTGCGGAAAAGTTCCCGGATATTAGGTCCTACAGAGGAGTATCAACAAGAGACAAAGGGAATACAATCAGTTTTGGAATTTCACACAAAGGTATCAAAATGATCTTATTTTCAAGAGATCAAAAACCGGTAGTTATAGAACCTGTAGTATCAGACGGATCAGTGTATCTTGTAAGTCCTGCTGTTGCGGAGCAGCTTCCGTTGGAAAAAGGATGGACCTGCAAAGTTAACGATGCTTCGGTGAATAAAAACGTAAACTTCGTTACGGATAACACAGATGACAGAAAATTCAGAACCTATAGGCTGGCGGTTTCCGTAGATGGAGAATTTAGTGCTTATCACGGAGGAACTATTGCCAATTCTCTCGCTGCAGTAAACGATCTGATGAGTTACATCAATCCGGTTTATGAAAGAGATCTGTCAATTCACATGAACCTGATTGATAACAATGATGCTGTGATTTTTCTGGATGCAGCTTCAGATCCGTATAACAGTGCCTACAATCTTAGCAATGACGTTCAGACTACACTTACCAACACCATAGGAGAAACAAATTATGATATAGGAATTATTTTTACCAACCAGGCGGAAGGAGGAAATGCAGGAATGATTGCTTCAGTATGCCGGAACAGTCAGGGATTGGTAAACGGACAGGTTGATAAGAAAAAAGGAAGCGCCTATGCAGGGCCCGTGAACGGAACCGGACCCCAGGGATATATTTATGCGATGGTCATTGCTCACGAAATGGGGCATCAGTATGGAGCCAACCATACCTTTTCCAGACCGGAGAATTTAGACTTGGGTATTTTTGGGTCATCGCCTGAAACCGGAGCTAACAGAGAGCCGGGAAGCGGAACCACTATTATGGCATATGCGGGAGTAACCGCAACCCATGACGTAATGGATAAACACAGTGATCAGTTTTTACATTACAGCATCAGCCAGATCAATAATTATATAAAAACAACAACCTGCGCAACAAGTGTTGGTTTAACGAACAATCCACCAACGGTTAATGCCGGGTCAGATTATACCATTCCAAAAGGAACGGCATTCAAACTTACGGCTGCAGCAAGCGATCCGGATAACAACAGCATTACATATTCATGGGAGGAAGCCGATATTTCGCCCCCTAATCCGCCTTTTACATTCGGAGACTATACTTTTCCAGATCGTAACTCTACAACAACTCCCAATTTCAGAGTTTACTCTCCGGTTTCAAGCCCGGTAAGGTATTTTCCACCTCTGAATGAAGTGTTGGACGGAAGTCTTTACAGTACCTGGAATATGGTCTCCGATGTAGCAAGGAATATGAAGTTCATAAGTCTGGTAAGGGACAACTCTACAGAAGGTGGCCAGACCGCTACAGATGAAGCAATTGTAAGTGTTGATACCAGTACAGGGCCGTTTAAAGTAACTTCCATTTCTCTGAATCAGAACTATCCTTCAGGAAGTAGCCATCAGCTCCAGTGGAATGTTAACGGAACAAATGCTGCCCCTATCAACACGCAGATGGTTAATATCCTGATTTCAACAGATGGAGGAAGCACATTCACAACATTGGTTGCCAATACCGCAAATGATGGGCAGGAAACCATTACCATTCCTTCCATTCCTTCCCAGAAAGCGTATATTATCGTAGAATCTGTAGGAAATATATTCTATGCTGCAAGTCCTGCTTTTGCAATAAATCACAACGTCACCTTGACATGTAATCAGTATCCTGCGAATGGGACATTTGCGATAGCTCCCAATGCACCTGCCAATATTCCAATCAATATTCCTGTAACCAATACTATTGAAGATATTAATGTGGTAATGGACTTATCATATACCAATTTAGAAAATCTGGTATTAACGCTTAGAGGACCTAATGATCAACAGAATCAGATATTCTGGTACAGCAATTGTCCGGGAGTCAGCATTCTGAAGGCTACCTTTGATCAGGAAGGTCAGTCTTTACCAATGAACTGTAATAACCTGAATGCTAGCCCGAATACAAGAATAGAACCTATCAGGCTTGATCTTACCAGGTATTATGGACAAAATCCTAACGGAAACTGGACAATCAGAGCTTTAGATTTGGTGAATAATTCCACGGCTTCTGGAAATGTGAATGCAGCGGCTATAGAACTTTGTACAAGATTAGCTACGTCTACGAGTTTAGCCGTAAAAGACATTGGACTTGAAAAAGATGATTTCCAGATCTATCCGAACCCATCCAACGGAAGGTTTAATATTCTCATGAAAGACAAAACTACCGGAACGGCACATATTTTTGATATGTCCGGAAGATTGCTCCACACACAGGAAAAAGTAGGCAATGAAAGTAAAATAGATCTTACAGGTTTTGCCAAAGGAAATTATATGATAGTGATTGAAGCCGGAACTAAAAAGCTTGCGAAAAAGATCATTATCAAATAGAAGTACACCTATATTATTTTTAGTGATTCTTGGATGGCCCTGATTTCAGGGCTATCCAATTTTATAGCGAGAAAAAACTGCAGATTCAAAAATAATGAAATAGAACTTTTATCATAATAATGGCAGAATTGATTTATTAAATAACGTGAGTTCGATGTAATGAAAGTAGTATGAAGATTTGCAAAAAAGCGAAAGATTTAGTAAGTTAAAGTTATGGATTACAAATAATTAAACTAAATCTTTGCCTGTATTTTGTTCTAATAAAATTACTGAAATTTTCTGCAAAGTTGATGATTTTTGCAAAGAATTTATTCCAGTTTGGGAAAAAGCCATGATTTCTACGAAAAAAAGGAACAGGAAATTTACGATGTCTGTTTCGGAAGTGATGACCATCCAGATCCTTTTCCATCTTTCCGGATATAGAGAGTTCAAGTCCTTTTATTTGGGGTATGTGTAAAAATTCATGAAAGAGTATTTCCCCAAAACAATAAGCTACAACAGAATGGTAGAGCTGAAAAAACAAAGCTTTATGCCCATGAGTATTTTCCTGAAAAGTGAGAATCTATCCGATTGTACCGGGATCAGTTTTGTAGATAGTACACCTTTGAGGGTGTGCCACAACAGGAGGATTCTATGATCACTGCCGGAAATGCAGATGACAGAAATCCACTTCAATATAAACGCTTCATTAAAAAGCTTTATGGGAAAGTTTTTGGGGATAAAGGATATATCTCAAAAGAGCTTTTTCAAAATCTTTTTTCTCAGGGTATTCATCTGGTAACAAAGCTTAAAAAGAATATGAAAACAAAATCTCTAACCCCAATGTTTGATGCCTATATGATACGCAAAAGAGCTATTGTGGAAACCATCTTTGATCAGCTTAAAAACAATTTTGTAGATACTAAACAACTGTATTTATTTCATTAATTATATCGAACTCATGTTAAAATAAATTATATAGTTTGGAATTTATTAAATGATAATGTTAATATTCGTGATGTGGAAGAATTTCTTAGAGAAGAATATAAATGATTCAACTAAGCCAGATTTCAGAAAACTTTTAAGTGCATATGACTATAAAAAATATTCTTAAAGCAAAATATTTATGAAAATTATTCCCACTTTCGCTTTTCATTTAATTTTTTGAGCTTAATCATTTTATAGCTACAGTACGAAAATATCTCAATGAAACCAATATTTATAAATCATTAAAAATCAATACTATAAATAAATCAATAATATATTTGAGTAATTTTTGAGGGTATAGAAAAGCCAAAAAAAGCTTTTGTTATGTGTTACTTTGCATCAGAAACACAGAATATCAGGATTTGTAAAATAATATGTAATAAGATGATTGAAATTAAATTTTAAATTGAATATTTCAAGTAGGAATTAGTACTAAAATTTCCAAATAAATTTTTATAAAAATTATATAAAAAATCATCACAGTTAAAAAACTCCTTCATATTCTAAAGGTGCATAAAATTTTGATTTAACACTTTGTTTAAATTTTTTAAAGCACCTTAGAAAACACTATATATAAAAAAAATATACATTTTATGAAAAAGACAATTTTTTCAGCAGTACTTTTTTTAAGTATTACTGCTATCTATCATGCACAAAGTACAGGTTTTGTAGGAATTAATACAACTACACCTAGAACTACACTTGATGTTACGGCATCTAATGACCCGACAAAATCAGACGGAGTATTAGTTCCACGTATGACAACCGCTCAGCTTGAAAGTAAAAATACAGCTTATGATATCGCGCAAAATGGAACTTTAGTATTTGTTACAAGTGGCACGGGTACTCCCTCCACGAAAACGGAACTAATAACACAGTCTGGTTTTTATTATTATGATGCAACTACTAGCCGTTGGACTCCTTTAAAATCTTTTGCTGTACCACCATCAAGTACAACTGCGAGTAATGGACTATCAATGGTAGGTACTGATGTTCAATTGGGAGGAACACTGAATAAAGATACAAATATTGCAGGCAGTAATAAATTAACATTCTCTGCTCCATTACAAGTAACAAGTGGTACTCCTGGAGCTGGAAAGGTACTAACATCCGATGCTACGGGTAATGCTACTTGGGGTACATTGCCTGCTGCTACAGTTACCACAGCCAACAACGGATTAACAATGAACGGTACAACTACACAATTGGGTGGAGCTTTAACTCAGGCTACCAATATTACAGGAGCAAGCAGACTAACATTAGCAACTCCTACTACCGTATCCGGAGCCTTACAAATAAGTAGCGGGACACCTGGTGCAGGCAAGATACTAACATCCGATGCTACAGGTAATGCTACTTGGGGTACATTGCCTGCTGCTACAGTTACCACAGCCAACAACGGATTAACAATGAACGGTACAACTACACAATTGGGTGGAACTTTAACTCAGGCTACCAATATTACAGGAGCAAGCAGACTAACATTAGCAACTCCTACTACCGTATCCGGAGCCTTACAAATAAGTAGCGGGACACCTGGTGCAGGTAAGATACTAACATCGGATGCCAGCGGAAATGCTTCTTGGGAGCAGCCAAATGTATTTCGAACCCCATTATTCCCAAATTCTAGCGGATTCAGCTACAACGGACCTTTAGTGTCTGGTATTAATAGTGGGATTTCTATTACACTGCCTCCCAATTCCACATGGATTATACATATACAACAATTAATACGATTTAACAGAGCTTTAAAAGTATATCAATCAGGTACTAATATACTGAGTGAAGGAGTTTGGGTGAGATTCCATTGGTCTGACAGTACTAATGGAAATGCGTCTTCTGATATTCTTGCGGGAAGGTTAATTTCCGCAGCCTGTTATCCTGGACCTAATTATCATATGCTTAATGGTGAGACAATTATTAAAAATAATTCTGCAGTGTCTAAAAGCTATTATCTAACAACAGCTACCATTGATACAGCTTCTTTGGATACTACTAATCCGATTACATTTAATGGCTTATTTTTTGCCTGGAGTGAAAATACTCTTTATGCACTTCCTTCTAATAATTGATTTTTATAGTTTTAAATTTTTAAAATGATTTAAATATAGATGATTTAGACTTCAGATAAACTAAGATGTTTTCTCAATGCACATATATATATATAATTTTTGAGAAAGAGTTATCTTTTTTATTTTGTCTGAAGGTAAAAAAAGAAATTAAATATAACCTAAAAGCTGTGTAAGAAAATACAATGATAATACTCCAATTATGATCTTTAAATTTCCTTTTAACCCCTAAAGCTAAATAACAAACATGGAAATTGAAAATTTTAAAAATATACATTTGGGTAGGCTTTTAAAGCAAAGAGTTGATGAATGTGAAATAAGTAATCAGAGAATTTGCAATTTCTTTAAATGTGACTCGATGAATTTTAATCATATTTATAATTCAGAAAGTATTGATGTAATAGATCTATTAAAATGGTCAAAATTGTTAGAGTATGATTTCTTTAGATTGTACTCTCAACATCTCATATTGTATTCACCTGCTACAGCCCACTCTGAACTTTCAAGTAAATTATCAAAAACAAAACTTCCATGCTTTAGGAAAAACATTTATACAAAAGAGTTAATAGATTTTATTATTGAATCATTAAATAATGGCAAAAAAACCAAAAATCAAATCATAACTCAATATAAAATTCCTAAGACCACTCTGTATAAGTGGTTAAGTAAATACAATAATGAAAATGAATAAGCCTAATTATAAGTTAATTTATTCAGATATAATAAACGAAAAATATCCTTCAAAAAAGAAACAATGTTCAAATTTTCTTAATAAAGATGAACTTACGGTTTTGGACGTTATTAATATCAATAGAATAATATTTGGATCTACAGAAGTTAATGCTAAAGAAAATCAAAAATTTAAAAGTTATGATCAAAATACTATTAGTAGAATATTAACATATCAGAAGGAAAATAAGTTTACTAACAGTCAAACGGCAATTGAATTTAAGATGAGTAGAAATACTTTAACTAGTTGGAAAAAGAAGTACTCTATAAAGTAAATTCATAAAGTGATTATTTATTTTCTTAAAAAAATTATTTCATTCGATATGAAAAGAATTTTTAAGAAAATTTAGGGATAGATTGCTTTTTAAGCATGATATGAATTTTTATAACCCCATTTAGTTGAAACTAAGTAAAGAATGTATTATTAACAATTACGCTATGAATTCCTTTCAAATGGTTACAATTGATTATTACATAAAGGTTCTGTGGATTCTAAATTTACAAATGATGATGGACTGAGTACAAAGTGGGATTAAAAATTCCACTTTTGTAACTCTTTTTTATTTAAAAAATAAATTATATTTTTCAATTTTATATTAATTTTTTTTTACATGTTTTTTATTAAGATTGTGACTATAATCACAATCTTTTTACTTGTATTTATTTAATTATTATGATAATAAAATTTAAAAGTTTATTGAGATAGTATAAATAATGTTAAAAATGAAGAGATCTGATAAACCAGTTTTTTCAATCTAAATTATTATTTTGTTATGAAATGTCGTAAATTTATAACTAAAAACAAAAATAACCTATAATGTGCATTAAGTTAAAAAAAATCATAGTAATTATAAATAAAAGCCGCCCATTAATACATCGTTTATTATCCGTATTTATTTTATTTTTATCAAAAATTTTTTTTTGCCAAAATTCTCCCGCTCAAATTGATTCTTTATATAATACTACATATGAGTATAGAAAACAAGGAAAATATAATGAGGCAATAAATTTAAATCTGAAACTGATAGAATATTCAAAATCTCAGAAGTATGCAAAAGGAGCTGCTTATTCAAGTTACGAGGTTGGAAATCTCTATTATAATTTGGGAAACTATAAACAAAGTCTAGTTTATTTAGATCAGTCTTTGTCTTATAACAAAGAAGTTAAGAGCCCAGAGCTTTATTCTAAAATCTACGCTGAAATAGGCAAAAATTATAGCATGCTCTCTTTATTACAAAATGCTATAAACAATTATAATATAGCAGAGCAATGGTCATTAAAAGTATCAGATAAGGATAAAAAAGAAAAAACACTTTTTTATATATATAGTTGTAAAGCAGTTAGTTATGAGGCATTGGGCGATTTAAAGGCTTCAATTTTGGCTGCAGAAAATGCTTTCAAAATAAAACAAAATGTCATTTCCGCAACGAGATTAGCAAAAAACTATATTCGTTTTAATAACGACTTAGCTAAAGCCAAAAAATTTTTGGATATAGCAGATAGTTTTATTCAATCAGATTCTAGCGTAACTCCATATGATAGAATAGCATTTCTATATGCAGAGGGGCTATATTATAATAAAAATAAAGAATATCAAAAATCTGAAGAATCTTATCTGGAAGCAATTAGTATAGCTAAAAAGTTAAATCGTCCAAATGAGGAAAAAGAACTTTATAAACTATTATATCAAACTTACAAAGAAGGTAATAAAGATGAAAAATCTCTCTTAGATATTTTAGAAAAGTATACGGTTATCAATGATAGCATGGAAAATGAAAACAGTAGACTTATAGAAGAACCAATACACACAATAGTTAATGAAAAACAAAAAGAATACAGACAAAATTATAAGTGGCTTTTATACATAGGGATTGTTATACTTTCTGTAGTTTCTTTAGTGACTTACAGTTTATTTAAAAGGAGTGAGAATCGTAAAAAAAAGATTATTTTAGAAAAAGAAGAGATTATTTTAAAAAAGCAAGACGAAGCGCAGGAATTGAAGCAAAAAATAAATGAGTCTTTCTCCGAATTAGTACAATTAGCTGAAAAAAATAGTCCTCAATTTTGGATTAGATTTCAGGAAGTATATCCCGAATATCTTAGTAAGATGCTTACAGTGAATCCTAAGTTTACGAATGCTGAATTAATTCTTAGTGCCTACATCTATATTGGAATTTCAAGTAAAGATATTGCTTCATATACATTCAGAAGTTTAAAAACAATTGAGAACATTAGATATTCTTTAAGAAAAAAATTAGGTATTTCTTCTGACGAAAATCTAAATGTTTGGCTAAGAGATTATATTAAACTACATTAACATCAAAACTATTTTTATGTGTGCTATAACAAACAATAGATTCGCTACAAACTATGATAGGGTTTAATTAGCAATAGAAGATACCAGAGAGAAAAATTTGAGAAGTCTGCTCAGCAATCTATAAACTATGCGTTTATCCAGCTGCTTAAATTAGTAAGTTTTATAATTTCAGGCAATTGAGTTTCTCTGATAATATATTAGCGAACATTTATATGATTAGTATTTACGCAATGCGTAAATTTAGATGTTACCTGCCATTTTAAGGTAAGACCCAAACAAGTAATATCAAACATTAAATTGAAATTGACATGAAAAAACTAGTAAATCTAATTTTAACTCTAATGCTAAGTTTAAGCATTGGACAAAATGTATTCGGACAACAACCAGCTTATGTTGGAATACCGAGTAGCAACTTTAACTATTTTGCATCAAGCCAACGAAATTCAAATTGGTGTTGGGCAGCTTCCTTACAAATGATTTTCAATTACTATGGAGTTAATATAACCCAAGAGCAAATAGTAGCAAGAAGTTATGGGGTTGACCCATATGGACAATTGCCAAATTGGACAGGCAGCTTTCAAGTGATAACAGCAAATTTGAATAATTGGAGTGTTGATAATTCAGGGAGAAGTTATGCAGTAGGTGCAACATTAAATTGGGGAGCACCAACGCCATCATATTTAGTACAAGAATTAACAGCACAAAGACCAGTGTTAATTGGTTATAGATCTGGTTCAAATTCTGGTCATGCAGTTGTTGTAACAGCATGTAGTTATATTCCATCTGTCTATGGACCTATCATCCAATCAATTGTAGTTAGAGACCCCTGGCCAAGTCAAGAGAATATTAACAATAATGGTAGAGCAGAGTATCCAGGACAGAATATTGCAAACCTAATGCAGGCTCATTGGTATATAAGAATACAATGACAAAACAAAAACGGCAGGTAATACGATGAACTAAGTCTCAAAAAATGATTATATAGCTATTCTAGATTTATTCGAAGAAAATACCTCGAGGCTTGCCTCGGGGTCAAAAGAGGAAAAGTTTGAAAAACTGATGATTTTTCATAAAACTAAAAATAGAGTTTCTTCCATTGAATACCTCGGGGATCTGCCCCGGGGATAATTTATTAAATTGCTGAATGTTTGGTGTGTTCTATAAATTAATAAAACCTGAAAAACGATCTTGAGGTTAACTAAATTACACACAGTAAATTTTGTAATTTTGGTAAATGATAGAAAAGACACCAGAATTTAATCAAGACCTTTACAGTTCCATTGCAAAAATTATTGTTGATGCCAAAGACCAGGTTTATAGAAACAGTAATACTATATTGCTGAAAATGTATTGGGAAATTGGGCAGCTTATTATTGAGGATGAACAAAATGGTGAACTTCGTGCGAAGTATGGAAAATCAGTCTTAAAGAATCTTGCTAATCATCTATCATTGGAGTTTGGAAAGGGATTTAATGAAAGAAATCTTAATAATATGCGAGCTTTTTTCATCGCATTTCCAATTTGGAACGCAGTGCGTACCGAATTGAGCTGGACTCACTACCGAATTATTAGTAGAATTGAAAATACTGAACACCGAATACAGTATATAGAACATTCTATTGAAGGAAACTGGAATACCAGGACACTTCAAAGAAACATTGACAGCCAGTATTTAGGTAGATTATTAAAATTTCCGGAAGCAGAAAACAAAGAAATATCCAATTATATTAAAGACCCCTACATATTTGAATTCTTAGGACTTCCTTCAGACATATCACAAACTGAAACTCAAATAGAATCAGCTTTAATTACGCACCTTCAGCAATTTTTAATGGAGTTAGGGAAAGGGTTTGCGTTTGTTGCCAGACAGCAGCATATCGTTACTGATACTTCAGATTTCTATATAGATCTGGTATTTTACAACTATTACCTTAAATGCTTTGTGCTTGTAGATCTTAAAACTCATAAGCTGACTCACGAAGCCATTGGGCAAATGGATATGTATGTAAGAATGTATAATGATCTGAAGAAAGGAGTTGATGACAATCCCACAATAGGAATTATTTTATGTACCGAAAAAGATGAAACGGTCGTGAAATACTCCGTAATGTCAGAAAATGAGAAGCTATTCGCAAGTAAATACAGAACATATCTTCCTGACGAAAAAGAACTGAAAAATTTGATAGAGGCAGACAGAGTGAAATTTGAGCTGGACAATCAAAAAGAATAAAAATACCCAATATAAATACCCGATTAAAGTCTCAAAAAACGATAGATTCTATGAAAATAGCACACAAATTGAAATTTATTTTATTTTTTTTACTACTATCAACATCTTTTTTTTCACAAAAGTTTAGCTTTATTTATGAAGCTAAATATAGAACAAGTAAAGAAAAACCTGAAAATATTAATACTGAAAATATGATTTTGGATTTGGAGAATAATACTTCTATTTTTAGAGATTCCATGTCCAGAAATGCTGATTCCCTGAAGCTCATTAATAAAAGTGGAGGCTATATTATGGGGGTTGAAAATCAATTTTATATTAAAAAAGATATCATTAATAAAAAAATAGAGAAAATTATTACTTACTTAAAGGCAAATTATGTTCTACCGATTGATGAACAGCTAAATTGGAAAATCATACCTGAACAAAAAACTATTGGAAAATATAAATCGCAAAAAGCAGAAGTTAGTTATGGCGGTAGAAACTGGATTGCTTGGTTTACGACGGAATTGCCTTTTAATGATGGCCCCTATATTTTCAATGGATTACCTGGTTTAATCATTTCCATTGAAGATACAGAACATGATTACTCATTCAATTTAATACAGGTAAAAAAAGGCAGCAATTGGTTTGATGTAAGGACAAAAACAATTAAAATCGACTGGACACAATATGAGCAGCTAGGAAAATCATATTATAATGACCCCTGGAATACCAAAACCGCCAAAAAAGTTATATTTACAGATCCTCAGGGAAATGAAAAAGATATGAATGAAATGATCAGAGAAGCGCAAAAATCTATTCTTGAAGAAAATAATCCTTTAGAGTTGAATCACAAAATCAATTATAAATAAAAACTTCCGCGGAATGGTATCGCCATTTTGAAACTACCAATGGTTTTATTAATTTGTAATGAAGATAAACTTTATTATTTTTCTTTATTAGATACGGACGAATTGTTGCTGAATAATTTTAATAAACGGTAGTTTTACTTATAATTTTAAATTCATGAAAAAATATATCATACTCTTTTTACTGCTTCCACTATGGGTTTTTTCTCAAAAAAAGTTGTCAAAGGAAGAGAAAGAGGTCCAGAAATTTCAGAAAGAGCTCAATGCAGAATATCTTAACCCAAAAGAGACTCCGTTAAGAGGTAATAATTTTAAAAAATTTAAAGGGCATCCCTTCTTTCCTTTTGATAATAAATACAGAGTGACAGCACAATTTGTCAAATCAGAAGATACAAAACCCTTCGATCTTCCTACGTCTTCAGGAAAAACAAAGTCGTATCAGGAATATGGAAAAGCAACCTTTACGTTGGATGGTAAGCCCTATACTGTAACGCTTTACCAAAGTCTGGATTTGATCAAACAGGAAAAATATAAAGACTACCTCTTCCTTCCGTTCCGTGATGCTACCAATGAAAAAGAGACCTATGGAGGAGGGAAATATATGGATCTTAAAATCCCGAAAGGAAATACTATCGTGCTTGATTTCAACCAGTCCTATCATCCCTTCTGTGCTTATAACGCTTATGATTACAATTGCCCCATTGTTCCTGAGGAAAATAAACTTCCTGTAGAAATCCGTGCAGGGGTAATGTATGAAGATATCTACCATCACTAATACTATGATACATTTAGAATTCTTTAGACCAGAAGATCTTTCCGGAGTCAGTTATGTTTTGGATGACAATCAGATGAGGTTTACAGCGACTGCTCAGCAGGCTTTAAAAAGCATAAGTGAGCGGGATGATGATGACGCATTTCCAGTGACGATATTTCAAAATGATCTGCCTGTAGGTTTTTTTGTTCTTGATTTTGGAAAAGATAAACTTGATCTTACAGATAATGAGAATTCAGTTTTACTGCGTTCCCTTTCTGTGAATCCTCAGATGCAGGGAATGGGAATTGGAAAAGCTGCGATGCTGGAAGTAGGTACTTTTGTCCAAAATCATTTCAAGACCTGCGATGAAATTGTGCTGGCTGTCAACCAGAAAAATGAATCTGCTTACCATATTTATCTTCAGGCAGGATATATTTATGACGGTAAAACGAGGATCGGAAGAAGCGGGCCTCAATACCTGATGTATAAAAAACTTTAATAAAATTTTAAAATCATAATTTTTTATCTGCTGATATCTTTCCATAACTTTGAGTAACATCAAATTACAAAACATGGAAATATCACTTCAAAATCAGGTGGCTGTAGTCACAGGAGCTTCCAGTGGAATCGGTTCAGGAATTGCAAAATCATTGGCTGCAGCAGGAGCAACAGTCATTGTTAATCATTCTTCAGAAAGATCTACGGATGAAGCCAAAGCTGTCTTAAAAGAAATAACGGACGCCGGAGGAAAGGGAATGACCTACCAATGCGATGTTTCCAGGGAAGACCAGGTAGTCAGAATGTTTCAGGATGTCATTGCTGAATACCAGACTGTAGATATTCTGGTTAATAATGCAGGCATTCAAAAGGATGCGAAATTCACTGAAATGACTTTGGATCAATGGAATGCTGTCATTGGAGTCAATCTGACGGGGCAATTTCTATGCGCCAGAGAAGCCATTAAAGAATTTCTGCGACGGGGAATAGATCCTTCTCGGTCTGTTGCCTGTGGAAAAATTATTCATATCAGTTCAGTGCACGAAATTATTCCGTGGGCGGGACATGCTAATTATGCTTCCAGTAAAGGTGCAGTCAGAATGCTGATGCAGACATTGGCTCAGGAATATGGTGCAGACAAAATACGTGTCAATTCCATTTGCCCGGGAGCTATTCAAACTCCCATTAATAAGAATGCCTGGGATACTCCGGAAGCTCTCAATTCTCTCCTTACTCTTATTCCTTATAACCGAATCGGTCAGCCACAGGATATCGGAAACTTAGCTGCATTCCTTGCCAGTGACCTTGCGGATTATATCACCGGAACCAGCATTTTCGTGGATGGTGGAATGACTACATTTGAAAGTTTTTCTACGGGAGGGTAGGAGAGTTCAAGGTTTAAAGTTTTCAGGTTGTTCCTAGAGTTTGAAACGGAATTAAATATTACTCATTACTCATAATTATCGCTTATGTCGGAAAAACAGAGAATTTCAGATGTTTCATGGAAAAAATGGGGTCCCTATGTCAGTAACCGTGAATGGGGACTTGTTCGTGAAGATTACAGTGAAAACGGAGATGCGTGGAATTATACCAATCATGACACCGCAGAAGCCAAAACATACCGTTGGGGCGAAGAAGGAATATGCGGAATCTGCGACGATCTCCAGAAGCTTGTATTTTCTGTAGGATTCTGGAATAAAAAAGATAAAATGGTCAAAGAGCGGTTTTTTGGACTCACCAATGGACAGGGAAATCATGGTGAAGATGTGAAAGAATATTTTTACTATCTGGATTCTACCCCTACCCATTCCTATATGAAAATGCTGTATAAATATCCTCAAAATGCCTTCCCTTATGAAGACCTGGTAAAAACCAATGCGCAGAGAGGAAAAGAGGATGCTGAATATGAGTTGATTGATACCGGAATTTTTGATTACAATGAATACTTTGACATCTTTATCGAATACGCAAAAGAAAGTCAGAACGATATTCTTGTAAGATTAACAATAGTCAATAAATCTGAAAAGGAAGCGCCTCTGATAGTTCTTCCGACTGTCTGGTTCAGGAATACCTGGAACTGGGGATATGATGATTATAGACCACAATTGTCTGCAGAAGATGCAGATCATATTAAAATCAATCATCAGGATATCGAGGTTAAAAACGTATATGCAAAACAATCTTTAAAAACATTATTCTGTAATAACGAGACCAATAATGAAAGGCTTTACCAGTCTTCCAATGAGTCGAAATACTGTAAAGACGGGATCAATAATTTTGTAATGACGGGAAATTCTCAGACTGTGAATCCTCAAAATACAGGAACTAAAGCTTCTTTCTTTATGGATGAAGATTTTAAAGCAGGAGAATCGAAAATATTTGAATTCAGACTTTCAGATAAAGAGGTAAGGGAACCTTTTAAAGATTTTGATGCTCTTTTTGAACAAAGACAAAAAGAGGCAGACGAGTTTTATGCAGAAATTCAGAAAGGAATTGCTTCGGACGATGAAAAACTGGTTCAGAGACAGGCTTTTGCCGGAATGCTTTGGAATAAAATGTTTTATCATTACAATGTAGAAAAATGGCTGAAAGGTGATCCTGCAGAAATACCTCCGCCAAAATCCCGGGAGTCAATAAGAAACTTCGACTGGAAGCATCTTAACAATGAACACATTGTTTCCATGCCGGACAAATGGGAATATCCATGGTATGCAATATGGGATCTGGCATTTCATACCATCAGCTTTTCACTGATAGATCCCGATTTTGCAAAACATCAGTTAAAACTCTTTCTGTTTGAATGGTATATGCATCCCAACGGACAGCTTCCCGCTTACGAATGGAACTTAAGTGATGTGAATCCTCCTGTACATGCCTGGGCGGTTTTCAGAGTATTTAAAATTGATGAATATTTAAAAGATAAACCCGACCTGGAATTTCTGGAAAGTGCTTTCCAGAAGCTATTGATGAATTTTACCTGGTGGGTGAATAAGAAAGACCTTAACGGTAATAATATCTTTGAAGGAGGATTCCTGGGACTTGATAATATCGGTGTTTTTGACAGGAATTCTGTTTTGCCCAACGGAGAACAGCTGGAACAATCGGATGGAACAAGCTGGATGGCCATGTTTGCTCTGAATATGATGAGAATTGCCCTGGAACTGGCTCTTTACAATAAAGTGTATGAAGAAATGGCGATGAAATTCTTTGAACATTTCCTGTCGATTGCCCATTCACTGGATAATATGGGTGATGAGAATTTCAGTCTTTGGGATGAGCAGGATGAATTTTTCTATGATGCAATAGCTTCCAGTGACGGAACTCATATGTACCTGAAATTAAGAACAATTGTAGGATTGATCCCGATGTTTGCCGTTGAGGTCATCGATGATGAAATGATTGAAAACCTTCCCAATTTCAAGAAAAGAATGAAATGGGTACTGGATAACAAGCCTGAATTGGCTTCTCTGGTTTCAAGATGGGAAGTGAAAGGACAGGATTCCAAACACCTTTTGTCTCTGCTTCGGGGACATCGCTTGAAAAGACTGTTAAACCGAATGTTGAATCCGGATGAATTTCTCAGTGATTACGGAGTAAGAGCTTTATCCAAAGAATATGAAAACAATCCCTACACATTAACATTAAATGATACGGATTACAGTGTAAAATATACCCCTGCAGAAAGTGATAGCGGTCTTTTTGGAGGTAACAGCAACTGGCGCGGTCCCGTGTGGTTCCCTATCAATTTCCTTATTATTGACAGTCTTCAGCGCTTTTTTTTCTATTACAGTCCGGATTTTTTAGTGGAATATCCTACGGGAAGCGGTAATTATTCAAACCTCGATCAGATTGCAGATGCCTTAAACAAGAGACTCGCCAAGATATTTTTAAAGGATGAAAATGGGAAACGCCCGGTTCATGGGCAGTATAAAAGATTTCAGAACGATCCGGATTTTAAAGATTATATCCTGTTCTATGAATATTTTCACGGAGACAACGGCCGTGGAGTAGGAGCTTCCCATCAGACCGGCTGGACGGGACTTATTGCTAAGATTCTTCAGCCCAGATTTTCCAAAAAAGAAATGGCAGCATCTGAAACAGAAATACCGGAGGATATTGGAAAAACAACAGGAAAGTAAAAAGATGATCTGGTTTACTCAAATATCTGCTGAATAATTTCCAGTGAGGCCGGAGTTTTGAAATCCGTGATATGGTAATGATAATAGACCAAAAGACTGTCCAGGAAATCTTTTCTTAAAGAAGGATGGATTTTTGTGGCATAAAAATCTTCTGCACAAAGCGCTTCTTTCCACAACAAGGAAATTTCTTCATTGAAAAGCTGATGACTTATTCCCGGAGAAAAAGTTCCGGTCTCCGGATCTAAAAATCTGCCTTCACTCAATAATGGAGCTACACCCTGAATTTTTAAAAAAGAAAGCAAAAACAGAAGATGTGCCTGATAATTTTTATTCGTCAGCTCACTGATAAGATGATCAATTCCGGAATAGATCGGAATATTTTTATTCTCATGCTTAAGAATATGGCTCAGAAAATCTGAGATGAAGAAAATGACGGTATTGACCTTGATGTCTGTATAAATATCATTGTTTTTTACCAGTTCAAACTTTGAAACAGACGGGATTCCGTTGCCCCGCGATGGATTTACAGAAAAATTGAGCTGGCTCAGCGGTTGAAGCAAGGCTTTCTTTTTATTCTTTTTGGAATAAATTCCCTTCAGAAAATAGCTTTGAAAACCCTCTTCTTCTGTAAAACAATGCAATACAGCATCATTTTCTCCATATTTTATAAATGAAAGTAAAAAACCGTTTTGAGAATTCATTAATTAACCACTCCTATTTTGGCGGTAGCTTTATCAGATCCGTCTTCATTCGTCATCAGGACAAAATAAATCCCTGAGGCTACTCTTGTTCCTTTCTGATTATTCATATCCCATTCATAATATCCTCCGCGTGCTACGGCTGAGTGCACTACATTTCCTGCAGCATCTACAATTCTTATATTGGTTTTTTCTGCAAGACCCTTAATGGTTACTTTTCCTTTGAAGTTAGAATAAACAACAGGATTAGGATACACTACAACATCCCCGAAATTAGACGTTACATCTGCAACATCGCCCTGATACGTTACAATACCATTATACGTTACAAAATATACTTTACCCGTTTTCTTATCAATCTTTATATCGGTAACACTATTCGTAGGAAGAGGTGAATTTTCTTTTGTAAAATGTTTTATGGTTCTCTGACCGTCGGCAGACAGATAATAAACACCACCACCATCAACAGATACCCACTTGTAATCACCTGCATCTACCGCAACCTGAAGAATTGCTGACTCTCTGAAAAGCTCTTCCCCCAAACCATTCTGCTCTATAACTATAGGCTCCACTTTAGGCTGAGCGCTTTTTATTTCTGATGCTGCGTTGGACATGATCCTCAGACCACCGTCTGTACCGATCCATGCATCACCAGCCTTATCAAATGCTACAGATAAGATTCCTCCTGAACTGTTAAATCCATTAGCCGTTCCCAGGATATAATCTGAATCATCGGAAAGGTTAAGAGCATTTTTATAATCATATACCCAGAAATTATTAGATCTTGGCAGAGGTGTCCAAAGCATGTTTTCATGGTAAAAAGTCTTTTGTATACCATCACTGGCAAGAACTATTTTCTTGATGAGAAAATCATCAGATGCTTTATCGTAAATTCCTATAGAAGGGTTTCCATCGTTGAATCCAAAAGAAACAAAGAGATTATTTTGTGGGTCTACAGCAAAACCTACAGGACGTCTGAGGTAAGGCTGTGCCCCCAGATTATAATATTTTACCAGTTCAAAATCTTTACTTGTCGCATTATATTTCATTTTGTACACTCCGTTATCCAACATTGTATAATTGGTAAAGAGCACTTCATTACTGTTATAAGGACTTATAATAGCATCCAGTACATTGATGAAAATGGGACGATTGGGATTACTTTTATTGAAAAATGAAGGGTAAATCCACTCTGTACCATTGAAATAATAAAATCCCGGTTCTTGTGGCTGAATAAACGGATGGTTGTAGTTATTGGCTCTGGCGCCAGAGGAAACTAAAAGTTGGTTATTATCAAAAAGATTGATATTATACGCAAAATTGAAGTAAGGGCCGGAAGGTTTAAAAGTATTGTTCCCTTCATCCTTAATCCCCGATAATACCGTTCCGCCTAAAATCTTTCCACCGGCTGTTAATGCAGTATTACATTCTTCACCAAGGCTTACTGCATTTTGCGATACTCCATTGATTCCATAAGTATATACCCGGTTATCTGTCACCACAATACTATTAGAAGTAATCACCAGATCCCTGATTTTTTCAAAAGTAGTAGGAAGTTGTGTTGGTGTACCGTTGTTATAAATATAAGCTGCTGTAGCCGTTGAATACACCAGTTCTGATTCTGAATCTATATGTTTGAAAGCTCCCGGAGCTTCCGTTGTCCAGGTAGAAAATACCGGAAACGTAGTATTCATTTGATGGCTTTTCAATCCAGTATCCGTTACAGAATATACTTTATTTCCGAATATCGTGGCTTCATTACTTGCCTGATAAACACCACCGGAAAGGAAAAATGCAGAATCACCAAACTCTTTATTCTGAAGGTTAAATATGGAAACTCCATATCCAACTGAAATGACAGCCTGATCTCCTGTTATGGAAATATGGTTGATCTTTTTGTTCCCGTTATATCCTGTAGCAATAGGAATATCAACAATATATTTGATTTCCTGTGGCGTAATGACGTCCATAGACCCGTTTTCATAACCGATAAGTCCTGTTTTAGTCTGCGGATTATAATCGAAAGCAGTAATTCCGATATTATGCAGCCCATTGGCTTTGGATAACTTCGTAATTTCTCCTGTTGATATTGTATAATAGAATATTCCGTTTTGAGTGGCTGCAATGATTTTTCCGTTGTCTTCTTTCATGGCTAAGACATTATTATAGGAAAACAGATCTGCCCATTTTTTGGATGAAATAACCTGAGCTTTTGTCAGCTGCAGGGATGCTAAAATACCAAGAGAAATTATAAAGAGTTTTTTCATATTATGCGGTTATGCTGCTATCTATTACCTGATTGTTCCAGGAAATATGCTGTACGTTTTTGTTTGTATCAAAATAAAAATCTATCCTGCCTAAAAGAAGGCCTGCCCATCCTACCTGGTTGACAAGAACATTTTTGCCCTGTCTGTTGGTAAAGTTCTGAGGTTCCGGTAAGAATGTATGAGTATGGCCTCCTAAGATAATATCAATATTTTCCGTATTGGCGGCTAAAATTTTATCACTTATTTTATCAGGTTCGTCTTTGTAGTCGTAGCCGATGTGTGAAAGACAAATCACAAGATCACATTTCTGATCTTTCTTCAGGAAATTTGAATAATGCTGCGCTACATCAATCGGGTTGGTATAAACGGTTTCTCCATATTGTTTTTTGCCTACAAGGCCATCCAGCTGGATTCCCACCCCGAAAATTCCCACTTTTATTCCATTCTTGCTGAAGATCTGATAAGGAGATGTTTTTCCGTCGAGAATGGTGTTTTTAAAGTCATAATTGGAACAGATAAAAGGAAACTTCGCATTGGGAAGAACTTTTAAAAATCCATCAAGTCCATTATCGAAATCATGATTTCCCATAGTAGAAGCATCATATTTCATCATAGACATTAATTTGAATTCCAGTTCACCTCCGAAGAAATTAAAATAAGGAGTTCCCTGGAAAATATCTCCGGAATCAAGAAGAAGAACATTGCTTTCCTGACTCCTGATCTGTTGGATTAAGCTTGCCCTTCTTGCAAAACCTCCCTGATTGGGATTTTTTGTATAGCTTGCATCAAAAGGCTCTATTCTGCTATGTTGGTCATTAGTATGTAGAATAGTCAGTTTATTTGCAGATTTTAAATTAAGAATTTTTAATTCCTCCGCCATCATCATATTAGGAGCTAAAGCCATTGCTAAAGATCCGCTTCCTATTGCTTTTAAAAAACTTTTTCTATCCATTATTACTTCCCTATAAAATGTAAACGAACATCCGAATTGACCACCACTTCAGGTGATTTTTTAAAATAATCGATAAATAAATCTCTCATTTTAATACCTGTTGCAATAGATTCTCCTTTAGCAAAGAATTTCATATTGTCTCCACCCAGCGCAAGATAGTCTGATGTGGCAATATAATAATCTTTCTCCGGATCTACTGTGTAGCCGTTAATTAAGGATTTAATTACCTGTCCGTTTTTTGTTTCAATATATAAATGAGAAACAGGATTGTTGACCTGCGTTTTTGCATAATACTCAAAAAGCCCCTGTAAATCTGCTCCTTTCATTTTTACAATGACCACTTCATTTTCGAAAGGCATTACTTCAAATACATTTTTAAGTAAGATATCTCCTTTTCCGATAGTGGTTCGGATTCCTCCGATATTGATCAATGCAGCGTCTACGTTTTGCTTAAGATGAGTTTTGATCCATTCATTACCTCCTTCAAACGTATAGTCAGCTAAAAGATTGCCCAGATTGCTGTTATCGCCCTGTTTGGTAAGATCCACATTGGTATGCGAGATCTTCTGGTTCATTTCTTTATCCAGTTTCTGCTTATAAGGTTCGATAAATTTTACAAACTCCTCATCATTTTTTAGCTCATTATTAATAGAAATATTTTTCTGCGTCTTTACATTCACAAGCTGCGGCGCAGAAGCCGTTTTGCATGCAGTAAGCGACACCAGAGCAATTCCCAGTAACAAGAATTTATTTTTCATAATCTCTTTTAGTATATGCAAATATAACTATATGTATAATAAAACATTATTATTTATTACAAATTCTTACTGTAAATTATTAAATTTGGCAAAAATAATTCTAACAGATGAGCATTTTAAAAGGAGTAGGTGTTGCATTGGTAACGCCCTTTAATGAAGATTTATCCGTTGACTTCGACAGTTTGACAAAACTGGTGGAGTACAATATTGAAAACGGAACCAATTATTTAGTTGTATTGGGAACAACGGCAGAAGCCGCAACGCTTTCTGCAGAGGAGAAGAAACAGGTAATTGAGCATATCATTAAGGTGAATAATAAACGTCTTCCTTTAGTTTTGGGAATTGGCGGTAACGATACTCTTGATGTCAAGAAACAGATTGAAGAAGCAGATCTTTCTGCATTTGAAGCCGTACTTTCAGTATCTCCCTATTATAATAAACCCAACCAGGAAGGTCTTTATCAGCATTATAAGGCATTAGCTTCCACAGGTAAAAATATTATCATTTATAATGTTCCATCAAGAACAGGGCAAAATGTAGAAGCTGATACTACGCTTCGTCTTGCAAATGAATTCCCGAATTTGTTTTTAATTAAAGAGGCGGCACCGAATATTCTGCAGTATTTTGATATCCTCAGAAAGAAGCCTGAAGGCTTTTCTTTAGTTTCCGGAGATGATGAATATACATTGCCGGTAACATTAGCCGGTGGAGATGGTGTAATTTCCGTAATCGGGCAGGCCTATCCTAAAGAATTCTCTACGATGGTACAGCTGGCTTTCGAAGGTAAGGTAAAAGAAGCTTATGAAATCCACAACAAACTTGTAGATATTACCCGTTTGATTTTTGCTGAAGGTAATCCTTGTGGTATTAAAGTAATACTTACAGAAAAAGGAATCATCAAAAATTATCTTAGACTTCCTTTGGTAAAAGCTTCGGAAGGTCTTCATGCAAAAATTAAGGCTGAAATGGCTAAAATTTAACTAATGATTATGAATGGTTATTGGAAATGAATAATGCTTTTCCGGTACATTTTAACATTATAGTAAGCATATTAAGGTGAAAGGTGATATACTTTCACCTTTTTATTTCCACATCTGATGGGATTAAAGATTATTCGGTGAAAATTTTCATCAACTTTGCATTTGAAAATTAGAATAAAAAACAAATTTAGAATATGAAATTAATAGAAGCGAAAGAAAAGGATATTCCTTTAATCCAGGAATTGGCAAGAAGATCGTGGGAGAATGCTTATGCAGGAATTATTTCAGATGAACAGATCAATTATATGCTGGGAGAGATGTATTCTAAAGAAGAAATTTCAAAACACCTCGATAATCCAAATTATCATTATTATTTAATCTTTAACGAAAATAATGCTTCTTTCGAAGGCTTTATTGGTTATGAGCATGGCTACGAACCGGATACTACAAAACTGCACCGCATTTATCTGGTTCCGGAAAGTAAAGGTAAAGGATTCGGAAAAAGAGCTATTGATTTCCTGAAGAGAAAACTTTCTGAAAGCAATGACATAAGAATCATTCTCAATGTAAACAAGGAAAATAGCGCAAGAAAATTTTACGAATCCCAGGAATTTAAAGTTTATAATGAGATGGTTTTGGATATTGGAAATGGCTTTGTAATGGATGATTATCAAATGGAATATCTAATTCACAAGTAATTGACTTAAAATTTTGTAACTTTATCCTGTAATTCTATAACAAGTGATTTCTTTTTTTGATTCATCTTTGCTTCAGAACCAAATCACTTATACAATACATTCATATGCTTGGTTTTGAGCTGAAAAAGCTTTTTATCAGTATATTTTTTTCATCCTTAGTGTTTAAATTCCTGTATTCTAAAATACAGGAGTTTTTTCGTGTATAAAGTGAAATATTAAAAACATGCATCTATTTCACGTTTAATTGAAATAAATTGTTATATTTACTCAATAATATTGGCTTATATATACTAGGATGAAAATGTATGTTAAATTTGATTTCAATGCCCTTTGTAAAAAGGTATTGGACGAAAAACTTAAAGAACACGGGCTGAAGTACAGGTTACTGAACTTCGGTGAGGTGGAATTCTATGAGCCCCTTACACAGGAACAGCACAATCTTTTTAAGAAAAATCTTGAAGAGTATGGTATTGAGATCATAGAAAGCCAAAAAAGCGCGCTGGTACAGAAAATAAAAGATGCTATTGTGGAGCTCGTTTTTTCTGATGAAATTGTACCGGTAAAAGCCTCCATCTATATTTCTGAAAAGCTGAATCACAGCTATGGATATCTTTCCAATCTTTTTTCGGAAGTTGCTTATACCTCTATTGAGAATTTTATTATTCTGCAAAAGATTGAGCATGCAAAGGCTTTGATCATAAGAAATAAACAAAGTCTTACAGAAATTGCCCATAAGCTGAACTACTCCAGTGTAGCCCATTTGAGTACCCAGTTCAAAAATACAACAGGAATTACACCATCCCAGTTTCAAAAAATTATAGGCAGGCGAAGAAGAGCACAAAGCAAGGTAATAAATCCTAAAATGCAATATGAATAAAGAATTTCTGAACGTAATTGTAGCAGATAACGATCAAAATACTTTGATTTTTTTTAAAAATATTTTGAAAGAGTTAAAAATCTCTATAAAAGTTCAATGTTTTAGTAATGGGAACAATCTTATGGAATATCTGAATAATGACGATGCGGTAGTGCCGGAACTTGTTTTTATCAATTATATGATTCCTGGAAAAGAAAGTATGGAATGTCTGGAAGATATCAGTTCAAACTCAAAATTCAATAATATGGTGACGGCTATTTTTTCTGAGCCGATTCCGGAAAGTGAAATAGAAGATATTTTTGTAAAAGGAGCTCATATTTTTATGAAAAAACCGGAGTGTTTTGAGAAGCTTAAAAAGGTGCTTTCGGAAGTGATTACTATCAACTGGCAGTATCATACTTCAGGATTGAATAAAGATAATCTCATCTTGAAAGTGTGATGAGTAAAGGATTTATTAATTAAATGTTAATGATTTTTTAATCGTATTTACAGCATACTATTCACGAATAAGTGAAAATTTTATAACTAATAATTAAAATAATATAAAAGGCATCTGAATTAATATTCTGACATTTGTAAAAGTAAACTCAGACACAAATTTCATTATATAGTAGAAGATACAGATGAATGGGAAGTAATTGTTTCTTAAGAACAAAATTTTATAAATCACGATGTTAGTTAAACAAAATGGATTATACTAATTTTCCAATTTTAAAGCACAGAAGATCTTTAAACAAAACGGTACAATCATGAAAACTCAATAAGTAGCTGGAGGTATTTTTATTCGTTTCATTCCCTCATCTCCACCGAAACACAGTTAGTTTTTATAATAAGCAAGTTGGAAAAAATAATTCATTTTGTTTTTTTTATAATTTATTTTAATAGTTATGGTTTTAGCTCATTATTATATTGTTATATAAATATTTTCACACCACATCACAAAATATTAAGCCTGAGCTATTAAAATAAATTTTTTTTGGACACACCAAAAGTAATTTCTTCTAAAGAACAGTTTTATAAGGGGGCCGCAGGAAGTTTTTTCTGCGGTTTTTTTATGATATTTTACTCCACTTATTTTTTCCTCTGTAGTATCTGATATAATAGTTTTTGATGATCATATTGTCAGGTCTTGAAAGCATAGGATCTGCTTCAAGGATTTTCTCTACCGTATTTTTTGTTGTTTTGATGATCGCCGAGTCATTAATAAGATCCAGCCTTTTAAAATCTACTACACCACTTTGCTGAGTACCCAGTATGTCTCCGGGACCGCGAAGCTGCATATCCACCTCAGAAATTTTAAAACCGTCGTTGGTCTCAGTCATGGTTTTAATACGCGTTCTGCTTTCTTTTGATAATTTATCGGAAGTCATCAGAATACAGTAACTCTGTTCAGCACCTCTTCCCACACGTCCTCTGAGCTGGTGAAGCTGTGATAGTCCGAACCTTTCCGAGCTTTCAATTACCATTACTGAAGCATTCGGAACATTTACTCCTACTTCAATTACCGTTGTTGCAACCATTATTTCAGCTTTTCCGGAAGCAAAATAAGCCATAGCAGCATCTTTTTCGTCCGGTTTCATTTTTCCGTGAAGCATGGTGACGTTATATTCTGAGAAAAACTCCATAACATGCTCCAGGCCTTCCATCAGATTTTTATAATCCAACGTTTCAGATTCCTCAATAAGAGGATATACGAAATAAACCTGTCTGCCCTTTCTAATTTCATCTTTACAGAAATTATATACATACAATCTGTCTTTTTCCCTGCGGTGAGCTGTAATAATAGGCTTTCTTCCCACGGGCATCTCATCAATCACGGAAACATCCAGATCAGAATAAAAACTCATAGCCAGAGTTCTTGGAATAGGAGTGGCGGTCATCACCAGAATATGAGGCGGAATCTTATTTTTAGCCCAAAGTTTGGCCCTTTGGGCAACTCCGAATCTATGCTGCTCATCAATAATGGCTAATCCCAGATTTTTAAATTTAACCTTGTCTTCAAGAACAGCATGAGTTCCTACCAAAATAGAAAGTGTCCCATTTTCCAGTTCTTCATGGATAATTCTTCTTTCAGCTGCTTTGGCAGAACCTGTAAGAAGACGGATATTAATTCCTGTTTTTTCCAACAGCTCTTTGATACCGTGGTAATGCTGCTGGGCAAGAATCTCCGTAGGAGCCATCAGACAGCTCTGAAATCCGTTGTCCATCGCAATAAGCATGGTAAGAAGGGCAACCATCGTTTTTCCTGATCCTACATCTCCCTGCAAAAGCCTGTTCATCTGAATAGGCCTTTTCATATCCATTCTTATTTCCTTCAAAACCCTTTTCTGTGCATTGGTAAGCTCAAAAGGAAGATGGTTTTCATAAAAATCATTAAAATGATCTCCGATTATCGGGAAAGGATTACCATGAGACTGTGTTTTATGATGAAGCTTTTTAAAGCCATATCCTAACTGAAAGAAGAATGATTCTTCAAACTTCAATCTGTAGTCCGCTTTATCAAAATGTTCCTGGTCTTTTGGAAAGTGAACATTCAGAAAAGCGTGCTGTCTTGACATGAACTTGAATGTTTTCATCAGATATTCCGGAAAATTTTCTTCAATAAGATTGGGAATCTCCCTGCAGATATTTCTTAAAGCATTCTGGAAAAACCTTTGATTTAATCCTCTTTTGGTCAGTTTTTCAGAACCCGGATAAATAGGTTTAAGACGAGTGTCTCCTTCTTTTTTTTCTTCCGCTTCAATTTCCGGATGCGGCATAGAAAACTGACGGTTGAAAACATTGATCTTTCCGAAAATATAAACTTCCCTGTTGATTGGAAGCTGTTCTTTTAACCACTTGGAATATTGAAACCAAACCAGATCCATACTCCCGGTTTCATCATTGAATTTTGCAGATAATCTTTTGGTTTTACCCGTCTGAATTTCCTGTACCTGAGTAATTCTTCCCTTTAGCTGAATTTCCTGGCTGGTTTCTTCTCCGAGCTGAGAAACGGTATAGATCTTACTTTTGTCCAGATAACGGATAGGGTAGAAATTCAACATGTCTTCTACAGTAGATAAGCCCAACACACTTTTAATGAGTTTGGCTCTTTCCGGACCTATTCCTTTTACATATTCTATGGAGGTTTCGAGATTCATTGTCTGATTTCAGGATGCTGTTTTTCGAATTTTAAGATTCTTATTTCGGATCATAAAAATAAAGGTTCGAATTTCGGCAAAATAAGAAAGACTTCCAAAAAATTGGAAGCCTCTATAGTGATTTTTTAGCATTGAAACTGAAAATCTATGTTTCAAAGTTCTGAATTAATCTTTGATCTTAGATCTGAATTTTTTCTGGTAATCCTCCCATTGTTCTCTGGTCTTGATCTTTTTAAACAGTTCTTTGGAGATCAGTTCCAGATAGGGTTCCAGTTCTTTGGCAGATAATTCTCCCTGCAGAATGGTGATGGGATCGCCATGCTCATCCAGAAATACTGTGCTTGGGACAGCTCCTACATTCATATATTGGGTAAACTCATGTAGAGAATTTTTTCCTTTTTTATGTTCAGTATTGGGATTTGAAAATGTTCTTCCGAAAATTTCAATACTCTTTTTTTCTTCCGCATTAAATTTTACTGGATAATAATTCTCATTTAAAATCTGAGCCAGTACAGGGTGGCCGTACGTTTTTTTATCCATGATTTTGCATGGACCACACCAGTCTGCATAGAAATCAATCAATATTTTTTTTTGATTTTCTTTTTGAGCTTTTAAAGCCTCCTCAATGGTCATCCACTTTACCTGTGCAAAACTGATATTTAATAAAAGTAAGAGAACTATGCTTAAAATTTTCTTCATATTGTGATATTTAGGTAAAAATAAGCATAATTACTTATTTTCTATTTTACATCCTGCATTAATTTTTTCACGTACGGAGATATCAAAATTAATACCACTCCGGCAATTACCGCATACAATCCCAATTGTTTATATCCATCAGTATAAGTGATTAATTCATCATAGTTGGTAGATCCTTTTTTTGCCGTAGCAAGACTGGCTCCGATAATCCCGGCAACATACTGTCCGTAAGCCGAAGCAAGGAACCACATTCCCATCATCATTCCCTGAAGGTTCTTGGTAGAAAGTTTTGTCATGATAGATAATCCGATAGGAGAGAGGCATAATTCTCCAAGTGTAATGATTAGCAGTGCCAGTGTGAAGAAGTTCAGTGAAGTGATTCCCTGAAGGTCTGCAAACAGACGTGTTGCAAACAAAACATAATATCCTAATCCTAAGAAAATAAATCCTAATCCGAATTTGATGATTGTGTTGGGTTCAATTTTTCTTTTGTTCAGCCAGATCCAAAGAAGCCCGATCAGTGGAGCAAGGAAGATAATAAAGAAAGCTCCTCCTGAATTATTTACACCATTTGGATCTAGTCCTAAAAGATCCTTATTCAGGTTCTTAGCTGCGAAAATACTTAAAGAACCCCCACTTTGCTCATAAATTCCCCAGAATATGATTGAAAATATAATGAATACTAAAGCAGCCCAAAGTTTTTTGCGCTCAGAAGCGGTTACTTTAGACATTTCATAGAATAAATAGATTAAGGTTAATGGCCCGATGGTCCACATAAAATAATCTGTATATTCAGTTTTAGCAACCATAGTCATAATGATAGGTACAAAAACCAGTGACAAGGCATAGACTCCATATTCTTTCCATTTTGGTATTGGAGCTGTTTTTTCTTCTGCTAAAGGATGTCCAGGCTGTAAACCGATAGTTCCTAATGTTCTTTGCGTAAATACAAAGTTAATTAAGCTTATCACCATTACTATTGAAGCCAATCCGAAAGCAATATGCCATCTCATTTCTTCTGCAATAATGTTGCTTAAAAATTCTCCTTTACCAATAGCAATACATAAATAACCTCCTAATAATGCCCCAAGATTAATTCCCGCATAAAAAAGTGAAAAGCCTGCATCCGCTCTTGAGTCATTAGGTTTATAAAGCTGTCCTACCATAGAAGAAATATTAGGTTTAAAGAAACCTGTTCCTACTACAGTGAATGCTATTCCTAAGAAAAAGAATTTGTGCGGATCGGTAGCAAGAATTAAACTTCCTACGATCATCAGAAGTCCGCCCCAGAAAAGGGATTTTCGGAATCCTAAAATTTTATCGGCAAAAAGACCTCCTACAAAAGTAAAGGCATATACGAATGCCTGAGTAGCGCCATATTGAAGATTGGCTTCTTTTTCATGGAAATTAAGCTGAGAAATCATAAAGAAAACCAGCATTCCACGCATTCCGTAGAAACAGAAACGTTCCCACATTTCAGAGAAAAAAAGACTCCAGATTTGTCTGGGATATTTTCCTTTGAAATTTTGTATTTCATCTAAAGTTAAGCTCATAATGATATATGATTAAATTCTAATTAAGGGTTTTTATCTTTCTGATCCAGTTCAAAGCGGATTCTGTCCTGGTCAATAATTTGTTTTAATTCTTCTTCTTTTGGGAGGTACAGCAGGTATTTGCTGGCAAATAAATTGTTTTTATCATTCAAAACGGAGTATTTTACAATGGTCTCATCTTTTTCTGAACATAATAAAATTCCAATGGTTGGGTTATCTCCTTCACCGCGTTTCAGATCATCATACATTCTTACATACATATCAATCTGTCCTATATCCTGATGAGAAAGTTCTCCTGTTTTTAAATCAATAATGACAAAGCATTTTAAGATGTAATTATAGAATACAAGATCGATGTAGAAGTCTGATGTATCCGTAGAAATATGTTGTTGTCTCGCTACGAAAGCAAACCCTTTTCCAAACTCCAGTAAAAACTTTTGAATATGATCAATAATGGCTGTTTCAATTTCTTTTTCAGAAAATTGTTCATCAGCTTTTAATCCAAGAAACTCAAAAATATAAGGATCTTTTAAAACACTGTGAATAGTTTCCGGAGAAGATTTTTTATGTTCTAAAACCCTTTCATAAGCAAGCGAATTGATTTGTCTTTTAAGATCCCTGTAATTCCAGTTATTTTGAACGGATTCATTGATATAGTAATTCATTTTATCAGCATTGTCAAGCCTTATCAGTAATCTGTAATGGGTCCAGCTCAATTCGTGACGCAATGCGTCACATATTGGAAATGCATGATAAAAAGAGCGCATGTTTCTTAAGTTACTTTCATCAAACCCTTTTCCAAATTCTAAGGTAAGCTTCTGAGAAAGTTTTTTCAGCGTATATTTTCCGTATTCTGCCCGTTCTTTTCCTTGTTGTTCATCTTCAACAATCAATTTTCCAATCTGCCAGTAAGTGAGCAGCAGCGTAGAATTCGCTATACGAAACACTTTTTCGCGCGACTGCCTAATGATTTCCTTTACGGATTGGAATAAAGAATCTTCGGAAATTTCCATCATACGAAAATAAAAAAAACCTCTGACTTAGCAGAGGTTTTATGATATTTTGTTGATACAATTAGTTTACACCGTGCATCATTTTCTTTAAGATAGGTGAAATTAAGCCTAAAATCACAGAAGCAATCCCACAAAGTACTACGAATACCATGAAGAATTCAAATAAATTGTGAATTTCAAATCCTACAAAAGTAGGGTTGTGTAATGGAAGCTGAGCTTTATCAAAAGCTGCAACCTGATCAGCTGTCAGGGTTACTTTTTTATCTAAAACATCCTGTAGATTAATACCCATTTCTTCAGCCTTTTTGAACTTATCACCTGTAGCAGGGATAAGCGCTCCTAATGAACCTGCCAATGCATAACCAGCAGCATTAGAAATAAAGAAAACACCGTATAGTAATGAAGCAAATCTTTTTGGAGCAAGCTTACCAACCAATGATAGACCAATTGGAGAAAGGCAAAGCTCACCACATGTTTGAATGAAATATAATAACATTAACCATTTGATGGCTAATAATCCTGAGTTTCCAAGATCTTTTACATTGTGTGCAATAATAAAATAAGAAAGAGCGATCAGTGCTAATCCCATCGCTTGTTTGAACGGAGATACCGGCTCTTTTCCTTTAGCTCTTAACTTGTCCCAGCATAAACTGAAAGGAACCGCTAAAAGAACTACGAAAATACCGTTGAAGATCTGAACCATTGAAGGCGGCATATTCCATCCGAAAATGTTTCTGTCAGTCTGATTGTCTGCAATAAACGTTAATGAAGATCCTGCCTGCTCAAACGCAGCCCAGAAGAAAATAATAAAGAATGATACAATATAGATTACCCAGATTCTTTGTCTTTCTACCTTATTTTCAGCAGAAGACATAATTAAGAAGGCAAGAGCAATACCAGCTGAATAGATGAATGGATAAATGATCCCTTTAATCAACTGTCCCATTTCTACGGAGTTGAATCCAAACTCACCTACAAGAAGGTATCTGAAAATGAAGAATAAAACAACAAATATTCCTCCGGTGATTCCTAAAGCCTGACCTGAGAATTTGGCAGTTTGAGTTTCTCCTTCTTCGAAGTCAGCGCTTGTATTGTTTTTTGGTAATCCCCCGATTGGTCTTCCCTCCGGAGTTACTACATATTTGTTTTTAAGGATAAAGAAAGTTACAGTCCCAATTACCATTGCAATAGAAGCTGCCAAGAATCCCCATTTGAAAGCAAAGATATCTCTTACCCCAGTTGCAGCATCTTTTACGTCTCCTAAGTATGGACAGATAAACTGACCTAAGAATGCTCCAATGTTGATCCCCATATAGAAAATGGTAAAAGCAGAGTCCAGTTTAGATTTTTCCTGCTTTGGATAAAGACTTCCTACCATTGAGGAAATATTCGGTTTGAAGAATCCGTTACCGAAAATGATAACGAATAATGCCAGCCACATGATAAGTTTAGCACTTCCAATATCTGCTGAGAAAGTAGAGGCACTGATGAATAATAAGAACTGGCCGATAGCCATTAAAGATCCACCAATGATGATAGCGTATCTGTTTCCTATATATTTGTCAGCAATAAATCCTCCCAAAAGAGGGGTTAAATAACATAAAGCCAGAAATCCACCATAGATGATCGCTGCATCAGCTTCTTTTATTAATAAGGAATTTACCATGAAGAGCGTCAAAAGAGCTCTCATTCCATAAAAGTTGAAACGCTCCCACATTTCTGTTCCGAAAAGAACCCATAATCCTTTAGGATGCCTGGAATTCTTATTCTCTACAAATTCATCCGGTTTCGGACTCAATGCTTCAATATTATCCATTTCTATTGTTAATTTTTGTTAAGACTGACAAATATAGTTTATTTTGGGTTTTTGGCAAGGTTTTAATTTTATTTTTAAATAAAAAAGCTGCGGGACTAGTCCGCAGCTTGGTTATCGTTATAATATTGAGCATTTTAATGCCCTTTTTCTGTCATGATTTTATTCAGTCTCTTTAACATAGAAAGGCCCAAAAGTGTAGCGAATATTAACAAAGCGAAGTTAACAAGGAAATAATTCGTTTTGTTTTCGTAGCTGTACCATGTACTGGCCAGGATTCCTGAAAGCTTATTTCCAACAGAGTTAGCCAGGAAGAATCCTCCCATCATCAATGCTGTAATTCTTGCAGGAGAAAGTTTAGATACAAAAGAAAGTCCCATTGGAGATAAACATAATTCACCGATGGTAATCACTCCGTAGCTGGCCACCAGCCATAGAGGAGAGACTTTTACAGATCCATTATCTCCGGCTATCACTGCTAAAACCATCACCAGACAAGAAAGTCCGGAAATAAATAATCCTAAAACAATCTTAGTTGGTGTTAAAGGCTCTTTGCCTTTTCTTCTCAATAATGCCCAGAATCCTACGATAACTGGAGTCAAAGCAATAACCCAGAATGGATTGATAGATTGGAATAATTCTGTATTGTAAAGATATACTTTGTTTTCCGGATTTTTCTCAAGAACCGCACGCTGTTCAGGGGATATGTTTTTAAAGTAAACATCTTTCCCCATTTCCTTTTTAGTTTCTCCATTATCATCTTTTTGAGAACGGAACTGATTGTCATAAACAGGGGTTTCTTTATCTTCATAACTTTTCCCTTCCACCATATAAATTCCTTCCAGTGGCTTTTCAAGAGAAGCAGGAACACTTCTGTCGGTATAATAATTCGCCCATCTTGTTAAAGCTGTACCGTTTTGTTTGAAAACAGCCCAGAAGAACATGCTGATCAGGAATACAGAAAGTAATGCTCCGATAGATGCTTTTTCATCCGGCTTAGCTTTAAAGTAAAGAGATGCATAAAAATAAATCACGGGTATACATGCGAAAATAAAGGCATCTGTACTGTCACTTCCGAAAATATTCCCAGGAATAAACCAACCTATTGCTCCGGCAACGATAGCAGGAACAAATACTTTGATCAGAATTTCTGAAAGCTTGGTATCGCCTTCCTGTACAGGTTTCATCTGTGCAGCATGGATATAATGCTTTCTTCCTATTGTAAAAATAACCATTCCGATAAGCATTCCTACACCCGCAGTGATGAAAGCTTCACCCCAACCGAATTTATTACGCATAAAAGCCGCAATAATATTACAGATAAATGCCCCGATATTGATCCCCATATAGAAGATATTATATCCGGAGTCTTTATTCGCTTTGTAAGGTTCTTCAGAATAGAGATTTCCTAGTAATGTTGAAATAGTAGGTTTAAAGAAACCATTTCCGATGATAATTAATGCCAGAGAAGCATAAAACAAAGGCAAATCTTTAAAAACACCCATTCCTATATATCCTGCAGCCATTAAAAAACCTCCAAGATAAATAGATTTAATATATCCTAAAACCCTGTCTGCCAGGAACCCTCCAATAAATGGAGTCAGATAAGTTAAGGCAATATAAGTTCCGAAAATGTCATCAGCAGTTTTATCCGGAAGTCCAAGTCCGCCTTTCATGCCTGTAGGCTCAATAACATAGAGAACAAAGATTCCAAGAATCAGGTAATACCCGAAACGCTCCCACATTTCTGTGAAAAAGAGATAGGGCAGCCCTTTAGGATGTTTAGTCTTCATATAATCAATTTTCAAATTTCCCAAAAATAGCTTTTTAATTTTAATTGATAAAATAAATAATACGCGTATAAATGATTAATGAAATAAATATAAAATTTTAAGTATAAAGAGTGATTTATATTGCTGAATTTAACTTGTACACAGAATGTAAATAGTGTAAATAACGGCTTGTACACAGAATATACAAATTAATTTCTCTGTTAAGTGATATTTGTTTTCTAGTTTCGAAGTGTCAATAATGACATGTAATTAAAAAACATTTATTATGAAAAAGATCAATTTAAAAAAGATGAAAGGAATTTTATCAAGAGAAGAGCAGAGAACAATTAAAGGAGGGAAGATGGCACCTGATGCATATGGAGGATGTGGATGTACGAATGCAGCTTGTGCCAATACCCATAATGGGAATGGTGATTCTTATTGCAATGGTACTTTTTGTTGTGGGTAATCAATGTAAATCTTTTAAAATGGCAACAGGAAACTGTTGCTTTTTTTTAATATAAAAAGATGCTTTAAAAATGACACGCCAAAGTTATATTGCTGTTATCAATTATCTGGATTATAATGAAATACATATTGATAGGGATGAGTTTGAACTTCAATTGGAAGGACATCCCGATTTTCCAAGCCTTCTTGCATTTTCTGATGCTTTAAGCTTTTTCAATATTGAAAATTACAGTTACAGAATTAATAATGACGAAAAAGATATTTTGCCTGAGGATTTTCTGGCTTTAGTAGAAGGAGAGTTGGCAGTGGTGAGTAATAAAGATAATAAAATAACAGTAAATGGTTCTCAAACGGAAGATTTTTTTTCGGAATGGGAAAATATAATACTTATTGTAGAAAAGTCTGAAGAGCAATCTTATACAAAATCAAAACTTGATTATACATACATCAATTGGGGAATTGTAACGCTGCTGTTTCTGTTCCTTTTCGTATATGATGATTCTAATCTGGTTTTGAAACTGATCTTTGCGGCTACCGGACTTATCGGATTCATCTTTGCCCATGAAGCTTATAAAAAGACACATGGTAAAGGAACATTCATTCCGGTTGGAGTATGTAAAAGCAATTATCTGAATACGGACTGCGACCTGGTTTTTAATTCGAAAAAATGGAAGATTTTTAACAAAATAGATTTATCTGAGATTTCACTGCTGTTTTTTACCAGTCAGATAGTCTGTTTTATTTTATTTGGTCTGATAAAAAATATTGAATTCTTTTTTGAGATCTATCAATATGGGTTATTTGCATTCATACCCGTTGCTTTCTTATCCTTATTCTATCAGGTATTTGTTGTTAAAAAATACTGTCCTGTCTGCATGGTAATCATAGCCTCAGTATGTATTCAGTTGATAGCAGCCAATCTTATCTCCTTTACAAGTAAAAAACCGGACATCAGTGCTGTTCTGTTTTTAATCGGGAGCTTGGGTTCACTCATTGTCTTGATTAATTTTAGAATAAAAAATAAGAAGGAACAGAAAGACGAAAATACCCTAAAAAGAAATCTGAAATTCAGAAGAAACTACCAGTTTTTCAAAAATAATTTGTCTTTGCAGAAAAGGTTGACCAATGAAGATTTTTCAAGCGCTTTTGTGTTTGGAAATGAAAAAGCAGGTGGAACTTTAACCTTTGTCACCAATCCTTTTTGTAAGCATTGTAAAGAATTTTACCCTGTTTTTCTAAAGCTGGTAAAAAAGTATTCTGATGAGTTGAGAATCAACATTTTCTTTGATATAGACCTTAGCAGGGATGATCCGGATAATAGAACGGTTCATGTAAATCTTACCAATATTTACATCAATAGCGAAAATAAAATAGCATTTCTGGAAGCGTTAAGCGGCTGGTATGACGTTCAGGGATATAGTGAAAACAAAAGTGGCTGGTATCAAAAATATTCTAAATATTTTGGAAACTCAGAGAATGCACTTGCCTTATTAAAAGGACATGAAGAGTGGGTAAGCAGCAATGGGATACATTTTACACCCAATATCTTTATCAATGACACGGAATACCCGGTTCAGTATGAAAGAGCAGATCTGGAGTTCTTTATCCCGGAATTATTATCTGAAAATTAAATTATTATGAAAAGCTTATTATTTATATTGCTGGGAACTGTAATGTTTTTTTCCCAGAACAACCGGTTCATCTATGAGGTGAAATACAAGAAAGATTCAACCTCAAAAGATATCACCCGGGAAAATTATTATCTGGATATCACAAAAGAGGATATTGCTTATTATAACAGACTGAATTATATTAGTGATTCAGTATTTACTGCTACCGGGAGAACTCCAATTAATAGACTGACTTCTTTTTTATTAAAAAAGAAGGATGATAATATATACCAAAACTATGAATATATCGGAGATGTAAATTTTTATAAAATATCTGAGGAGGCCAGGCAACAGTGGACTATTACAGACAGTATAAAAATAGCTGATAATCTTTCGCTTCAAAAGGCGACCACTGAATTTGGAGGAAGAAACTGGATCGCATGGTTTACTAAAGATATCCCAATGCCTTACGGACCTTATAAGTTTAGCGGATTACCGGGATTGATTATGGAATTGTATGATACAAAAAAGAATTATTATTTTAATGTGATTAAGAGTGAAAAGATTCCGGATGATTATCAACGTAATTCATTAAATAATTATATCCCCAGAGCAATTCCCGTTACTCAAAAAGATTTAAATAAACTAAGGCTGGACCTCTATTCCAACCCTTTTAAATATGTTTTGAATGGAAATCTTACCATTCCTGAAGGAAAAAAGCTGCTTTTGGAGGACGGAACAGTCTTGTCTAAAGAACAGCTGAAACCCGCAGAAGCCAACGAAAGAAAAAAATTAAAAGCATTTAACAACCCTATAGAACTGGATAAAGCTGTCAAATATCCTTAACAGGTATGTAAATAAAAATTCCTTTCAGACTTTCTGAAAGGAATTTTTTGTGAGATTTAAATTTGATATTTACAGATTATTCAGGATGAAATCCGTCATTTTCTGATACAGCTGAGGTCTTGTCTGCCCACCGTAAATTCCGTGGTTTTTATCAGGATAAGCCATGAAGTCAAACTGTTTTTTATTTTGAATCAAAGCTTCGGAGAATTCCATAGAGTTCTGGAAGTGAACATTGTCATCAGCCGTTCCGTGAATTAATAAGAATTTTCCTTTCAACAGATTAGCATATTCCGTAGGAGAGTTTTTATCATATCCATCAGGGTTTTCCTGAGGTGTTCTCATAAATCTTTCGGTATATACAGAGTCATAATATCTCCAGTTGGTTACCGGTGCTACAGCAATTCCCACTTTGAAGACATCAGCTCCTTTCGTCATTGCTAAACTCGTCATATAACCACCAAAGCTCCATCCGAACATTCCGATTCTGCTTTTGTCAATATAAGATTGGTTTCCGAACCACTTGGCTGCGGTGATCTGATCTTCAATCTCATATTTTCCTAAATTCATATACGTTACCTTCTTGTATTTTGCACCTTTATAACCTGTTCCACGCCCGTCTACACAAGCTACGATATATCCTTTTTGAACAAGATGATTGAACCACATGGCGTTTCCGTTGTCCCATGAATTGGCAACCTGCTGAGATCCCGGCCCTGAATACTGAAACATAAATAGAGGATATTTTTTATTCGGATCAAAGTTTTTAGGTTTCATTACCCATGCGTTCATCTGGTCACCTGTTGCATTAGGAATCGTAATGAATTCTTTTTCAACAAAATTATCATTCTTTAATTTCTGTAACTGGTCATTGTTGTTCTGAAGTTCTTTCACTGCTTTTCCGTTACCATCTTTCAAAACATAGGTATATGGTCTTGAAGCAGTGGAAGAGGTTTCAATGAAATAATTATAGTTTTTGCTGAAGTTCGCAGCGTTGTTTCCTTCTGCATTAGAGATCAGCTGAGTTTTTCCGTTGTCAATATTTACTTTGGAAATCACCTTATTAATGCTTCCTTTTTCAGTTGTCTGAACGTAAATTTCTTTAGATTTTGGATTAAAACCATAATAATCCGTTACCTCCCAGTTTCCTTTTGTGATCTGTTTTTTCAACTTACCATCTTTGTCATACCAGTACAGGTGACGGTTTCCGTCTCTCTCAGAAGCCCAAAGGAAGGAATCATCTTCAAGGAATTCAAGAGTAGGACTGTCTGTATCAATCCATTTATCATCCGTTTCAGTAAATAACTTCTGAACTGCTCCTGTTTTGGTATTTACCTTTAAGATATCCGAAGCGTTTTGTATCCTTTCAGACGTAATTAAAACAATTTCGTCCGGTTTTGCAGTCTGGAATACATTCGGAATATAATAGTTTTTGAAAGAACCTAAGTTCAGCTGCATTGTTTTTCCGTTATCAAGACGGTATAGCTGTGCTGAAACTACAGAGTTTTTCTCACCTGCTTTTGGATATTTATAACGCATTTCAGCCGGATAAAGGTTTTTTCCATAAATGGGAATATAGATTTCCGGAACCTGGCTTTCATCAGACTTCACAAATACGATAGCATCAGAATTTTTTGTCCACTCATATTGTCTTGCATGCCCGAATTCTTCTTCATATACCCAGTCTGCCAAACCATTCAGGATAGAGTTCTTTTTACCATCCGTAGTAATCTGTGTGATTTTTCCGGAGCTAAGATCCTGATAGAAAAGATTATTATCAGAAATAAAGGCCACTTTTGTAGCATCCGGCGAAAATGTAGGCTCCTGAACCGGTTTCCCTTCATTCAGGCTGATTACTTTTCCGGATTTTAAATCTTTTACATCAAATTTTCCCAGGAAAGAATGTCTGTAAATAGGCTGGCTTCCGGTCTGTAAAAGAATCTTAGATTCATCATCAGAAAAAATATAGCTTTCAAACTTTCCGTCCACAAGATTTCCTTCCTTCTGTGAAGTTTTATAAGAATATTTTGCAATACCTGAAGATTCAATCACGAGATAATTTTCTCCGTTTTTCATGGAAGTGATTCCTGCAATCCCTTTTCCACGGTAATATCCTGAATATATTTTATCTAAAGTGATTTCCTGTGCAGACACATTTTGAAATACCGCCGCAACAGTAAGAGTTAAGAATAATTTTTTCATTTCTAATAGTAATCGATTTCAAAGATAATAATTTTATTAAAATGTATAAAAAAGCTTTTCAAATGAGCTTTTTGGCAAAAAAATTGAATATCATTTTATATAATCAAATCAAATAATAATTATGGAAACGAATGCATACAACCAGAAGCTGAACCGTTATGTATTAAGCGATCAGATTGTTTATACAGGTTTTTCCAGTTTTAAGGACGCGGAAGAATGTGCTCAAAAAAAAGGAGGAACATTGGCAGAAGTAGTATTCAGAGACGGAAATGATAATCCTGAAATTACTGATGAAGCGGGGTTGATAGAGAAAAAAATTCATTACTATGTGTATGCAGGCGATGAGTATAAATTTATTCATTCATCAGATCCGGGATTCAGAAAATATGCGGACGAACTGCAGAAAATAAAAGCAAGTAATGATAAAACCAGCCCTGATGAGCGATACTTTGCCAATTTTGAAATTGAAAATATAGAAGATCCGATTATTGTAATCAAAAATGATCATTTTGAATCGGTAACTTCTAGAGAGCGTTCAAAATATTTGAAACATGCCTGTGTTTATGAATTAGGGGTATCCCTGCCAAAATCCTAAAAATCTGATCATGGGCAAGATTAAATATTCAGAAAAAGCTCATGACAAAATAGGAAAGGTAATGCACGAATTTAAGGAAGGAAAATTAAAGTCTTCTTCCGGGAAAAAAGTGACAAGCAGAAAAAAGCCGTAGCCATAGGTATTTCTGAAGCGAAGGAAAAAGGTATGAAAGTACCATCTAAAAAAATAAGTAATTCATCATCCGGAAAGATAAACTTTCTGGATTTTTTTGTATTCTATATTTCATGTATTTCGAATAATCGAGAAGAAGTGAGATAAAAGCAGGACATGGAAAATCAGCTGATCTGTTTTTTTTACTGTATTTTTTTATGTCTTGATAATGTTGGGGTTTGTAAATTACTGTAAATGTGTATTTTATGTTATTGATGTATATATGATGTAGTTCACTTTGCAAGAGTTTATTCTTTTTTGTTGCAAATTTGCATCACATCCATAACTCATTATATCTTATTTCAAAATAAAACACAAATGATGAAAAAAGACTCCTTAATGTTTTGTGGATGTTTAAAGTTTTTCTTGATCCAGTGTTTAATCGATAAACAACCTTGGGAAGCTTTTCTTTGCTGCCACAATGCAACTCACATTCTTAGAAGGCTGATTACGTAAAATAATTGATATGTTTGGATTTTCAACTTTAAAATCAATATATATATTTCTATTGATTTTACCATTTAGCATCATTGCAGGACAGTCGCAAAAAAAATCTAAACCCAATGTAATCTTTATTGTGGTTGATGACCTGAGACCGGAACTGGGAGTTTACGGTAATACAATTATTAAAACACCCAATATTGATAAGCTGGCAAGAAGAGGTGCTACTTTCACAAATGCATATTGCCAGGTGGCTGTTTGCGCTCCTTCCAGAGCAAGTGCTTTAACAGGCTTACGGCCGGATTCCACCAAAGTATGGGTGTTGGGAGAAGAATTTCGCAAAATACATCCTGATGTGGTAACGATTCCTCAACAGTTTGAAAAATTCAATTATCATACAGTATCCATCGGAAAGATTTTTCATAATCATATGCCTGATTCTATCTCTTTTCGGGAGCCTGATCTCCGTCCTGAAGGATATGCCGTTAAAAATATGATAGACAGAGATCCCGAATCTTTTTATTTCAGCGGAGAACTTAAAACTGAGCTTGCAGCCAAAAGACTGGAAAGATTAGCCAAAGATCCTAAAAGATATGCTAACGGCTGGGCATACGGACGTTCCGTAGAAGTGGCAGACTGTCCTGATGATTCATTGTATGACGGAGCTCAGACATCACTTGCCATTCAAACGATCAACCGTATTAAAAATAAAAAGAAACCTTTCTTCCTGGCATTGGGGTATTTCAGACCGCATTTACCATTTGTAGCTCCTAAAAAGTACTGGGACCTTTATGATCCTATGGAAATACCAATGGCAGATAACAGTTTTATTCCGTTCAATGCACCAAGCATGGCCATGTATAACCAAAGAGAGATGACTGCTTGTTATGACCTTGAATATGTAAGACATCCTGCCTACTTCAGAATGCCGGAAAAAGAAGCCAGAATGCTAAAACATGGGTATTATGCTTCTGTAAGTTATGTTGATGCCTGTATTGGACGACTTGTAGATGAGCTTGAAAAACAAAAATTGATAGATAACACCATTATTGTATTATGGGGAGACCATGGCTGGAAATTAGGAGAACATAATGCATGGGGGAAACAGACTAATTATTTAAATGATACCCGAGTTCCGCTTATTGTTTATGCGCCCGGAATGAAAAATCCAGGAAGCAAAAGCAATGAACTGGTAGAGATGGTAGATCTTTATCCTACCCTCTGTGATCTCGCAGGAATAGAAACTCCCTCTTATCTGCAAGGAGTAAGCTTTAAAAAACTTCTGAATGAAAATAGTGTGGAATGGAAAGGAGCTGTATTCAGTCAGTTTTTGCGGCCGGCCGGCGAAGGAATACATCTTAACAAAAAAAATTACATGGGATATTCAATGGTGACCAAAAGCTATCATCTGATAGAGTGGTATTATTGGGATAAAGTAACCCAAAAGCCTGGAGAACTTGTGGCTCAGGAACTTTATAATCTTAGCTCAGATCCAAAAGAGAATTTCAATATTGCAGTTTATCCGGAAAACAAAGATATCCTGGAAAAGCTTTCTGAGCAACGTAAAAAAGGATGGAAACAAGCGAAAGATAAGCTGATAACAACTAAATCTTATCAATAAAAGAAAATTTGGACCTCATGAAGAATTTCAATTTTTTAAGAATAGTATTCATTATATCGATTTGTAATTATATAACAATAAGTGGTGGAAGCTTCCATAAAGACAATCCTAAACCTAAAAAAAGTATAAGATCCAATGCAAAGCAAACAAGGCCCAATATCCTGTTTATTCCTATTGATGATTTAAGACCTGAAATGGGCTGCTATGGAAACACCGTTATAAAAACGCCTAATATGGATAAGCTTGCAGCAAAAGGAGTCGTTTTTAATAGAGCATACTGTCAGCAGGCGGTATGTAATCCTTCTAGAGCAAGCCTTCTTACAGGTTTGAGACCAGATTCTGTGCGTGTATGGGATCTTCAGACAGATTTCAGGAAAAACCTCCCGGATGCAATCACTCTTCCTCAGGCATTCAAAAATAACGGTTATTATACGGTAGGGATAGGAAAAACCTTTCATAATAATTTTCCTGATGATAAGTCCTGGAATGAAGAACTTCATGTAGCCGGATATCCTTTTGATCCGGACGCTGTGTACCAGATGGAAAAAAACAAGATGATTCAGAAGGAAAAAGAACTTGGTCTTCAAAAAATTGGAAAAGCCAGGCCTGATGCCTATGGATTTGTCTATACAAAGGCTAATTCCGTTGAAATGGCAGACGTTGATGATGATGCCTATTATGACGGAGCACAGACAACCATGGCTATTCAAAAGCTGAAAGAATTAAAAGGAAAAGATAAGCCTTTCTTTTTTTCAGTAGGCTATTACCGTCCGCATTTACCTTTTAATGCTCCTAAAAAATACTGGGATTTGTATAACAGAAACGATATACCGCTTGCGAAAAATCAATTCATGCCAGAAAATGCTCCGGAATTTGCCGTACATGGGGATACTGAACTGAGAGCGTATACTGATAGATCTGATCTGCCTTTGCCTTCAGAAAAACCTTATGATATTGAAAAGCAGCGGGAACTTCTCCATGGATATTACGCTTCTGTTTCTTATACGGATGCTCAGATAGGAAGACTCTTAAAAGCACTTGACGAACTGGAGCTTAGTGAAAATACCATTATCGTATTGTGGGGAGATCATGGCTGGAAACTGGGAGAGCATAACAGCTGGTGTAAACAGAGCAACTATGAGATTGATACCAGAGTGCCGCTTATTATCAGTGGGGCAGGAGTAAAAGCAAAAGGAAAAACAAGCGATGCTCTTACAGAATTTGTGGATATTTATCCCACTTTATGCGATATGGCGGGAATAAAAATACCTGATTATCTTCAGGGAACCAGTATGAAACCTCTGCTTACAGATCCTGCCCGTACATGGAAAACAGCATCCTACAGCCAGTTTTTATTAGGTAGGTTTGGAGTAAAAGCCAGAGGGGTGCAAAATGTGGAAAGAATGGGATATGCTATCCGTACAGACCGTTACAGATATGTAGAATGGTTTGAATGGAATAAAGAGACTGGCAAGCCGGGAGCTTATCTGGCCAGAGAACTGTATGATCATAAAAATGACCCTGATGAAAATGTGAATATTGCTGAAGAGGTTTCTTCCAGGAAGCTGGTTAGTCAATTGTCATTACAGATGCAGAAGGGATGGAGGTATAGCAAGCCGAAATCATAAAAACCTGTAAATGTTCAGATTAAAATGAGGTTTTCCATAATAAAAAAGATGATGATATGCATAGGTGCATTAAGTTTTTTATCTTCCTGTAATAAGAATAAAATCTTAAAACCGGAGGAAGAGAAACCGGGACACACCTGTATGAATGTTCCGAAGCGGTTAGGAGCTGCAGATTCTTCCTATATCCGTTTTAACGGGAAAATTTCTTTGCAAGGAATGGTATTCATTCCCGGGGGTGAATTTGATATGGGAGGGGATAACAGCTATGCTGATGCAGATGAATATCCCAAACACAGAGTAAAAGTTTCTCCGTTCTATATGGATATAACCGAAGTAACGAATGAACAGTTCCGCAAATTTGTAAATGCTACAGGATATATCACAACGGCAGAACGTAAACCCGATTGGGATGAATTAAAAAAAAACCTGCCTGAGGGTACTCCGAAACCCCCGGATAGCTTGCTGGTAGCTGCTTCATTAGTATTTAAACCCACAAATAAACCTGTGAATCTGAATGACTTCAGCCAATGGTGGAAATGGGTAAAAGGTGCTAGCTGGAAGCATCCTCAGGGACCGGCAAGCAATATTGAAGGAAAAGACAATTATCCCGTGGTACATGTAAGCTGGGATGATGTACAGGCATACTGTAAATGGTCAGGTAAACGCTTGCCCACAGAAGCAGAATGGGAATTTGCAGCACGGGGCGGATTAAAAAATAATATTTATCCATGGGGAAATGAACCCATCAATGCAGGAATTCCTAAAGCGAACAGCTGGGAAGGAAAATTTCCCTACCTTAATGATAAGAAAGACGGCTATATTACCCTTGCTCCTGTACAATCATTTAAAGCCAACGGATATGGCCTGTATGACATGGCTGGAAATGTTTGGGAATGGTGCAGCGATTTATACAATTATGATTACTATAAAAAACTGGAAGGCAGCCTCGTTCTGAATCCTCAGGGTGCAGACAGGTCTTATGACCCTCAGGAACCGTATAGTGTAAAACGCAGCCTGCGTGGAGGAAGCTTTTTATGTAATGATAGCTATTGCAGCGGATACAGAGTAGCCCGCCGCATGAAAAGCAGCCCTGATACAAGCCTTGAACACACCGGATTCAGATGTGTTCAGGATATTGCTCATTAATTCTATTGCTGATTATAGAGGATTCTGTAATATTCATCCGCCATTCTGTCACTGTTGAAATGATCTTTCACATCATTCATCGCATTGTACTGGATTTTTCTCCATTCGTCAGGACGGTCGTAATAGGTTGGGAGAATTTCATTTTCAAGAATTTCATATAATTTATTTAAATCATAATTATCCTGTTCGTAAATACTCATGTTCAGATAATCTGCTTTGGGAACTACAAAAGAGTTTTCTCCGTGTCTGGCAAATTCCGGGATCCAGCCGTCATCTGTGGATAAATTGACAGATCCGTTCATGGCAGCCGTCATACCGGAAGTTCCGGAAGCTTCCCTAGGAACTCTTGGATTATTGAGCCATACATCAGAACCCTGTTTTAAAGACTTGCTTAAAGAAAGCTCATAACCTGTAAGAACAGCAATATTCTTATGGTTTTTACTTTCTTCAACCAGTGTATTGAAAGTAGAAATGGCAGAATAGTCCATTGGGTAAGGTTTCCCTGCCCAGATGATCTGTACCGGATATTTTGGATTATTCAGAAGTCTGTAGAATCTTTCCTTATCATGTAAAAGAAGTTCTGCTCTCTTATAGCCTGCAAATCTTCTGGCCCATACCATCGTAAAGACATTAGGATTAAATAAATTTCCTGTCTGATCTGCAACAATACTGAACAGTTTTTTCTTCAGATATTTTTTGCGGAAATCGAAAACTGTACTGTCGTTTTCATCCTTTGCATTGTATAAAGGTTTATCAGACCAGTATTTAAATTCCTGAGCATTGGTAATAGAAGTGATCTCACAGATTCCCGGATATTTATTCCACATGGCTCTGGAAACCATACCATGAAGCCGGGAAACTCCATTGGCCATTCTGGCCATTCTTAATGCGCAGAGAGAGTGATTAAAACGGTCGTCATCAGATCCTTCAATATTTTTTACTTCTTCCATACTGTATCCTGAAAAATAGGACATATCATAGCATAATCTGAAGCTATGTTTTTCATTCCCTGCTTCCTCAGGGGTATGAGTGGTGAAAACAAGTTTTTCTTTAACTTTATTAAGATCTCCGTTATATTTTCTCAGAAGATAAAATGCTGCAGGAAGTCCATGGGCTTCATTAAGATGATACACCTCTCTTTCAATATTCATTTCATCCAGTAACTTGGCTCCTCCTTTTCCCAGTAAAATATATTGAGCAAGCTTTGTAGATTCATTGGCATCATACAACCTGTGACAGATTGTTTTCGAAACGTGATCGTTTTCCGGAACATCTGTAGAAAGGAAAAACATGGGGGCCGTATTGAAGATTTCAGGATCAAGGTACCATACTTTTACCCAAACCGGAGCACTGTGAATTTCGATTTGGAATTTTATTCCGGTATCTTCAAGAAAACTGTACATTTTTTTCGTCCATACAGGCTGTAAAGACTGGTCGTGGTTTCTTGCCTGGTCATAATAACCAAATTTCCACAGGATACCGATTCCAATAAGATCCTGCTTAAGGTTATAAGCACTTCTCATGTGAGATCCTGCCAGAAAGCCAAGCCCTCCGGAATATATTTTAAGTACCTGCTCAAGAGCAAATTCCATGGAGAAATAGACGGTCTTTTTTGAATATTGAGGATTGATAGTGTAGGGTATTCTGAAATTCCTGAAATCCATAAGTTTGGGTTTGTGTTTAAAAAGACAAAGGTATTAATTATGAAAATAAACTTTACATTAATTAATCGATAAATTAATTTAAAAACTAAGTATTGAATTGTTTTTTTACTTACCTTTAAGAGTGTAATTTTTTGATTATCAAAAACTTTTAATGATGAAAGCCATTGGCTGCATGTGTTCTTTAATTAAATAAAAAAATCACACATGAAAAAGACTTTTTCTGAAGAAGATCTGGTAAAGAATCTTAGTTTATACTATCTTAATCGGCATTTGAAAAAAAAGCCAATGGAAAAGTATCACCGTACCATAGATGAATCTCCGCTGCATGACCGTGAAAAGTACAGAAAGAAATCCGAGATTCTTCTTCTCAACTCTTTTATGCATCATTTTCCCGAAGTGAAATTTGAAAACCTTACCTGCGAGAGTCCAGACTTTATCGCCAAGTTCAACGACAAAAAAATCGGAATAGAACTTACCGAAGTAATCAATCATCTGGAAATGAAAAAAGTAGAAAGTACTTTGAATAAAATGTTCCGTCAGGCAGAAATACTATTAGAACAGGAAGACACTACGAAATATCGTGGTGTTTATTTTTTGGAATTCCACCCGGAAACGAAATTTGACAATCTCGAAGTACAGCAGGAAAACATCATCAGTATCTATAAAAGCATCAAAAAAAATAAACCAGCAGGTTGTGTGAAAAGTCTGAGAAAATCTTTTCACCGCAGAAATGTCTTTATTACCCATGAATACAGCATGAATCTTTTTGATGAGCTTTGCTCGGAAAAGATTCTTGAACTTATTGAAAAAAAGAATGAAAAATTCCCATATTATGACACCTCTGTGGATGAATGCTGGCTGGTTATTGTTTCCGATATGAATTCTATTGCCTCAAGATATACTTTCATTCAGGATAAAGAACATCTGAAAGAAGTAAAAAGCCCTTTCCATAAAATATTTCACCTGGAAAATCTCTGTGGAAATATTACAAGTATAAAATAAAGTGAATATTTTATAGATTTGATTATTTGTTGTGTAATTTGATATAATATAGATTATTTTAAATTATTTGATGTTTTAATTTATAATAGTTTAAAATTATTTATATTTTATTGTTTTTAATCAAAATAAGGTTATATTTGATGGGTATTGATTATCAATACAATGTGTAACTGATATAACCATAAAAACATTAAATCTATGAGGAAACTTCTACTTTTCATACTTCTATGTCTCTCTCATACTTTCTATGCTCAGGCAGACTGTGCTACTGCACTCTCCGTTTGTGGAAATTCAAATATCACGTATAGTCCTACCGGATATGGTAATATAAAAGAATTGGTAAACTCCGGAAGTTGTATAGATTTTACGGGAGAACACAACTCAATCTGGTATAAAATTACAATCGCTACAGGAGGTACACTTACCTTCGACCTTGTTCCGAATAATCCGGATGCCGATTATGACTGGGCGATTTTTGGCCCTAATGTAACCTGTGGAAGTTTAGGGTCGCCGATACGTTGTAATGCAGCAACAGTTATCGGACCCGGACCCGCTACAGGATTGAATATGACCAGCACAATTTTAAGCGCTGCAGGAGGTTCTCTGACTCCTTATTGTAGATATCTTGATGTTTTGCCAGGGCAAACGTATTACTTGTTTATTGACAACTGGGTGAGCAGTACCAGTTCCACTACAGCTCCATTTTCTTTAACGTGGGGAGGAACTGCAACACTGGCTTCACCATTTACAGATCCGGCTATTCAGACACAGCCATTTAATCCTCCCGGAATTCCGGCTGCAAATCCTGCTGACCCAAGAGAAGTGGTCATTTGTTCTGCTACAGCTTTATTCGATTTTTCTACATTATCCTCAGGAATTCTTAATGGAAATCAAAACTTTGGGGTAAGTTATCATCTGAGTCAGAATGATGCCTTAACGGGGAATAATCCCATTACAACACCTATCACGGTAAATACGACAACTGTCTATTACTACAGCATCAATTATACCGATCCAACCAATACGTCTAATCCGCTCAATAAATGTAAACAGGTTGGATTATTTAAATTTAAAAATGGGTCTATAACAGTGAAAAATGCATCTTTAACCCAATGCAACAATAATAATGCAGGCACAGCTTTATTTGACTTAACCACAGCGGATGTTATCGCCAACCCGAACGTTACAAAGAAATACTATCCTACAATGGCGGATCTCAATGCCGGAACCAATGAGATTACCACCCCAATGGCATTTGTCTCTGCAGAAGGTATTATCTACGTGAAGGTGATCTCAGAATTCGGTTGTACCGCTGTAGCAGAGATTACCCTGAAATTTTATCCGGTTGTGGTAGTGAATGAAACAACTTTGAGATCATGCTTCATCGAAGCCAGCCCCTCCACAGCTTCTTTCAATCTTGTTAATGCTTCGGTAACCGGCCAAACTAATCCTGCAAAAAAATATTATCCTTCATTGACAGATGCTGTTAATCAGACCAATGAAATCCTGAATCCCAATAATTACATTGCACCTAATGGATTTGTGTATATAAGAGTTTCTAATGCTCAGGGATGTTATAATGTAGCTAAGGTTACTTTAATTGTTATTCCACCTGTATATTCTGATAAACTTAAAGATGTGACTATTTGTGCAGAAGATCAGGCCACTCTGGACGCAGGTCCCGGATTTAAAAGCTACGAGTGGAGTACAGGAGCAACTACACAAACGATCAAAGCCGGAATAGGAGTATACTGGGTAAAACTTAAAACAGGAGAATGTGTTACAACACAAACGGTAAAAGTACTTCCTTCCGAACAGCCTGTTGTTTCCAGTATCGATATCTCGAACAATACCATCACAGTATCTGTAATAGGAGGAACTCCGGCATATAAATATTCAATAGATAATATCATCTGGCAGGATTCCAATGTATTCAGTAATCTTTCAAGAGGAGATCATAAAGTCTATGTAAAAGATGCTTATGACTGTGATCCGATAGAAATAGGAATTGTTGTCCCTAATCTGATTAATGTGATAACACCCAATGCAGATGGAATAAATGATGTGATTGATTATTCAGCCCTGGCAAACAAACAAAACCTGATCATGAATGTCTTCGACCGTTATGGAAACAAAATCTTCCAGGCAGACAAATCCAATGGCTATAAATGGGATGGTACGCAGGGAGGAAGAAGAGTACCTACAGGAACATACTGGTATTCTATCACATGGAATGAAAATGATAAAAAGAATACTGCACTCAAATTCACAGGTTGGGTATTGGTGAAAAACAGAGAATAGTCAATAAAACAGATAGAAAAAACCACTTCAATTGAGGTGGTTTTTATTTTTAAAAGTTTTTAAATTAGATATCAAAATAGAAAGAATGAAAGACCTGTTTGTAAAACGTTTTGAATACTATAAATCTCTTGGTGATAAAACCTTTGGACAGTTAACAGATGAGCAGATGTTCTGGCAGTATAATGAAGAAAGTAATTCTATTGCCATTATTGTGAAACATCTTGCAGGAAATATGCTTTCAAGATGGACCAATTTCCTGACCGAAGATGGTGAGAAATCCTGGCGTAACCGTGACGGAGAATTTGTCAATACCTTTACCACTAAAGAACAGGTTCTGGATTTTTGGGAACGAGGCTGGCAATGCTTTTTTGATGCTCTTGAGAAAATAAATGAGGATAATCTTTATGCATCAACCTATATCAGAGGAGAAGCACATCCTGTGATTGATGCAGTTCTTCGTCAATTGGCACATTATCCTTATCATATAGGTCAGATCGTTTATATTGCCAAAATGATAAAGAATGAAGATTGGAACACGCTTTCTATTGCCCGAAACCGATCTCAGGAGTTTAATACAGAAATGAAAGCCAAATTTTCAGGTCAGGATCCAGCTCCCAATTCATCATCCGTCTGCTTTCAAAACAGCCCCGAAGTAAGAGATGAATATAAACAATAGATTGAATCAATCTTGAATTCTTATTAAAATTACTATCTTTGCACCCATAAAATTCAGGAGTAACAAATGTCTACTTTTCACAGAACTGCCGCGTTTCATACACTGGGCTGCAAATTAAACTTTGCAGAAACATCTACTATTGCCCGTCAATTAACAGATGCAGGTTATGATAAGGTAAGCTTTGATGAAAAAGCGAATGTGTATGTTATCAATACATGTTCTGTGACAGAAAATGCTGACCGTGAATGTAAACTTCACGTGAAAAGAGCAATGAAAGCCAATCCGGAAGGGCTGGTGGTAATTGTTGGATGCTATGCACAGCTGAAACCTGAAGAAATTTCACAAATTGAAGGAGTGGACCTGGTTTTAGGTGCAAAAGAAAAATTCAATATTCTGAGCTACCTGGACGATTTGGAGAAATCTGAGAGTGAAGGCGTAGTGCATTCATGTGAAATTGAAGAAACCGATTTCTTTATCGGAAGTTATTCTATTGGGGACAGAACCAGAGCTTTCCTGAAAGTACAGGATGGCTGTGATTATAAATGTACCTACTGTACCATTCCTTTAGCAAGAGGAATTTCACGTTCCGATACCATCGAAAATGTTCTCAGAAATGCAACGGAAATCGCTGCAAAAGACATCAAGGAAATTGTTCTTACAGGGGTGAATATCGGTGATTATGGTAAAGGAGAATTTGGAAATAAAAAACACGAGCATACTTTCCTTGATCTTATTTCAGAACTGGATAAGGTAGAAGGAATAGAAAGAATCCGTATATCTTCTATTGAACCCAATCTTTTGAAAGATGAAAGTATTGAACTGGTTTCTAAAAGTAAAAGCTTTGTTCCGCATTTTCATATCCCGTTACAATCCGGGAGCGATGATCTTTTGAAAAAGATGAAACGTCGTTACCTGACCAAACTGTATAACGACAGAGTGAACAAGATCCGCAAGGTTATGCCTCATGCGGCTATTGGTGTAGATGTTATTGTAGGATTCCCGGGAGAAACAGAAGAAAGATTTATGGAAACCTATAATTTCCTTAATGAGCTTCCTATCACCTACCTTCACGTATTTACCTATTCTGAAAGAGAAAATACGGAAGCTGCCGCTATGGACGGAGTAGTTCCTGTAGCGGAAAGAAAAAAACGTAACAAAATGCTGAGAATTCTTTCTGAAAAGAAGAAAATGGCATTTTATCAGACGCAATTGGGAAAAACGCTTCCTGTTCTTTGGGAACATGAAAATAAGGACGGGAAAATGTTTGGTTTCACAGAAAACTATGTGAGAGTCCAGAAAGACTTTGATCCTGCATCCGTAAACCAGATCGAATTTCTAAATTTAGAAAAAATCCTGTCAGATGGCACGGTTTCTGTGCAATCTTCTTACCAAAATTTTTTAGCAAAAGCGTAGGCTCTTTGCTAAAATTCCACTAAATTTATTTTTAAACTTTTAAATACTACATTCATGAGAGATAAGTTTTTATCTTGGGGAATTGTATTAGTAGTTGCTACATGGATTATAGCAATACTGATCAGAGCGCATTATTGGATACCTACGCTGTTATCCGCAATCTATGCATTGGGTGTTTACAATGCTTACCAATCGAAACATGCTATTTTGAGGAACTTTCCTGTATTGGGATACTTCAGGTATTTTTTCGAGAGTATTTCACCCGAAATGCAGCAATATTTTATTGAAAGGGAAACAGACGGGAAACCATTTCCAAGAAACCAGCGTTCTGCAGTATACAGGCGTGCAAAAAATTTAAGTGATACGGTAGCTTTTGGTACGCAGCTGGAAGTAAATCACAGAAAATATGAAGGGATCAAGCATTCTATTTATGCAAAATCACCATCAGAAGAACTTCCGAGAGTATGGGTGGGAGGAGAACAGTGTACACAGCCTTATCATGCTTCTTTATTGAATATCTCAGCAATGAGTTTCGGAGCATTGAGTGACAGAGCACAGATCTCACTGAACAGAGGCGCAAAAAAAGGAAACTTCTATCATAATACAGGAGAAGGTGGGATTTCACCTTATCATATGGAAGGAGGAGACCTTTGCTGGCAGATCGGAACAGGGTATTTCGGATGCCGTGACGCTGAAGGAAAATTCAATCCTGAATTATTTACAAAATATTCCACCCTTCCAAATGTGAAAATGGTTGAGATCAAATTATCACAGGGTGCAAAACCAGGACATGGAGGAGTGCTTCCGGGAGTGAAGAATACACCGGAAATTGCAGCCATTCGCCACGTAACACCCGGAATGACTGTTATTTCACCACCATCACACAGCGCTTTTTCTGATGCTGCCGGATTGCTGGGGTTTGTACAGCAGTTAAGAGACCTTTCAGGAGGAAAACCGGTTGGTTTTAAACTTTGTATCGGTGATACCAAAGAATTTGAAGATATCTGTGTACAGATGAATGTTTTGAAAATTTATCCTGATTTCATTACCATAGATGGAGCAGAAGGAGGAACAGGGGCAGCACCGCCAGAATTCTCTGATGGAGTAGGGATGCCATTGGAGCCTGCTTTGATCTTTGTAAACAGAACGCTTAATAACTATAATCTGAGAAGTAAATTAAGAGTGATTGCCAGCGGTAAAGTTCTTACCAGTCTTGATATTCTGAGAGCCGTTGCTATGGGAGCTGATATGTGTAATAACGCCAGAGGATTTATGTTCTCTTTAGGATGTATCCAGGCATTGAGATGTAACTCAAATAACTGTCCTACGGGAGTAGCAACCCAGGATAAAATGCTTATTAAAGGACTTGATGTGACGGATAAGGCCGAAAGAGTATATCATTTCCACAAAAATACACTTCATACCTGCAACGAACTGATTGCTGCTGCAGGAAGAAGTTCTTATGAAGAAGTAGACGCTACCATGTTTATGAGAGGAGATGAATTTGACCACCTTGCAGATCTTTACTTCCCGGATATTTTAGGAAATGTAAAACAGAAGGCAAGATCGTAATCTTAATACAGAAATGATATAAATAAACCCCACAATGGACATTGCGGGGTTCTTATTTTATGTAAAATTGAATGTTAGTTATGGTCTGTCTGCTCTTCCGTATACCTGGAAGTTGAAAACAAAAGTCTTATTTCTAAGTGAAACAGAACTGTAACCGGTATAATATGGATCTCTAGCAAAAGCAGCTCTCGAAGGAACAATAATTACTCCTTGTAAGTTATATGGTGATCCACTGGAATAGTCTTTAAATGCAGTAAACTTCTGCATAGCTTCATTAAATCCTTCAATTGTATAATAACTTGGCTGTTTGGCGGCATCGGTTGTTGCGTTTGCTATTAATGGATCCTTCTTACCCTCTACATTAGAAATATAATAGAATTTTGGATCAATTATAGGAATACCACTGCCGTTGATCGTGTTTACAAAGGATGCTGAAGAAGTAAATGAAGACTGCCCGTCTGTATTAATCGCAAGATAAGTCGTAGCTTTCATCATTAAGGTAAGGATGTCATTATTTTTAATGATCTGATCCGTACCTGGATTTACAGGCTGAGCACCATTTCTCATAATATAGATTGTTCCTGAAGGAAGCGTTACAGGCGACAGTTCAGATAATTTCTTTTCAGTATCGTCTGCTGTGTCCGTAGAGCTGAAAGCTTTTATATTACCCTGTGCATCCAGATAATTCTCATCCATGAATTTTTTAATGGCCTGATCATCATAGGTGTTTTGTGTAGCAATGTCTTCCGGTTCTACATAAGTATCAATTGTATCATCTTTTTTACAGGCAGAAAAACACAAAGATCCTGCAAGGATATATAAAAATATTTTTTTCATTTCAAAAAACTTTAATTACTTTACAAATAATATAACGGCAAAAGTATAAAAAAATATGAGAATAGATAAATTTTTATGGAGCATTCGTTTTTATAAGACGAGAAGTATTGCAGCAGAGGAGATTAAAAAGAACAGAGTTTCTATAGGAACATCTGCCGTAAAGTCATCTAAAGAGGTAAAAGAAGGAGATACTATTAAAATCCGTAAGAATCAGATTGATTATAAAATAAAAGTAATTCAGATTCCCAAAAGCAGAATTGGAGCCAAGCTGGTGCCTCTTCATATTCAGGACGTAACAGATAAAGAACAATACGAACTGTTGAAACTCCGTAAAATGTCACAGGACTATTACAGAAACAAAGGTGAGGGAAGGCCTACCAAAAAAGACAGAAGAGATATGGATGGTTATGTAGGAAATGATATCGACTCCGATTTTACAGACTGGGATGATTTCTTTGGAGAGACTGGCGGTGAAGATGAGGATGAAGATTAATATAAAAAGTAGAAAAGCTCTAGAGATAGAGCTTTTCTATTATTTCGTTAACGATGTCTTCCGGTTCTCTGGAATCTGTCCCGACAGTGAATTGCGCCTTGCTGTAAAATTGATTTCTTTCAAATAAATGTTTGGCAATAAATTCCGGCAGGTCTTCATCAGATATATTGGCAATCAGCGGCCTTTTTTCTTTCTGTTTTGAAAGTCTTTCAACCAATGTTCCTACTCCGGTTCTTAAAAAAACACTCTTGGAGTTATGATTAATGATTTCCATATTATTATAATATACCGGAGTTCCTCCGCCCAGACTTAAAACTACATTTTCTTCCGAGGCCAATATCTCTTCAAGTGCCTCTCTTTCCAGCTTTCTAAAGTAAATTTCTCCCTTTTTCTCAAAAATTTCCGGGATGGTTAATTTATTTCTTCTGGAAATCTCTTTATCGAGATCGATTAATTTAAAATCTATTTTTTCGCTTAATATTTTGGAAATGTGAGATTTGCCACTTCCCATGTATCCGATCAATGAAATTACCATGAATTTTTTTTAAACAAATTTGCGAAAAAGTTTTGAGATAAAGAAAAAAGTCATATCTTTGCACCACTTAAAACAAGGGACATTACTTAAATGAAAACTTGTTACACAAGTGGCCGACTCGGTAGCTCAGCTGGTAGAGCAATACACTTTTAATGTATGGGTCCTGGGTTCGAATCCCAGCCGGGTCACTAGCAATAATAATTACTAGATTTGTAATTTTATTGCCTGCGTGGTGAAATTGGTAGACACGCCATCTTGAGGGGGTGGTTTCCTAAGGATGTGCTGGTTCGAGTCCAGTCGCAGGCACTGCAAAGAAAATTTTATAATTAATATTGAAATTGATTTCATTTTAATTGTGGCCGACTCGGTAGCTCAGCTGGTAGAGCAATACACTTTTAATGTATGGGTCCTGGGTTCGAATCCCAGCCGGGTCACAAGTTTACTGAAAAGTAAATTTTTTTCATATTAATATTTTGTGATTTGGTGTTTCAAAGGCTTCCTTCAGGAGGCCTTTGATTTTTTTATGTAATGAGCTAAACTCATTCTTTTTGTTCGTTATTCAATAAAAAGGATCAAGCGCAAAATTTGGGATCAAGCGCAAAAGTTGGATCAGTCTCAAAAGTTGGGGGGAATGTTAAGTAGCTTTATCGGATCAAGCGCAAAATTTGGGGGCTAGGCAAAAAGTTTAGCTAATCTGAATAAGAAGAATGCTTTGTCTTTTACACCTCTGAGCTGCATTCTGAAGTTTTTTATTTTCGCATTGAAGGATTCAGCAGCAGCATTGGTGCTTCTTTGATGAAAATAGTTTAAAATATCCCTGTAATGATTCATTATTGTTTTTCTTAAGGTAGA
>NZ_QICX01000017.1:0-105886 GCF_003201365.1 Chryseobacterium sp. CBTAP 102
TATTTTATTTTTAAAATCCTTTATCTTATTGATAAAGGATTTTTTTTGCTTTATACCCAAGCAGGGAACCCTAAACTCATACATAATGAGTAATAGATGATAAACAATACATCGATTATTCATGAACCATCAATCATCAACGATCACTTATCACTTATCCATTATCCATTATCCATTATCCATTATCCATTATCAACTATCATTAATCACTCATCCTTATGATGGACAGTACACACTCCAGTTGTCACTCCGTAGGAGTCTGAACAAAGTATTATCACATAACTCAAGTATTACTTTTACCTTTTAAATCCTTTAAAGACTATAATAAAGGAGGCTGGATTCCTGCGGAATGACACAGTAGAAAGAAGCGGCGCAAGTGAAACAATTAAATAAAGAATTTATACATACCCTTTGGAATCCTTAAAATTCATTATTCATTACCCAACTCCAAAGTTATAGTCGTATAAGGATCCAATAGCCTAAGATTATGAAGATTGTAAGTTATGGCGGATCAGATCCTTAGTACGACAATAAATTGTAAAGATCCTATTGCTAATCAATAAATTTTATTGGTTTAGGTGGTCTTTCAATTAGTTAAATAGTTATGAAGATTGTATAATGTGTTTTTTATAGAGTACAAATAGAAAAAGTTTTTTAAATTAACTTTTCTCTAATTGTTGGCAGTACATTTATTTCTTATCCCACCATATACGGCCTTGTATATCACTTTCACTGGCTCCAAATTCAGGATCCTGTTTCATTTGCTCCAATGCTTTCTTTTGATTTTGATAATTCAGATTATCTTTTGAAGGAGTGGGAAGAACAATTCTTCTAGGCATTATCAATAGAATTCCGGCTTCACTGATTGGATTTTCCAGCTTAAGAGCAGTTGAAATATTAGGTATTCCGGTTCTTTTGATCAAGGACCATACTTCATTAGGTTGTTTAAAATAATTTAAATATTCCTGAATGATAATCTGTTCCAATGCCAATGACGGTGTAAATTTAATCTGTGCTTCATTGAGATAAGCTATAATATCAGCATCACTCGCTATTTTGTAATCATCTACCAGTGCTTCTTTGGCAATATAGTTATAGGTTTCAATAGACGCTCTGATTCCTTGTTCGTAAAGATCTTTTGTATTACCCGGAATAAGATTTCTTGCTGTAAGTTCTGCTTTCAACAGAGAATAATCTGCGTAGGTAAGAATTGGGAATATAGCATTTCCTGTTCCAATAATACCTTTTGAAGTATTTTCCGGCCTCCAGATTCTATATTGCAATCTGGAAATCGTATCATAATTTACTCCATTTAATAATCTTTTTGCTGAAGTATAATAACGGCTCATATCGGCTGAAACCATATTGGGGCTTACTGGGCCGCCAACATAACGCTGATTTTCCATAGTGGCTTTCATTTTACCGGCAGCTACAAGTTTATTTATATTTTCTTGGGAATAATCATTCTGCTGAAAAAAGATAGATATTCTGGGATCTTTATTTTCGTTCATGAAATCAACCATAGGCTTTGAGGCAGACATTCCTACAGGATTAAAATTACCATGCTCTGTAAATCTTCTGGCGCGTAAAAGGAAGCTTGATGCTGTACTGCTAATCTCATCCCTTGATAAAACCTGTGCAGCAATGGCGGTCAGTTTAGCTGGATTTCTTTTCATAAGCCTTGATGCAATTTTCAATCTTAACGAATTGCCAACCCTTTTCCATTTGCTTATATCTCCGTTAAAAAACAGATCTTTTTCTCCGGGGTTTATCTGTACAGATTGATCTGCGCTTTGTATGGCCGTATAAACATCATTCAGCTGTTTGTCAAAAACATCATATAATTGTTCCTGTGTTTCAAATACCGGAGTCTGTGTACCTCCATAGCGTGCCTGAAAAGCTTCTGTATAGGCCATGCTTCCATTCACATCTGTTACATACCATGCATAATAAACTTTTAAAATTGTGGCAATGCTTTTGATGTTCACGTATTTTTTTTGTTCTTCAGCGGGCATATGATCTATTTTATAAATGATGTCTGTAAGTAAAGCACCATGATCTCCATAAAAGATATCTTTCCTCTGATTCATGTTGGAACCGTCAATCATAAACTGTGAAGAATTACCCGTACTGGGAACCAGGGTCTGGGTCCATGGCATAATTCTACGGTAATAATCGTAATAGTATTCGAAACTCGCATTATATCCTTTCATAATGGCTAAAGGAAGAAGTTCTTCAGGGGTAGCATTTATTTGATCTACAGGATTGGTATTAATCTCAGCAAAATCGCGTGTACAGGATATGAAAAAGAGAAGTGGTAAAATAAGTATAAGTATTTTTTTCATTTTTTGATTATTTTTTATAATATTTAGAATGAGAAATCCAGATTAAATCCAAAATATCTGGACATAGGAGAGCCTCCATATTCCGCAAAGCTGCCTGCACTGTTGGAATATTTTCCTTCTGGGTTTATTCCATCCGGTAATTTATTATAAATATAAAATAGGTTCCTGCCTATAAGGGATAGGTTCAGGGTATTTACTCCAAGAGATTTGATCATGTCAGGTTTAAAGGAATAGGTAAGGCGTGCTTCACGTAGGGAGACCCATGTATTTTCAAATATAGCCTGCTCCCTTATGCCATTTCCCCATGAGGCTAATCTGTTGTAGTAGGAAGATGTTTTTACTGGGTTGATCCACCCTTTTTCATAAGCTTCCTGATAAGTCATACCGCTTACATCTCTGGTGACTCCTTGTTTATCCTTTATGATAGAATTTTGGGCAAATACTCCATCAGGAATTACCCCATATTGAGTGTTGCCCTGGGAATCAATATATTTGATTCCTCCTCTTTCCTCATCCCTGTACTTTAATGTGGATGAAAGGTTGCCAAACTGAACACCATAATTGTAGGTTGCAGAAAGAATATCACCACCTACTCTTGCATCTATCAGTACACTTAAAGATAAGTTTTTATATTTGAAAGTGTTTCTGAAGCTGGCTAAAAAATCAGGAGTTAATTTCCCTACTGTAGTATATTCCTGATTTTGGTAGGAATTTGACCTCAGATAAGAACCATCAGCTTTAAGAACTTTCATTCCGTTTCTGGGATCATCAATTTTATTACCATTCGCATCCAGAGCCTGATATCTGGCATAGGCATATTGGGTTTGTATCAAACCATATTGTTGGCCAGGTATTGCTATACTTTTTACATCAGTACCCATACCCCAGTTTAATACATATTCAGTAACACCGGGATACAGCTCAATAAGTTTATCCCTGTTTTGAGAGAATGTAACTGTGGTATTCCATTTGAAGTTGGGAAGTTTTACCGGAATGGCGTTCACAACTACCTCTATACCTTGGTTTTGCAGATTTCCGGCGTTAATCTGCTGCTGGCGGAGTCCTGATTCTTGGGGTAAGGAAAGAGTTAACAGCTGATTGGTTGTATTGGTTTTATAAAAGGAAACATCAAAATCCAGCCGGTTACTGAAGAAAGACATATTTAATCCAAATTCTACAGATCTGCTCAATTCATTTTTTAAATTTAAATTCGCAAGCGAGTTACTATTGAAGCCAACTAACGGAATGCGGGTTCCATCGGGGGAATTGTAAGCTAAAGGATCAGGTCTGTAGTAAAGGCCGGAGCTTGTGTTGTATGGTGAAGTATCTCTTCCAACCCATGCCAGACTTCCTCTAAGGCTTCCGGAATTTATCCAATTTGGAAGTTTAAAAGAATTGGAAAATATCCAGTTTCCCACAAACGAAGGATAAAAATAGCTTATACTTCCATGTCCATCAGGATATGCCAGTGTGGAAGACCAGTCATTACGGCCTGTGATATCAATGAACAGCTGGTCTTTCCATCCGAAATTAGCAAAAGCGTACAGGCCCTGAATTCTTTTTGGGGACTGATTACCATCAGTATAATAGACCTCACTTTCTGCCGGATCTATTGAGTTCTGGAGCTGGAAAACGCCCGGAGAATTAAGTCCTCCATTAGTCCATTGCCTTGTGGCTTTGTATTTGGATCTGAAATCTTCTCCACCAACAGATGCATTAAGGGTAAGATTTTCCGACAATTTGAAGTTGGCATTCAATAAAAATTTCGTAGTATACTGTTCTTTTCTTCCTTCCAAAATACTATAGCCACCGCCATTAAATCCTGGGCTTTCTCCAAGTATTTTAGATTCATTCAGAAAATTATAATTATTGAAGTTGCCGTTTATCATTAAGTTTAACCAGTCTGTTAGCTGGGATTTTAGTTCGATCCTGCCTATATAATTGTTTTCTTTCTGGGTTCTTGTATTCTGGAAAATATTAAAATAAGTAGATGCCATACCGTAAGGATCTGCATTGTCTAGTTTCATTCCTCCATTTACAGGATCCATATAATTGCTTTTCCAATAAACCGCATCAAAACTTCTGGGAGTGCCATAGATAAAGCTGAAGAGCGGACTTTCATTTCCTCCCTGAGGTACGGGGTTCTGCCCGAAAGACCGGTTATAGTTGAAACTTGCATCTACCTGCAAATATTTACTGAACTGATGGGTTCCACGGATAAAATAGGCATTTTTGATAAACTTATTACGGGGAAGAATACCGTCCGCTTCCTGATTGGTATAATTGAATAAAATAGTAGATTTTTTATTTCCTCCTGAGAGTTCAAATGAGTTTTTACGATCAAACCCTACCTGATAAATATCCTTATAATTATTCGGCTGGGGATTCCACAGAATGGTCCTGCCATCAATATCCTGTACTGGTTTTCCGTCAAATTTTGGCCCGTAGCTATAAAAAAAATTGTTAGGATCGATAAAACGGTTTCCGTCAGCATCCGTTGAAAAACTGGGTCCAATACCGGCGCCAAATTCATTCTGAAACCTGGGACCGCCATAGACATGCTGTGTAGTAAGAGAAGAATTTATCCTGACACTCAATCCATTTGTTCCTTTTCCTTTCTTGGTTGTAATGACAATAACCCCGTTAGCAGCCCGTGAGCCATAAAGAGCAGATGCAGCAGCTCCTCTTAATACGGAAACGGATTCAAAAACATCTGAGTTCAGGTTTTTCATTTCATTACCGAAATCATAACCCGCACCCCAGGAGTCCGCACCCGTTACTCCATTGTCAATAACTACTCCATCAACTACTATCAGAGGCTGATTATTGTTGCCTAATGATGTATTTCCCCGGATCTGAATCCTGGCACTGGACTGCGGGCCTCCGGAGCCTGCCGTAATTTCTACACCCGGAAGTTTACCCTGAAGGGCTTCCATAGGATTAACGACACCAGCCTGGGTAATGTCTTTGGTTTCTACTTTGGTAATGGCGTAGCCTAGTTTTCTCTGATCTCTTTTGATCCCAAGTGCAGTAACAACAACTTCATCAATTTGTTTATTCTTTATAGAATCTTTCTTCGCATTTTGACCGCTTAGGTGGTTTGTACTCAATAGAAAACAAAAAACGCCAACAGCCAAGGGATGTCTTGTATTTAATTGTTTCATTTTGTTCATCATTTGCTTATTGCAATATATAAAAAAAATATAGTACAATAGCACAAATTCGAATGTAACGTATTGATTGTCAGTATTTATTGAGTTGTGTTTTTCTTTTCAATGCTGATTTTAATGTATAATTTTCTGTAATTATCAATATTAAAAATATAAAAAATGATCATATACTATTATCTGTAAATTTTATTTTTTTACTTTTTATATGATATAAGCTTTTGTCTATTAGAAATGAGGCTGTAAATTATTTATTGTCAATTTATTTAATACGTATGAAAAATCCCTTACCAATATGATAAGGGATTAATTTATTGAAAAGGATAACAATTATATCATACCTGTATGACTCCAAGATTGAACTTCTCAGTAATAGGAGAATGATTAGCAGCTTCAATTCCCATAGAAATCCATTTTCTTGTGTCGGCAGGATTGATGATTGCATCTGTCCATAATCTTGCTGCTGCGTAGGTGGATTCAGTCTGTTTCTGATATTTCTTTGAAATGGTATCCAGAATTTCGTTGTGCTCTTCTTCTGAGATTTCTTTTCCTTGCTTTTTTAAGGTAGATTCCTGAATCTGAGCCAGTACTTTGGCAGCCTGTGCACCTCCCATTACCGCTAAATCTGCCCACGGCCATGCAACAATTAATCTTGGGTCATAAGCTTTTCCGCACATTGCATAGTTTCCTGCTCCATAAGAGTTGCCTGTAATGATCGTAAATTTAGGAACTACAGAGTTGGAAACCGCATTTACCATTTTAGCTCCGTCTTTAATAATACCGCCATGTTCTGATTTTGAACCTACCATAAATCCGGTAACATCCTGTAAGAAAATTAAAGGGATTTTTCTTTGATTACAATTTGCAATAAATCGGGTTGCTTTATCTGCGGAATCAGAGTAGATCACTCCTCCGAACTGCATTTCTCCTTTACCGCTTTTAACAAGCTTTCTCTGATTGGCTACAATTCCTACAGACCAGCCGTCCACTCTTGCTGTTGCGCAGATAATACTTTTACCATAGTCTGGTTTATATTCATCATACTCGGAGTTATCCACAATACACTTGATAATTTCATAGGTATCATACTGTTCAGCTCTTGAAACCGGCATAATTCCGAAAATATTTTCAGGATTTTCTCTTGGCGGGAAACTTTCTATTCTGTCAAAACCTGCTTTTTCAGTAGTTCCTACAGATTTCATGATGGTTTTGATTCTGTTCAGGGCATCTTTATCATCTTTGGCTTTATAATCCGTAACACCTGAAATAGAGCAGTGGGTAGTTGCTCCACCCAATGTTTCATTATCAATACTTTCTCCGATAGCGGCCTTTACCAGATAACTTCCTGCAAGGAAAATAGAGCCTGTTTTATCCACAATCATAGCTTCGTCGCTCATGATGGGAAGATAGGCGCCGCCGGCTACACAACTTCCCATAACAGCTGATATCTGGATGATTCCCATGGAACTCATTTTAGCATTGTTTCTGAAAATTCTTCCAAAATGCTCTTTATCCGGAAATATCTCATCCTGCATAGGTAGATAAACTCCTGCAGAGTCTACCAGATAAATGATTGGAAGTTTGTTTTCCATAGCAATTTCCTGTGCTCTCAGGTTTTTCTTTCCTGTGATAGGAAACCAGGCACCGGCTTTTACAGAAGCATCATTAGCAACAATAATACACTGTCTTCCGGAAACGTAGCCAATAACCACTACAACACCTCCACTAGGGCATCCTCCATGCTCCTGATACATTTCGTATCCTGCAAATGCTCCAATTTCTATGGAATCTGAATCTTTATCGAGAAGATAATCTATTCTTTCTCTTGCTGTCATTTTTCCTTCATCACGAAGCTTTTGAAGCCTCTTCTCACCACCACCTTTTTTAATTTCGGTGAGTAAGCGATTTATTTCAGATAATTTTAATCTGTTCTGATCTTCTCGTTTATTGAATTCGATGTCCATAAAATTTTCAATTTTTTACGCTTAAAGATACTATTTTTATGAGGAATATAAATTGGAAGTAAAACAGGTGTTTAATTATTTGGTTTCTAGTAAATTGTGAAATTTTTAACTAAAAAATATTTTTAAATAATTTATATTTTTTCTAACTTTACACTAGAGTAACAGAGATGGAATTCTCTGCAAAATACTCTAAGTTCCTAGTTTATTTTTTTAATAGTTTATTATTTGAAGGCCCTGAAAGTTTAACAAATTTTCAGGGTTTTTTTGGGCAGTGTAGTTATTATTTTAATTTCTTTTAACTTTTTTTAGATTAAAATTATCTTTTTATCAATATTTTGCGTTTGCTATTTGTAAATTTGCACGTTAAAAATTTAAAGGGGTTAGGTTATGCATAAATTGGCACTTTTCAGGTTGCATTTAATAGTTTTTTTATGGGGGTTCACTGCAATTTTAGGAAAATTGATTCAAGCCAATGCCCAGATCCTTGTATTTTACAGAATGTTGTTTGCTTCTATCTTTCTGTATGTATTTATCAGGTTTTTTAAAAAAGAAAGCATAAAGGTTTCTAAAAAAATATTTTTTCAGCTGGCGGCAATAGGTTTTGCCATGGCACTCCATTGGTATTGCTTTTTTTATTCTATTAAAGTTTCCAATGTTTCTATTGCGCTAAGTTGTCTTTCCTTATCTACACTTTTTGCCTCCATTCTGGAACCCGTTATTTTTAAAAGAAAGATTGATGTATCTGAAGTGGTAATGGGAAGTGTTATCGTAGCTTGTATATTATTGATCTTTAAGACAGAGTTTCATTTTAAAGAAGGCATTATTTATGGAATTCTGAGTGCCGTATTCGGTACTGTTTTTTCTGTTTTTAATGGTAAGATGTTTGGTAAAACAAGTTCTGGAAACATAATTTTTTATGAAATCTTCTGTGGTTGGTTTATTTTAATGATATTTTATTTGCTTTCGGGGCAAATTTTTCAGATGAACGAAATAAACTATAGTGATCTGGCGTTAATATGCTTGTTAGCCAGTGTTTTTACTGCTTTTCCAATGCTGGAATCTGTTAATTTAATGAAATATATATCACCTTTTACGTTAATTTTAACAGTTAATTTAGAGCCGGTCTACGGAATTATACTAGCTTTTTTTATCTTTGGGGAATCAGAACATATGAGCCCGATATTTTATGTCGCTTCAGGTGTTATGATACTGGCAATCATTGCAAATGGATTAATAAAAGCCAGAAAAACTAAAAACTTAAACTAAGCATCAAATTTATATGATGAAAAAATATTTTTTACTTGCATTTTCACTGTTGTTTGGGCTTTCTCAATCTCAGATTATCAGGAAATATTCCAATGAGTTCTTAAATATCGGAGCTGGAGCAAGAGGGCTTGCTATGGGAGGGGCGGTAATTAGCAACCAGGATGATGTATATTCTCCTATGTGGAACCCGGCAGGCTTGATGTCTGTTGAAAGAGACTGGCAGGGAGCAGCAATGCATGCTGAATACTTTGAGTCTATCGCAAAGTATGATTATCTGGCTTATGCAAAAGTACTTGAAGAAGGCGTATTTGGAGTTTCCGTAGTAAGACTTGGGGTAGATAATATTTTGAATACAACTCAGATGATCGATTCTGAAGGGAACATTGATTATGATAAAATTACCAAGTTTTCCCAATCCGATTATGCAGCTATTCTTTCTTATGCATTCAGACCGGGAGGGAATCCTAAACTTGATGTTGGGGTGAATGCTAAAATTGTCTATAGAAATGTGGGTAAATTTGCGAGTGGTTATGGTTTTGGTTTCGATGTTGGAGCAATTTATAAGGCAGATAACGGCTGGAAGTTTGGAGGAATGGTGAGAGATATCACCACTACCGTAAACTTCTGGACGATCAATCAGAAAGAACTTTCTACTGTTGTAAACGGTGAGGAATTCAACCCTGCTCCTAAAGATAAACTGGAACTTACAATGCCTAAACTCAATGTAGGTGCCAGCAAATTATTCGAAATCAATAGCAGTGTTTATGTATTACCGGAAGCCGGGATCAATGTGGATTTTGCTAAAACAGCGTCATTAATTTCTACCGACTTTGCCAGTATCAGTCCATATGCCGGAGCTGAATTAGGCTATCAGAAAATGATTTTTGTAAGATTGGGGATCAACAGATTCCAGTCTATTACAGATATAGAGGATCTTAAAAGAAAAGTTTCTTTCCAGCCAAGTGCGGGTCTTGGGATCAGATATAGAGGACTAACGCTGGATTATGCCATTACGAATTCGGGGATTGGCGGATCTAATTTCTATTCCAATTTCTTCTCTTTAAAACTGGATATGGGAGCATTCAGAAACGATTAAAACTATAGAAATGAAAAAGTTATTAATGCTGATGTTGGTAGTAAGCTCAACATTGGCTTTTACCCAAAAGATTACCGACTATAGATATGTGGTGATTCCTGAAAAATTTAAAACCTTTAAGAATAGCAGTTTCGGATTGGAAGCTTATCTTGCTAAAGTGTTACAGGAAAAGAAATATGAAATTTTAACTGAGGCTATGGATAAATGGCCATCTGAGGCTAAAAATAATTCATGTAATGTAGCTAATGCTGAAGTATTGAATGATAAGAGCTTGTTTACAAATAAAGTAATTCTACAGTTCAGAGACTGCAACAAAAAGGTGATTTTTGAATCTAAAGGACGTTCAGATATAAAAGAATTTGAAGAGGGGTTTCCTGATGCATTGAAGCAGGCTTTAACATATGTAGCATTCTCCAACCCGGTAGAAATGCTGCCTGCTGCTAACAATAGTAATGCTGCTCAGAATTCCTCACAGTCTGAGCCTGTGGTATCAACAACAAATCAGGAGGGGAGCGATTACTCAAACGGAAAACTGGATCTTCAGAAAATACAGATTGAGCCTAATCAGTTTATTCTGGCAAAATCCGGAAGCTCAGTACCGTTTGCTGTTTTCAAAGCAACTTCAAAGAGCTCTGTTTTCCTTGTAAAAATGGCTGATGGGAATACCACCATCGGATATTTTGAAAATAGGAATATTGTGATAGATATTCCGCAGGCAGACGGAAGGTACTCCAAAGAAGTATTTGTGGCAAAATAATTTTCACAAGCAGAAATAAAAACATAAAAGGCTCTTGAAAAAAAGAGCCTTTTATAATATATATGCTGATGTGTTTTTCATAGTTCCGGAAATTTGAAAGTGGTTTTATCTTTTTTAGAAAAAACGATTATCATAAAGATGTATAATGTTAAATTTAAAAGATTGATAAATTAGAGATCATTTTCATAGTATTATCGTCATTAGTTGATAATACTAATTTATGAATAAAATATAAATAATGCTATTATTTAGTAAAATATTTATTAATATGTATTTTTTATTGATTTATTTCATTTTATGTTGAAAAATAATTGATTTTTTATCCCCTGTTAATGAAATAGCAAATATCCGTAAAATCCTATGAAGAGAGGATTTTTATTAAGAAAATTTAACAGTAGGTACCACGCAATAATTAATTAGTATTAAAAAATTCCCAGATTACTTTCGCCTTACTTTTCCCTAAAATTTCTTCCAGAGTCTCCAGATTGGCCTCTTTGATACGTTTTACGGACTTTAATTTAGACAGAAGCAGTTCAATAGTTTTTTCCCCCACCCCAGGAATTTCTTCCAGTTCAGATTTTATAGTAGAATTTTTTCTTCTCGTTCTGTGATGTTTTACCCCAAACCGGTGAGCTTCGTCACGGACACGCTGAAGGATTTTTAATGTTTCAGATTTTTTATCCAGATATAAAGGAATAGGATCTTCCGGGAAGAAAATTTCTTCAAGTCTCTTAGCGATCCCTACAATAGTAATTTTTCCATAAAGACCTAGTAATCTCAGGCTTTTTACAGCAGAAGACAGTTGCCCTTTTCCGCCATCAATAAGAATCAGCTGAGGAAGACTTTCTCCTTCATCAAGCATTCTTTTGTAACGGCGGTAGATAACTTCTTCCATTGTTGCAAAATCGTTTGGTCCTTCCACTGTTTTAGGATGGAAAATTCTGTAATCTGCTTTACTCGGTTTTCCGTCTTTAAAAACAACACATGCAGACACAGGATTCGTTCCCTGAATATTTGAGTTATCAAAACCTTCAATATGTCTTGGCTCTACAGGCATTCTCAACAATTTCTGCATTTCGGCCATGATTCTGTTGGTATGCCTTTCAGGATCTACAATCTGAACCTGTTTCAGTTTTTCAAGACGGTATTCTTTAGCATTTTTTTCAGAAAGCTCTACAATTCTCTTTTTGTCTCCTACCTTAGGAACAATCAGCTTTACATTTGGGATTTCTACAGAAAGATGAAATGGTAAAAGAACTTCTTTAGAATCGGAAGAAAACTTCTGGCGAATCTCAATCAGAGCTTCCTCCATAATATCTTCATCGGTTTCTTCAAGAATCTTTTTGATCTCAGTAGTAAAACTCTGGATGATATTCCCGTTTCTGATTTTAAAGAAATTGACATAAGCAGCGGTCTCATCACTCGTCATTCCGAAAACATCTACATCATCAATATTGGGATTTACTACGGTGTTTTTGGCCTGATAATCCTCAAGAATATCCAGTCTTTCCTTAATAATCTGAGCCTCTTCAAATTTAAGACTGGAAGCCAGTTTCATCATCTGATTCACCAGATAATCTTTTGCTTTCCGGAAATCTCCTTTAATAATTCCGCGGATGGCATCTATTTTTTCGTCATAATCTTCTTTGCTTTCAAGATCTTCACATGGCCCTTCGCAGTTTTTGATGTGATATTCCAGACAGACTTTATATTTTCCATCCGCAATCTTGGCTGGAGAAAGATTCAGGTTACATGTTCTAAGCTTATAAATGTGTTTTATAGTATCCAGCAATATTTTTGCAGGACGTACTTTTGCATACGGACCGTAATATTCTGATCCGTCTTTAATCATATTTCGGGTCAGAAAAATTCGAGGAAAATCTTCATTTTTGATACAAATCCATGGATAGGTCTTGTCATCCTTCAACATGACATTATAAAACGGCTGATACTCCTTGATCAGATTATTTTCCAATAGCAAAGCATCATATTCACTGTTGACAATCGTGGTTTCCAGTCTCTGGATTTTGCTGACCATTATTTTGATCCTGTATCCGGAAAGGTTTTTATTGAAGTAAGATAGAACCCTCTTTTTAAGATTTTTAGCTTTCCCAACATACAAAAGCTGTTCGTTTTTATCATAATAACGATAAACGCCGGGTTCGGATGGTAAAGTTTTGAGCTGTAGTTCTAAAGAAGGATTCATATAACAAAATTAAGGAATTTAGTTTCAGAAAAAAAACAGCAGAAAACAAATGCTTTTCGGAAGTGTTGATTTCCCATAAAAAAAGAGACTGCTTTTTAAAGACAGCCTCTCTCTTTTAATCATAGATTTGTGTTGTTGATATTTGTGTTATACAATTACAACCTGTAAAGAAATCCATCTTGTACCATCGCTGATAATTCTCCATTGCGAATAATTCTGCCCGGTCTGGACTTCATAATTCAATGATGAACTTTTGGTATTGTAACTGTTGGTCTCGGTAATAGCACCAAGCATAGGATAATTTGTAAACGCGCTTTCTCCTGTGCTGGAACCAAGCCTGTCGCTGTCATTAATGAAATGCAGGATTCTTCCCGGACACGTGGTAGGATCCGGCAAAATCATATTCGCCGTTGTATTAATAAAAGGGCTCGTGTTCCCGATATTGCCAGATGAAGCTCCTCCGGTAGACGCTGTGTTGAATCTCAGAATAAGGATGTAATCATCTGGCTGAATGGTATAAGGTGTTGCAGGGCTGTATGTTCCGGTAATGATTTTGAATCCTTCTACATGGCCGGAAGACGAATTTCGCACATTATACCATTTGTTTGTTGGAGAATCGTAAAAATACAAACCTACAGAAGTTACATTAGAAACTTTATTGATGGCAGATCCGTCTAATGAAGTTACAAAAACAAGAGTTCCGTTTTGGTCTGTTCCGTAAGAAGCGTCTTTTGCGGAAAGTTGAGAGCGGGTTAATCTTGGTGTTGTAAATCCGTCAGGAACAGTTGCTGTAGAAGCCAGACCATTTACCTGTAATGTTACCTTAGGATCGGTAGTTCCAATTCCTACTCTTCCTGTGTCTGTCGCAACAAATTCAGTTCCGGCAGTTCTTGCAGTGCCGTCCGATTTTGTACCGATCTTAACGCTAGATGAAGTTATATCGTTGGTCCAAGCATCATTGGTCATGTCGAGAGGACTCCATACCGTACCATTCCAATAGTGAAATCCCTGTGAAAAAGTGCCTGCATTCGTGATAAGATACACGAGCTGTCCGTTAACTGTTCCATTAACGGCAAGGTCATTCACTCTTGGAACTAAAATACCATCGTTTGCAGTAACAGCACCCGGCCCTGAACTGGTGTGGTTTTTTGCGCGGATATCTAGTGTGGCTTCCGGAGTAGGAGTGTTAATGCCTACTTGTGCTAAAACAAAAGAAGGGGAAACTATAGCCATTAGTAAAGCTAAATATATTTTTTTCATTTTTATTTTTTTTAATTGAAGATAAATTATTTTGTTATTATTATCGAGGGTAAACAAAATATAGTGGGGGAGGTCTTATATCAAATCTTTTTTTATGATCTGAAGAGCCTATCTTTGAGTTATTGAAATTTGGATTTACAGCATGATTGGTATAGACATATAACTCAAGAGAATTTTTTGCAAAATAAACGGGATGTATTATTTTTTTTATAGTTAAAGGAGATGGAATAACAAAACAGCATGAAGAAGAGGTTTGAACACTAATTTGCGAATTATTTCTCTTTTGTTGAAAGATATATGAATTTTTTACAATCTTTTCATATTGCTTTTCTTTTTTTGATTTGGTCCCGCTTTTCTTTATTTGCTCGTCTGGCCTGTTTTTTTTAACCTGTAAAGCAACTTTTACAGCCTTTTCATCATTTGCTGTTTTATTGGATATCAATTTTCCCTTTCCTTCCACAGAAATGGCTGCAGCGTCGAGTGCAGTATCATCCAGTACATAAACGCAGGTTCCTTCACCAATATAAATTTGTGTTTTTGCCTTCTGGCATAGGAATAAGAATATAATCACCAGCAGGCTTTTCGAAAAGCTTGCGATCCATTTGCGATCTGGTGATTTTATTTTTATCATGACGAAAAATTTCGTTATTATGGAAGGTTATATTTCAACAAACATCTTTTTCCACTTTGCAATAGAGTTTCTGCTGATTTTAAATTCTCTGGAAAGATCGATGTTCGTTAATCTGTTCTTTTTCTGATATTTTAAGATCTGAATAATAGCTTTGTCATCATACGCCCTGAATTTTCCATTGTCCTCCGGACCAGAGATATTTACACCCATTAATTTTCTTTCAATCTCTATAATTTCCAGAAAAGAAATATTAGGTCTATCCAGCAGAGCTTTACAGCTTTCTTTCTTTTCCTGGTATTTCATTTCAATCATATCGGTATAAATCTTCCTGTAATCAGGAGCGGCTAGATTTTTTTTGAGTGATTGTATTTTTCTATCCATTTGTATAATGTTGTTTTAGGAATTCTATACTCTCCGATAATCTGTGTTCTGGTCTTCTTTTTCTCATTCAGCAGTTCCAGGATAAAATCTATAATTTCTTTTGTGTAAATATTTTTCCTGTAAACAGGGACAGACTGTTTTTGCTTCTTTACCGTTTGTATTTTTTCAGGTGGTGAAAATAATATGATGTGCTGCACATAAATCCTGAAAAAATCGTACTTAAGCAGTTTGCTCCATCTCAATAGGAGATCGGTCTCAATGCTTGGATTTTCATACATCTTCTGTATTTCGTTTTCTGAACAGTTGAGAAAATTTTGTATCCGTTTGGTTTCAATTCCTTTTTCCTCTGCTTTTTGCCGGATGATTTTTCCGATGTGGATATTTTTTATATCAAAAGACATCATCAATAAATTTTAATTCAACACTTGTGGTATTTATCCCAACCTGAACACATATTTTCACTTGACTTTAATAATCATTTTTCAGGAAAATAATAGAATATGATTAGAGATTCATTAATAGTATTGCAAATTTAGGTGGTTATATAAACCATTTTATGTAAATTTTATAGTTTTATTATTTAACTTAATAAATTGTAAATGACTGATTTTTAAATTTTTAAATTAGTTAATTTATAAATTGATTGCTATTGTCGTTTTCGTTGGCAATTATTTCGTGCTTGTGAAATGAAATCTCTACCTTTATGAAAATGATAACCTCTGAAACATAAAACCTATGAAATTAAATGTAAAAGAGTTCCTTGATTCGGGTCCCTCATCCCTGGATCAGTTGCTTAAGATGTACTATTTTCATTACAATCTTCTGCTTCTTGTTGTGCTGTCTGTTCACACAGTTGTTTTTTATTGTGAAGGACAAAATCTTGTTGCTTTCATCATGCTGGGTATTCTGCTTTTTTTGTCTATGCTAACTATGATTATTTACAGATTGGAATATCATGTGCTGAAATATTTTCTAAATTATTATATGATTGTAAAGACCATTTTTTTATATGGGATTTTGTTTTTATTCTGGAAAAAAGCCCCGGAAATCATTCTGTTTTTTGCATTACTGCCTTTGGGGACGTATAATTTATACACATTCCGCGCTTTAGTATTAAGTACACTTATTATTGGAGTCTTTCTTATTTTTTTTACTATAATACCACAGTCTTTTTTTCCTGTGCTTATAAATGAAAGTGCTTTAGAGTTCAGTAAGTTTAAAATATTATTTACTTTCCTTGTAGTCGCGTTGTTTTTTATTTTTTACAATAGCAAGATTACGGAGAAAAAGTTTATCGTTCGGAATAGTTTTACTGATGGTCCGCAATATGGATTTACCTCAGTAGCGGAAGATACAAATGATGTACTGGAGAAAAACACAGAAATGTATAATGAAATTTACAAAAAAATCATTGATTATCTCGATCATCAGATGCCTTGGAAAAAGCATGATTACAGCATTCAGGATCTTTCTTACAATTTTGGGATCAACACCACCTACATTTCAAGAGCCATAAGCATTAATACCGGAATGAATTTTAAAAACCTGATCAATTCATACCGTATTAACTACATCAAGGAGGAAATAAAGGTAAATTATCCCAAATATACTTTGATGTATATTTATATGACAGCAGGCTTTAAGCATCAGTCAACATTCAACAGAGCTTTTAAACAGATAGAAAACAAAACTCCTTCTGAGTTTATTAAATCCATTGAGCCGGAATCATATGCTTTGTACGAATAATGTAGTATGAAATATAGAAAATGAAGATGCCTTTCAGATTTTTTACATAAAAATAAGCTTCTTCTGAATTTAGTTTTAACAGTAATGGTGAAATGCGTAATTTTAAGAAAATTTTTTAGAAATGATATACGGAGTAGATGTTTTTACTTTCCATGATGTTCTGGAAATCTGTAAAAAACCAAATAAAGCAAAGCTTAATAAAGCTTCAAAAGAACAAATCTTAAAATCTCAGAAAAACGTACAGAAAATAGTAGAGTCTGACAGATGTGTATATGGAATCAATACAGGATTCGGACCATTATGTGATACTAAAATTTCAGCGGACGAAACCGCTCAGTTACAATATAACCTGATCATTTCTCATGCAGTGGGTGTAGGGAAGCCTATTGATAAAGAGCTTTCCAAGATTATGATGATTGCCAAAGTACATGCTCTTTCGAAAGGATTTTCAGGCGTTTCCCTGGAAGTAATTGAAAGAATGATTCTGATGCTTGAGAAAGATATCATTCCGGTGGTTCCTGAACAGGGATCTGTAGGAGCCTCAGGAGATCTTGCTCCATTAGCACATCTTGTACTGCCTTTGCTTGGTTTAGGACAGGTTTGGGAAGGAAATCAGGTTTTCGAAACAATAGATATTCTTAAAAAACACGACCTTGAACCATTACCTTTAGGTCCCAAAGAAGGATTAGGATTGATCAATGGTACGCAGTTTATCCTTGCTCATGCAATCAAGGGACTTGAGAAATTTGAATATTTACTGGACCTGGCGGATATGACTGCTGCCATGAGTATTGAAGCGTACAGAGGTTCTGCAAGCCCTTTCAAAAAAGAGCTTCACGAGATCAGACCTTTTGAAGGCAGTAAAAAAGTAGCTGCAAGAATGCTTAAGTTCTTAAAGGGATCAGAAAATTTAAAAGCTCACGAAGATTGTGAAAGAGTTCAGGATCCTTATTCCATGAGATGTGTACCACAGGTTCACGGAGCCAGCAGAAATGCTTTTGAGCACCTTAAAGGAATGGCAGAAACAGAATTGAATTCCGTTACTGATAACCCGATTGTATTAAGTGCTGAAGAATCTATTTCAGGCGGAAACTTCCACGGACAGCTGATGGCACTTCCTTTAGACTATGCTACCTTAGCCGCCGCAGAATTGGGGAATATTTCAGACAGAAGAAGCTACTTATTGCTAGAAGGAAAGTATGGACTTCCAAGATTATTAACAGAAAGCTCAGGATTGAATTCCGGATTTATGATCCCTCAATATACTTCAGCAGCCTTGGTTACAGAGAATAAGACATTATGTTTCCCTGCATCGGCAGACTCTATTCCTACAAGTTTAGGACAGGAAGATCATGTTTCTATGGGAAGTATTTCAGGAAGAAAATTCAATCAGGTGCTTGGAAATCTTGTGAATATTTTATCTGTTGAGCTGATGTTTGCCGCTCAGGGACTTGAATTCAGAAGACCTGCAAAATGTTCTAAAGTAATTGAAGAAAACTTCACTATTCTTCGTTCCAAAGTTGCCAAGCTGGAAGATGACAGGTTGATTGGGAAAGATATGTTAGCAATTGCAGAGTTGATCAATGAAAGAAAATTCATTGTCAATTAACTCAAATAAAATCAAAGCTTCCGAAATGGGAGCTTTTTTTGTTTTCATTAATATTTTAATCAAACTAAATGCATATACTCAGAACAGATTCCACCAACACAGATTTTCAAAACCTTGTAAAATCCCTTGATGCTACTTTAGCTGAGCATAATGGAGAAGATGACGGTTTCTTTGCTCAGTTCAATACAATTGATACCATTAAAAACTGTCTCGTAGCTTATATAGATGGTATTCCTGCAGCGTGTGGAGCATTCAAGCCCTTTTCAGAAGATAGCGTAGAAATAAAAAGGATGTTTACCCATCCGGAGTTCAGAAAAAAAGGATTAGGTTCCACTATTGTAAAAGAACTGGCAGGCTGGGCAGCAGAATTGAACTTTAAAAAAGCCATATTGGAAACTTCCCGGGACCTTAAAAGCGCCATCTCTGTGTATGAGAAAAACGGTTTTTACAAAATATCCAATTATGGGCAATATGTTGGAATAGAGCAAAGTGTCTGCTACGAAAAAGTATTATAATTTAATATTCATGTCATGCTAAATTCATTTTTTTTAAATTTTTAATTCTCATTAAAGTGTTATATTGTGGTTCTAATCAAAATTATAACATATGAAAAAAACTGTATTCCTACTGGCAATATTTTTTGCCCTAAACTCGTGTTCCAGAGAAGATCTTCAGAACGAAAATGTAAGAACTGAAATGTCTCAGAAAGATCCGCTGACAGCAAAACAGATCAATGAAAGGATCAATCAGGCAATTAAAACGGACGGTACTTTTAATTGGAAGAATGAATCTGATCATTTCGTATGGAGTGCTATTTTCCGTGGAAATAAAATGGTATCTATCGGTTTTGGAACTTCAAAAGATGATTTCGACAGAAGTAAATCTCCAAACAGTAATGATATCGAAAAAGAAGTTCTTTCTGTAATCAAAAAATATGAAGGAAAAGAAGAAAGAAATTTCCTTCTTCTTTCAGATCAGTATCTTAATCAGATGGATGTTGTGATAGAAAATGAAGAAACTGTTTCCGCTCTTCGACAAATGAAAAACATCCGATATGTAGAACCTGCAGATTATCATTATTTTGAATTTGAAGCTCAATATAATGCAGCTGCAAAATCTTCAGGAAGCGGTTCGTCGGGATGCGGATTTTCATCATCTACATTAAGCACTGCAGATTATACTTCAACGGCGCCAAGTGCAAAGATACCCTGGGCTTTTGCTAAGCACAATATTCCTGATGCATGGAGCTACAGTACCGGAGCAGGTGTTACAATAGGCCTTATTGACACGGGAGTTTCACCAGAACAGTCTTTATTGGGAGGAAGTTTTAATAGTGGAGCTTCTTCGGGAAGAACAATCAGTAAATACGGAGTGTATAACTCAGACGGATCCGGAGATCAGTGCGGGCACGGAACGAAAATGGCTTCGGTAATGGCAGCTCCCAGAAATAATGCAGGATTACCTGTAGGAGTAGCTTATAATGCCAATCTGATCGCCTACAGAGCAGCAGAAAATGTTGTTCTTGAAACATCCAGTGAGCAGACTGCTGTAAAAACAGCTTTCACGGAACTGGGTAACAATACCAATGTGAAGATCATTTCAATGTCAATGGGGCACATCTTCTCCGTTGGAAAAATTGAGGACGGTGTCAAGTATGCTTATTCTAAAGGGAAACTGATTTTCTGTGCCGGAGGTACTTCAACCAGCTTTACCAGCTTTGTCGGAGTAATTTTTCCTGCATCAATGCCGGAAACTCAGGCGATAACCGGTGTAAAAGAGAATACTTCCAATCAGAAATGTGATGTGTGCCATTCAGGAAGCCAGATTGATTTTACCTTCCAGATGGAAAGAGCTTCAGGAAATACTGTTCCGGTTCTGAGCTATTACAACGGCCAGGCAGATTATGTGGGTGGTTCTTCGGTAGCTACTGCAGCTACGGCGGGAATTGCAGCGCTGGTTTGGGCTAAAAATCCATCATGGACAAGAGATCAGGTTCTTACTAAAATGAGACAGTCTGCAACCTATTATCCTAATGTGAATTCAAGCTATGGTTATGGAAACATCAATGTTTTAAAAGCCGTGCAATAAATAATAGCCTTATAAAAGAAAAGGAAATATCTCAGCTGAGGTATTTCCTTTTTTGTTTTTAATATAGAGATGGCTATCCGATCCTTACACTTGTCATACTTAATGATCCACCGATAAGCTCATCGTTAAATAACGCAAGGTCTTCGGATTGATCTTTTAACCCTAAAGTATACAGTAAAGGAAGATAATGATCAGGCGTAGGAACAGCATATTGTAAGAAAGTTCCCTGTTTCTGATAATCAATAATATTCTGAAAATTTCCATCCAGAAGCCAGTTGTTGGTTTTTTCTCTGGCTTCCACTGCCCAGTCCCAGCCGGCTCCCACTGTATTTATATTTTTCCAGTCGATAAGGCGGAGATTATGAACAATATTTCCGCTTCCGATAATCAGGATGCCCTTTTCACGAAGTTTATTCAGCTTTTTTGCAAGATCATAATGATACTGAGGAGGTTTTGTATGATCGATACTCAGCTGGATAACAGGAATATCTGCCTCGGGGTACATATGTTTGATAACCGACCATGCACCGTGATCCAGTCCCCAGCTGTGGTCTTCTTCCACATTTACAGGAAGAAGAAGCTCTGCGGTTTCTTTGGCCAGTTCCGGACTGCCGGGAGCGGGATACTGCACATCAAAAAGGGCTTTTGGAAAGCCATAAAAATCATGAATGGTTTTCGGCATATCCATAGCCGTTACAAAAGTTCCGTCTGTATACCAGTGGGCAGAAATACAGAGAATTGCATTAGGTTTAGGAATTTCTGAAGCAGCTTTCCGGAAACCCTGTACAAATTGATTCTCTTCAATGGCATTCATTGGTGAACCATGTCCAAGAAATAAAACAGGCATTCTCTGTGTGCTTTTAAAACCGTTGCTTATATTTTGAAGATCGCTGAGGTTCATAAATATTGAAGATTATAAAAAATAAAAGGTCCAAGGCTTTTAGACAAATCCCTGAACCTTTTAAGATATATGTTATTTACTATGCCTGTTTTACAAACTGTAATTCACCAGCTACTTTTACATCATCGCTTACCATTACACCTCCTGCTTCAAGAGCTGCATTCCAGTTTAATCCGAAATCTTTTCTGCTGATTTTTCCTTCAAAAGAGAAACCTGCTTTTGTATTTCCCCATGGATCTACATTAATTCCTCCGAAGTCTACATCAAGATTCACAGGTTTTGTAATTCCGTTGATGGTAAGATTTCCAACAATAGAATTGTTTAATGCCTGAGATTCAAAAGTAATTGTAGGATGTACTTCAGCATTGAAGAACTCTGCAGACTTTAAGTGGTTGTCTCTGTCTGTATTGTTGGTGAACACAGAATCCGTCTGGATTGTAGCGGTAGTTTTTGCATTTGCAAAGAATTCGTCTTCAGATTCAATCTCAGCAGTGAAAGTTCTGAAACTTCCTTTTACGTTAGAGATCATCATGTGTTTTACTTTGAAAGTAATTTCACTATGCGTAGGGTCTAAAATCCATTTTGTTGCCATTGTATTTTGTATTTTTTGTTTGTTATTAATAATGCAAATTTAGGACAGCGTACCTATACAAGTCATTGATATAGGATAAGAAATCAGATTTTTAAGATCAATTGTCAATTTTGCTTCGCAAGTGAATATTGAATGATTATAGGTGTTCAAAAATTTAAAAATTGACAAACGAAGCAGATTGACCATTCACGATCCATCATTCGCCTATGCTAATAATGCCTTTAAAAATTTTATTGACCTATCCCTTTAATTAATAATTAACAAAGATTTTCTTATTGATGAGCCTGTCGAAGCTATTATTACTAAAAGGGATAGGTCAAAATTTATTATTAAGTTAAGAAATAATTCCTTTGAATGTATGAATTCCATTTTATGAATGTTTTAATTTAACGTTTCTTAACGAATGGTTTTTATTTCTTATTTTTGGAGGATTCAATTTTATCCAATGAAATTACATAAATTTTCTTTATTAATGCTGGTTTTAGGAAGTTCAGCATTTGCCCAGACCCAGAAATTTACCATGGCGGAGGCTGTCAATGGGATGAGAACCAACCTTGCCGTAAAAAATATTTCCCAGTTTTCATGGGCTGCAGACGGAAAATCTTACATTCAGGCAGTGAAAGGCGGCTATCTGATTACAGATTTGAAAACGAATAAGCAGGATACGCTGATTTCATTAAGCCAACTGAACAGAAATCTTTCCAACAATAAGCTGAAAGCTGTTCCACCTATTAAATTTACAGGAAATTCCAATGGATATTTTACGACTGGTGGTAAAATGTCGTGGATTGAAAAATCAGGAAACGACTGGAAAGTAAAAAGCACAGCTGCCATTGATCAGGATGCTGCAAACGTGAAAATGTTTGGTGACGGTCAGACTTTTGCTTTCACAACAAAGAATAATTTATTTGTAAACAGGAACGGAAAAACGATTGCTGTAACCAATGAGAGCAATGAAAATATAATTAGCGGGCAGGCGGTTCACAGAAATGAATTCGGAATTGATACCGGAATTTTCCCTGCTCCGAATTCGGAGAGCGTAGCTTTCTATAAAATGGATCAGAGTATGGTAGCAGATTATCCGGTCATCGACTGGTCTGTAACGCCTGCCGTAAACCACAATATTAAATACCCAATGGCTGGCCAGACTTCTCATCAGGTGACATTAGGCGTTTTCAATATTAAAAATCAATCTACTACTTTCTTAAAAGTGGAAGGTGAAAAAGATCAGTATCTAACGGCCGTTACATGGAGCCCGGATTCAAAATACATCTTTGTAGGGGTGCTGAACAGAGGCCAGAATCATATGAAAATGAATCAGTATGATGCTGCTACAGGAGAATTGGTGAAAACTTTATTCGAAGAAACAGACAGTAAATATGTGGAGCCACAGCATCCGCTTACTTTCTTCCCGAACTCTAACACAGACTTCATCTGGCAGAGCCAGAGAACAGGATATAACCACTTGTTCCATTACAGTCTTGAAAAAGGATTGATAGCACAAATCACAAAAGGTGACTGGCTGGTAACCGATATTTTAGGATTTAATGAAAAGAAAAAGGAAATCTATTTTGCCTCCACTAAAGAAACTCCTCTGGAAAGACATTTGTACAGAATAAATTGGACCAACTTCAAGATGCAAAGGCTGGACGATGCAGAAGGAATGCACATCGGAACTTTGAGCAGTGACGGAAATTATCTCTATGACGCTTACAGCAATGCCAATTCACCAAGAGTTGCCAACATTATCAATACAGCCAATTTAAAATCTACAAATATCCTTACTTCTGAAAATCCATTAAAGAATTACCAGAGACCGGAAATTAAAAATGTAACATTAAAGGCTGACGACGGAACTCCTTTGTACGGAAAGATCATTCTTCCTACCAATTTTGATCCTAATAAAAGATACCCAACTATTGTTTATCTGTACAACGGGCCACACTTACAGCTGATCACAAACAGCTTCCCGGCTTCAGGAAACCTTTGGTACGAATATATGGCTCAGAACGGTTACATCATTTTCACAATGGACGGAAGAGGTTCTTCTAACCGTGGAATGAAGTTTGAGCAGGCTGTATTCAGAAATCTGGGAACTACAGAAATGAACGATCAGATGAAAGGGGTGGAATACTTAAAATCTCTTCCTTATGTAGATGGAGACAAAATGGGAATCCATGGATGGAGCTTCGGAGGATTTATGACAACAAGTTTTATGCTTCGTAAACCGGATGTATTCAAAGTAGGAGTAGCAGGCGGACCTGTAATTGACTGGAGTATGTATGAAATCATGTATGGAGAAAGATATATGGATACTCCACAGGAAAATCCACAAGGATATGCTACTGCCAATCTTTTGGATAAAGTACAAAATCTGAAAGGGAAGTTATTGATGATCCATGGAGCACAGGATGATGTAGTAGTGTGGCAGCATTCTATAAAATTCATCAAGTCAGCGGTTGATAACGGAGTTCAGCTTGATTACTTTACCTATCCGGGACATCCCCATAATGTGATCGGGAAAGACAGGGTTCACCTGATGCAGAAAATAACAGATTATTTTGATCTATATTTGAAAAAATAATATTACAATCCAGCGGGAACGGCTGGATTTTTTTTTGATATTACCTTAATGTTATTGTATAACTTGATTGAGATTGCTTCGCTTTGTTTGCAATGACACTTTCGTTTTATTGGTGATACATTAGTGTTATTTGTGTTTTAAAAAAGTAACTTTTCGATCTTAACAAACATCAATGTTTTTGATTTTTCATAGTGGTAATTTTGTATGACTAAAATCAACAATATGGAATTAGGAATAGGAATGTTTGGAGATCTGGCCTTAGACCAGTCTACCGGAAAATATAGAGATGCAGGGATTAAGATCCGCGAAATACTGGATCAGGTAAAATTCATGGATGAGGTAGGAATAGATGTTTTCGCAATGGGAGAACACCACCGTCCGGATTATGCTGTTTCTTCTCCGGAAATCGTTTTGGCAGCAGCAGCAAGTGTTACAAAAAATATAAAACTGGCCAGTGGAGTTACTGTTTTGAGTTCTTCGGAACCGGTTAAGGTATATGAAGATTTTTCAACGCTGGATTTAATTTCAGACGGAAGAGCAGAGATATTTGTGGGACGCGGAAGTTTCATAGAATCATTTCCTCTCTACGGTTATTCATTGAATGATTATGAACAGTTATTTGATGAAAAATTAGAATTATTGCTGAAAATCAATGCTGAAGAAAACGTAAGCTGGTCTGGAAAACTTCGTGCTCCTATGCAGAACCAAACTGTTTATCCAAGAGCAAAAAATGACGGAAAACTTTCCATCTGGAGAGCTGTTGGAGGAACTCCGCAGTCTGTATTAAGCGCAGCGCAGCTTGGAATGCCTTTAGTGGTAGCCATCATCGGAGGAATGCCAATCCAGTTTAAAAATCTGATTGAATTCTATAAGCAGGAATACCAAAAAGCGGGACACGATGTTTCAAAAATGCAGATTGCAATTCACTCCCATACTTTTGTAAGTGGCGATCAAAAAGTAGCGGATGGATATTTCCATAATTATAAATCTCAGATGGATAGGATAGGCGCTTCCCGGGGATGGGCTCCTTATACAAAAGAGCAGTATGATGGGGGAAGAAGCAAAGACGGTGCATTGTTTATCGGCAGTCCCGCAGAAGTAGCAGATAAGATTGCGTATATGAAGGAAATTTTCGGAATTACAAGATTTATCGGGCATATGGATGTGGGAGATCCTGCTCATGATGTGATGATGAAATCTATTGAATTGTTTGGAAAAGAAGTAAAACCCGTTGTAAAAGGACTGTAACTGGGAACTTTATTGATAGCAAAAGCCACATAAGAACATCTCTTTTGTGGCTTTTGTAGTTGTAAATCTGGTATTAAACAATCTCAATCAGACTTCCTCTTTCTTCATCCTTGATAATATTAAGAGCGGTAGGAATCTTTTCTTTCAGTTCTTCAACGTGCGAAATAATACCCACAATCCTGTTTTCTTTCATCAGATGAGTAAGGGTTTCAAAAACGATATTCACCGATTCCGTATCCTGCGTTCCAAAACCTTCATCAATAAAGAAGAAATTCTTTTCGGCCTGCGCATTGGCCTGAACACTTTCTGCCAGTGCCAGCGCCAGACTCAAGGATACCTGAAAGGCCTGTCCTCCGGAAAGTGTTTTTACACTTCTGCTTTTCCCTTCGTTGAGGTAGTCAATGATTTCAAAATCGTTATTTTCATTCAGCTGAAGACTCAGCTGGTTTCTTGTCATCCGGTGAAAACGGACATTGGCATGATCACAAAGCTGTCTCAGGTAAATAGACGAAACATATTGTACAAAACCTGCACCTTTAAACAGGTTCATCATGATTTTTAAATTTTCTGAACGCTTCTGAAGCTTTGCCAGTTCTTTTAAAAGGGTTTCTTTTTTCACAAACTCTTTTTCCAGCCTGTCTATTTCTGCGGTTTTTGTGACTACGGAATCGCTGATTTTTTTCTGCTCATTCTGTGCTTCAACGAACTGCTGTTCAGCAAGAGAAAACTGTTCGTTATCGAATGAAAGATCTTTCAGTTTTACTTCCAACTCAGTGATGAATTTCTTTAAAGCTTCGAATTCAACTCTGAAATTCTGAACTTTGGCTCTCACCAGCTGAATATTGATCTCCTGCAGTAAAATATTATCAACTTCTTTAAATGCTGTGAAATTTTGATTTGTCAAAGCTTTGGCAATCGCCTCTTCATTACCGGAAATTTCCTTCTCAAGTTCTGTAATTTGTTTTTCAGACTGGCTGACAATTGCTTTTTGCTCTGCCAGTTTTGGAGAAAGAACTTTTTCCTGTTCTACCGCCTTCCGGTAATTTTCTTCAGTCTCTTTATTAGATTGTACAAGTTTTTGATAAGATTCCTCAATCTCTTTTATTTCCTTTTGAGCATACAGATTCCAGTCGAGAATTTTAAGGCCGGAACGGCTGATATTGATTTGCTCCTGTTTCGAAACTTCTTCCAGACGGAAAGCTTCCAGGGCGTGCTTATATTTTTCCAGTGTTTTGGTTTCTCTGTCAATATGCTCCCTTTCAACTGTTATAGTACGTTCCGTTTCTTCAATCTTTTTCTCCAGCGTAAACGAGTCTGAGCGTTTTTTCTCAAACTCCTCTTCCTTGTCAGGTGAAAATGACTTCCAGGTGAAATTCAGCAGATGATTTTCAATATCCTTCTGAATCTGAAGGACAATTTTTTGTTCCGAAAGAAGTTGTTCCTCAAAGATTTTTTTACGGTCCAGAATTTTGTCAACTTCTGCTTCCTGTTTTTGAAGAACAGTTATTTCCTGTTCTACAGATGTTATTTTCTCCTGAATTTCCTGCAGTTCAGTATTCACATCATGAAATTCCACAATATGCGGATGCTCTTTAGAACCACAAAGAGGACAGTTTTCCCCATCATGAAGCTCACTGGCAAAACGGGAAAGTTCTTTTTGAATTTTGAGATGATCCAGTTTCTGGGAAAGTTCCTTTTTTTGGGTTTCTAAGGTTTCTTTTCTGCTTTTGAAATCTTCTTTATAATTTTCGTTGTAAGCAAAAGGTTTCAATTCTTCTGCAATTTCTCCGATCTGTTTTTGCTGTCTCTCAATCTTTTCGGTTTGTTCCTGCTGTGATTTTTTTAGGCTCTTTTGCTGAATAAACCAGTTGCCTACTTCAGAAAGCAGCACAGAATCAAGTTTTTGTTCCTTTAAAGTTTTTATTTGTGCTGAAAGTTCATCAATCTTTTTTTGAATTTTCTCTTTATGAAGATCCACTTCTTTTACTTTTTCAGAACCTTTCTGAGTTCTTTCATTCAGAACTTTAATTTCTTCAGAAAATTTCAGGATCTGAATGATGAGGCTCAGATCATTTTCCTGAATTCTGGATTGTTCTAATGCTTTAAACTGTGGTTCAAGAGCCGTAAGCTGTTCCTTTACGATCGTAAAAGTCTTTTCAGTTTCCTGCCATGCTTTAATTTGCTGTTCTTTTTCGTTTTGTTTCGCAGCAATCTCTTTTGAGAGTTTATCTTTCTCAATAATTAAAGGCTTGAAAAGCCTGAAAGTACGGTCGTATAATTCTGCCTGTGCTTCTAGAGCATCCATCTGGGGCTTTTCTTCAGAAAGTTTGCTGAATTTTTCCTTATTCTGCTGTAAACTGTCAAAGTCGCTTTTTAAGTTTTTCAGCTGTTGATACGTTTGGGAAACCTTCTCCAGTTTTTCATTGGATTCTGAGAGGAGTTTCTGCTCTTCAGCCAACTGTTCTTTCTGAAGTTTAATTTTCTCTTCATTGATTTCTTCAAACCCTTTTAACTGTCCTTCCAGCTGATCCAGTTCAGATCTGTTCCTTACATTAAGTGCAGAAACGTTGTTCTGAAGGTCAAATTTTTGAAGATTAAAGATCTCCTTCATCATATTTGTTCTCTCTGCAGCACCCAATTCAAGGAATTCTTTGAACTGTCCCTGCGGAATAATGATGGTTCTTTTGAAGTTGGAATAGCTCAACCCAATAATAGATTCTGCATTGGAGTGATCCAAAGGAAGCCATTTGCCATTGATATTTTCATAAAATGTAACCGCATTAGGCTTTACTTCTTCGAATTTTTTGGAATTCCGCTTAAAATCACGGGCAGCCCGGAAAAGTTTATTCTCATAATTCACAAAATCAAATTCTATATAAGAACTGTTTGATTTTAAATTCATCATGTTATAAGCCCTTTTATCACGCATGTTCAGACGTTCCGTTTCTCCATATAAAGCAAACGAAATAGCTTCCAGAACCGAAGATTTTCCGGAACCCACCGCCCCGAAAATCCCAAACAGACCTGCTTCGGTAAGATTTCTGAAATCAATAGTCTGGCGCTCCTGATACGAGTAAAGTCCTTCGATCGTTAATTGTACAGGGATCATAGCTTATGCATTTAAAATTTCGTTAAACAAATTCATCAGTTCTTCATTGGCTTCCTGCCCGCCATTTTTAGATTTAAAATAATCTCTGAACAGGATATCAATATCCTGACTTAAATTGATTTCATGGGTTGGGTTTTCTCCCAATTCCAGATTTCTGACTTTTGGAATAAGGTGAACAATTCCGTTGTGAGACTGATAAATTAACCTTCTTTCATCAGCTGTTAAAAAAGTTTCACTTTCCAGCGTAAGTTCAATAAATGTATTGGGATTTTCACCCAGCCATTGTACGGTATCTTCAATGGAGGTAAATGTTTTTCTGACCAAAGCTCTGCCGCTTTGCAAGAGTTTCTTCTCGTAGGAAACTGCTTTTCCAGGTTCTGCATCAATAATGGAAACATACTTCTTTTGTCCGGCTTCACTGAAACTGTAGCACAGAGGAGAAGATGAATAAATAACAGGCTTTTCCTTGGTTCCGATATTCTGAAAACCGTGAAGGTGGCCTAATGCCGTATACTGAATCTGCTCAGGAATACTGTCAGAAAAAATCAGATCTGCATTCCCAATCTTAATCGGTTTTTCTCCTTCCGGCTCTTCCAGAATTTCCGCACCTCTTTTATTCATGTACAAATGAGCCGTCAGAAGATTCACTCCGGTATCATCACAGAACTGATCCGCAAGATTTTTCCATGTCTGTGAAAGAACCTTGTTGATTTCTTCTTCTTTATTTTCACCAAAATATTCCTTTAACCGGATTTCATTCGCAAAAGGCGTGTGGAGAATTCTTACCGGAAAATTTATCCCCTCAATTTTCAGCTCTATAAAACCCTCTTTGGAATGGGTGATGTTGAAATATTCTGTATCAAAAGGTATGATTTCCGCTTTGGGATGGCCTATTAAAATAATTCCGCATTCCCTTGCCAGAGGATCAGGAGCATCGATTAAGCTGGGAGAATCATGATTACCGGAAATAGCAATCACAGGGCGTTTTCCGTTCAGGGATAAACGTTTTAAGGTTTTATAAAAAAGTTCAGCAGCCTCTACACCTGGATTGAAATTATCAAAGAGATCACCGGCAATTAAAACCAGATCCACGTTTTGTTCGTCAGCAATCTGAACAATTTCATTCATCACCAGAACCTGTTCTTCCAGTCTTGAAAAACGGTCGAGGCGTTTACCCAAATGCCAGTCGGCAGTGTGGAGGATTTTCATAATTTAAATTTGAGAATTAAAAAGAGTATATGCAACATAATTTTCAACTTGTTGGGTAGAGAATTATTTGCAGGTATTACAATGTAAATATAGAGAATACTTCATTTTAAAAAATAAGGTTTCCCTTAATCAGATAAAAACAATTTATAGCTTATTGTCAGCTTCTCTGGCTTTGAAATCTTCCCGGATCTGTTTTAATCTTGCTTTCCGTTCTGATTCTGCATTTTGAATTTTACGTTTTTTCTGATCAATTTTCTTTTTATTTTTCTTCCTGTTTGCTTCGTTATTTTTGCTCATGTTTTGTATAGCAGATAATTTTTATGGATAAAAAATAGCTTCTTCAAAAATAAGAAACAAAAAGGGAAGAGGGATGTGGATTTTTATATAAACTTATAATAAATTAATTTTGTAAAAAAAAGATGGAACAACAGTCCAAAGATCCTTTACACGGAAAAAGACTGGATGCTATCCTTGAAGAACTTGTAGAATACTATCAAGGTTTTGAAAGGCTTGGCGAACAGATCAATATAAAATGTTTTACAGACAACCCAAGTATAAACTCTTCCCTGAAATTTCTGCGGAAAACACCGTGGGCAAGAACAAAAGTAGAAAGCCTGTATCTTTTTGTCCTAAGACAGAAAAAGAGAGAGGAGGGTAAAAAAAATAAAGGCTAAAAAAGAAGATCTGTCTTTCTTTATGCCTTTCATAGCTTCCTTCTTCCATCCCCCGGCTTCCAGGTTCACTGAATCATTTCAAAAAGAGTATATTTGTACCATTAATCGTGAAACAACATCACGAAAAAAAGAAAAAATATGACAATCGAAAACAATCACGTTGTAGCTGTAAAGTATATACTTCACACTATCGAACCAGATGGAAGTAAGATTCTTGTAGAAGAAACAACAACAGAAAATCCGCTTACATTTTTGTATGGTGTGGGAATGATGATTCCAAAATTTGAACAAAATATCCTTGGTTTGAAAGCTGGAGATACAGCTGCCTTTACAATTCAGCCTGAGGAAGCTTATGGTGAAAGACAACCGGATGCTATTGCACAATTACCTGTGGAAATGTTCAACGAATCAGGACTTCCACCTGTAGGAGCTATTTTACCTTTATCAGATAACCAAGGGAATAACTTCCAGGCTTTTGTAGTAGAAATTACTCCGGAAGTTGTAGTAGCAGACCTTAACCACCCAATGGCAGGTAAAGTCTTAGATTTCCAGGTGGAAGTTTTAAACACCCGTCCTGCAACAGAAGAAGAATTGGCACATGGCCACGCTCACGGAGTTGACGGAAACGAAGCTCACTAAAAAAATAAATGTCCGAAAAAGTCGGATAATATAGTATATACATGATACAAAATAAGCCAAAGAATTATCTTTGGCTTATTTTTATTTAAGGTACAAATAGTTATTGAATGCTTGGCATTCTTCCGGAGGGGTGTCAAAAATTCTATGAATTTTTGACGGGGTGGTTCTACGCAAAGCATTGTCTGCATTACATTTCTTCAACCTGTTTGTTAATCCAAAAATTCTCCGGAAACATAATACCAGCGTTCATGCATTTTCTGAAAAACAGAAAACTCATGATGAACCTGCTGATGACCCTCCTGATCCGTATAATAAGCCTTAAATTCTACATGATTTAAAGCCGGAGTACGGATGATTTCCAGTTTTGTCCATTGGTTAATTTCTCCCCATTCCTGTAAGTCTTTTTTATTATGGTATTTTCTTTTTCCGGGAAGGGTCGTCTCCATCAGGTATTCACCATTCGGAATGGCAAAAGCAGAGAATCGTGAACGCATCAGAGCCTCAGCCGTTGGAGCATATTTTTCTCCCGTATGATAAGGTTTACAGCATTCCTCGTAGGATTTTCCTGAACAGCATGGACAGTTCATATATTACATTTAAAATTTGAAATGCAAAAATAATGAATATCAATAGAAACGGGCTTTAGCCCGTTAAAAAATAAGCAAATAAAAATCCATGGCTTTAGCCGAAACATAAAAAAGAAGCACTCTAGTTAAAGAATGCTTCCCGTTAATTTATTTAATAAACCCTCTGCTTCTCAATAAAGGCTTGATATCCGGATCGTGTCCCGTAAAATCTCTGAATGCCTGGTTCAGGTCTACAGAATTTCCTACGGAAAGAATATATTTTCTGAAACGGTCACCGTTTTCTCTGGTTAATCCTCCATTTTTACTGATCCATTCCCATGCGTCATTATCCAAAGTTTCAGACCATAAATAAGCATAATATCCTGCAGAATATCCACCTCCCCAGATGTGAGCAAAATAAGGAGTGTGATATCTTGGCGGAACCGTTGCCAGATTGAATCCATGGCTGGCCAAAGATTGCTTTTCAAAGTCTAAAACAGGAATAAACTGACTGTCATTGCTTACTGTATGCCAATCCATATCAAGCTCAGCAGCAGAAACCAATTCAGTAGTCATATAACCCTGATTGAAAGTAGATGCTTTTTTAATCTTGTCTACCAAAGCCTGCGGAATAGACTGTTTTGTTTCATAATGTACTGCATAATTCTTCAGAACAACAGGATCTAAAGCCCAGTGTTCATTAATCTGGGATGGGAATTCCACGAAGTCTCTCGGTACATTCGTTCCCGAAAGTGAAGGGTATTTCTGGCTGGCAAACATTCCGTGAATGGAGTGACCAAATTCATGGAAGATGGTGGAAACATCATCATAACTGATTAATGAAGGTTTCCCCGGAGCCGGTTTTTGATAGTTGTAGCAGTTAACGATTACAGGTTTTGTTCCCAATAAATAAGACTGTTCTACAAAATTACTCATCCATGCACCACCGTTTTTAGAATCCCTTGTATAGAAATCCAGATAGTAGATGGCAATAGATTTTCCATCATGATCGAAAACCTCATAGGTTACTACATCAGGATGGTAAACAGGAAGATCAGTTCTCTTTTTAAAAGTCAGTCCGTAGAATTTTTCAGCGGCAAAGAAAACTCCTTTTTCAAGAACCGTTGTAATTTCAAAATAAGGTTTTATTTCGCTTTCATCAAGATCAAACTTCGCTTTTCTTACCTGTTCAGCATAAAAATTCCAGTCCCAAGGCTCTACTTTGAAACCTCCTTTCTGCTGATCAATAAGATCCTGTATATCTTTTGCTTCACGTCTTGCTGTTTCCACTGCAGGAGTAGCGATTTGATTCATCAGTTTAGTAGCAGCTTCAGGGGTTTTTGCCATCTGATCCTGAAGTTTCCACTCAGCGAAGTTTTTCTTTCCCAAGATCTGTGCTTTCTTCAATCTCAGTTTAGCAAGCTGCTCTATGGTAGATCTTGTATCGTTGGCATCTCCTTTCTCAGCTCTGGTCCATGAAGCTTTAAATAGCTTTTCTCTGGTAGCTCTGTTCTTTAAATTTTGTAAAAGAGGCTGTTGGGTTATATTTTGTAAAGCCAGAAGATATTTTCCTGGTTGTCCTGCTGTTTTGGCATCAGATGCTGCTGCTGCAATTTCATCTGCAGAAAGTCCGTCAAGCTCTTTCGCATCAGAGAAAAATACACCTCCCTGTTTTCTTGCTTCCAGCAATTTATTGGAATACTGTGTAGACAGAGAAGCCAGTTCCTGATTGAGCTGCTTTAATTTTTCTTTATCCGCTGCAGAAAGATTAGCACCTGCGATTTCAAAATTCTGCTTATAATATTGTACCAGTCTTTTGCTTTCAGAATCAAGACCATCTTCTTTGATGGATTGTATTCTTTTGTAAAGATTTTCATTCAGGTACAGTTTATCAGAATGTGCGGCAAAAATAGGGGCATATTCTTCATCCAAAGCCTGCAAAGTAGGGTTGGTATTAGCACTTGTAAGATTTGAAAATACAATTTGTGCTCTTCTCAGTACCTCACCACTTTTTTCCAATGCAACGATGGTATTTTCAAAAGTAGGAGCAGCCGGATTGTTGGCAATTTTCATAATTTCAGCTTCATGTTGCTTTAAACCATAGTTAAAAGCAGGTTTGAAGTGTTCATTTTTGATTTTGTCAAACTCCGGAGCTTCGTACTGAAGCTTGCTCTTCTTCATAAAAGGATTTGAAGATAAAGAGGGATCAGGTGCAGGAAGCTCCTGTTGAATATCGGTCTGTTTCATTGTAGTACAAGATTGATTGAACGCCAAGGCAGAAATTAATAATACCGATGAAATATTCTTCATAAATATAGTTGTTATTAAAGCATAAAGATATTAAAAACTTGTATCATAGAATGTATTTTGGCGAACGTATTTTTTTACGTCATTTTGTGGGTATTGCACAATGAATCAGTTAAGTACCTTCAGAGGTGAAAAGTCTTTCCAAAAAATCTCTCTTGAAGACCATTACAGTATTTTCAAATGTAATGTAATATTTTTTATAAATTAGTTGTTATTTAAATAAAGATATCCACAAAAAAATTAACAAAAGGAATAAGCATGAAAACAAGTACTTTATTTATTTTTTCAGCCTTAGTGGCTTTAGCCTCGTGTAATGATAAACATGAGAACAGAAACAGGGAAGGAGACAATGGTAATTGGGTAGAGAAAGTAGTGAGCAAGGAAAGCGGCCCGATACAGCATAAAGAATTTAATGGAGATTTTGATGAAATTAAGGTTTCACAGGCCATTGAAGCAGAAGTTATAAAATCTGAAACAGAAAAAGTAGAAATTTCTGCACCTCAAAGCATCATCAATGAAATTCTTGTAGATAATGATGGCGGAAAACTGCACATTCATTATAAGCCGGGGATCAGAGTGATGAACATCAGCAAAGTGACAGCTAAAATTTATACAAAAGATTTTAGTAAACTTGTTGCGGATTCGGCTGCGAGAATCATTGTGAAAGATAAATTTACTCAGGAGAAAACAGAGATCGAAGCATCCAGTGCAGGAAGTATTTCCGGAGATCTGGAGGCTAATGATATGGATATCAATGTAAGCAGCAGCAGCAGTTTCGATGGGAAAGTCTGGGCAGTAAACCTTAACATTGAATCTTCATCAGGATCAACACTTGACCTTTCAGGAAAAGCAAAAAAAGCAGATGTAAGTGCCTCTTCAGGAAGCAGTATTTCCGCTAAAAATGTTATTGCTGATGAGGTAGAAGCAGATGCTTCCAGTGGAGCAAGTATTCATATAAGTGCTGTTTCCAGTGTGAAAGCAGGCGCTTCATCCGGTGGAAGTGTGGATATTTCTAAAAAAGGAGAGCTTAAGAGCGTGAGCAAAGAGGAAAGCAGTGGTGGAAGTGTAAATATCCAATAAACTAATTCTGGGATTCATCCTCATCTTCTTCATCGGCGGATGAGGAATCTTCCCAGTTTTTATTATCAAAATTAAGATTATCATACGCTAACAATTCCTCCTCCCTTTGGAGCATTTCTTTTGTGGTAAATAGAGTAATGTCATCATTATTTTCCTTCATTTTTGCAAGTTTTCTCACAGAAGCTTTATCAATAGCCATAAATCTTTGCCCAAGACGTCTTGCGGCATATTTCCTCATTCCTGTTTCATGAAGTACATCCACCGCCATATCCACCGCTGTTCCCAATGTTTCGCGGTAGATATGATTAACTCCATTGTTTAGATAATCATAAGCATCGATCCTGTTTTTCGCTCTTACAAAAATTTTCACTTTGGGATAATGTTCCCGCACAAGTTCTGCAATGAATTTGTTATCATCGGAATCATCCAGACATAAAACCAGAATTTCAGCATCTTCAATTCCTGCGGCTCTTAAAATAGGTATTCGGGTGGCATCTCCATAATAGACTTTAAAACCATAGCTTCTGAGCAATTTAACACGATCAGAATCACGATCCAAAACGGTAGCGGGTATTTTATTGGCTTTTAAAAGACGTCCAACGGTGCTTCCAAAGTGCCCAAAACCTACAATGATAATTTTCTTTTGACTAACATTGCTGTCGAGAATATTATAATCATGTTCTTCCTCAGGGATTTCTGTAATAAATTTGGGAGTAATAAACTTGTCATTGATGATTAGGAGAACAGGAGTGATACACATTGTAATGGCAGTGACAGCCATCATCTGTGCATTCATCTCCGGCCCTAAAAGATAAAGATCCGAAGCATAGTTAAGCAGTACAAATGCAAATTCTCCCACCTGTGAAAGGGCAAATGCATAAAAAAGACTTTGGGAAGTATCTATCCTGAAAAACTTTCCAATAGCATATAAGACAATAAATTTTACAGCCAGCACAGCAAAAACAGTACTGAAGATAAATAAAGGATCTTTCTGGATAATATTAAAATTGATAGTTGATCCCACACTCACGAAGAAAACAGCCAGTAACAGTCCTTTGAAAGGATCAATCTGCGCTTCCAGCTCATGACGGAATTCACTGTTGGCAAGCATTACTCCTGCAAGGAAAGCTCCCAAAGCAGGTGAAAGGCCGATCACCACCATCAGTTCCGAAACCCCAATAACCAGAAATAATGAAGAAGCTGTCAATAGCTCTGACATTCCCGATTTTGAAACATAGCGCAGAAAAGGAACAAATACATATCTTCCGAGTAGAATCAATAATGCTACTCCAAAAATTACCGTTCCGGCCTGAAGCCATTCCGGCAGTTTTTGGATCAGAATCTGGATTTCATTATCATGATGCTTGGCTTTATAATTGGCCAGAATAGGCAATATCGCCAAAATAGGAATCACAGAAATATCCTGAAATAACAAGGTGGAGAATGAAGCTTCTCCCGCAGTAGTCTTGAGATTATTCTTCTCCTGTAAGGTCTGGAGGACAATTGCTGTAGAAGATAGCGCGAAACACATGGCAATGGCAATCGCTTTGTCTACTCTCCAACCTACACTTGTGAATACTAAGAAAAGCAAGAGAATCGTAAGTGCCATCTGTGAAAGTCCCAATCCCATTATTTTCTTTCGCATCTCCCAGAATTTGCGGGGTTCCAGTTCCAAACCTACCAAAAATAAAAGCATTATAACGCCAAATTCGCTGGCATGCATAATATCATTGACGTTGTTTCCTGTAAGTTTAAGGACATAAGGACCTATAATGATTCCTCCTAAAATATAGCCGATTACAGAACTTAACCCTAGTTTTCTTGCCAAAGGAACCATGATGATGGCTACACCGAGGAAAATTAATGTGTTCATCGCTAAGCTGGATTCCATATGCTATTGATTGAGTAGTTCTGTAAATTCTTTTTTATGTAAAATGATTTCTTTTTTAGAGAGCTTGTTGGCTTCGTATACAATTTTAATATGCTTAATATCTGCTTTGAAAACCCTTAATGAAACGATAAGCCCGCTGATCAGTTCATCTATGGTGTATTGATAAGTGCCGGTTTTACTGAAAGATCTTTCTTTTCCGCCTGTGGTTACCAGAATATAGACTTCTTTTCCTTCGAGTGGATTATGTTCGCCCTCTTTCAGCCAGTCTCTGTCGAAAACTTCATCAATCCATAATCTGAGAAGCGGTGGCATTCCGAACCATATCAGGGGAAACTGGAAAACAAAACGTTCATAGTTTTTAAGACGTTTTCTTTCCCGGAAAGCAGCGATATGAAAGTCAGGATATTCTTCGTAAAGATCTCTCAGGGTATAATGCTGGTGGCGAACGTAGAAATTGATGAGCTCTACATTCGAATTGGAATGCTCCAGATAAGGGTGTGCAAATACTACCAGCGTCTTCTTCATAATCCTGTTTTCAGTAAATATAATAAAAAAATATTGAATAAAAGGTGGTTTTTATGAGGTTTTATTAATTTTTTACTATCTAAATATCAATTTAATATTAATAAAAGTTAAAGAATTGGCATTATTTTATGTTTTTAAATAAAAAAATCAGATCGTGATGATCTGATTTTTATATAATTTAAAATTGTTTCTTTATTTACCATCCTCCGGATGCGCCACCGCCTCCAAAGCTTCCACCACCTCCGAAGCCTCCGAATCCGCCTCCGCCTCCTCCGGAACTTCCACCACCAAATCCTCCGCCTCCGAAGCTTCCAGGGAATGGGAAAAAACCTCCAGGATAGTTTCTGCGTCCTCTTCTGGTAATGATGACATCATCATCGTCGTCATTGTTTCCACCACGTCCGCCACCTCTGCTACCAAATAGGATAGCAATGATGATGAAAATAATAAAAGCAATGATAAGAACTTTAAAAGCACTTCCATTACCGGAAGGAGCTGTGGTGGCTACAGGTTTGAATTTTCCCTCAACAGCTTCCATAATCGCTGAGGTTCCACCGTTGATGCCTTCATACCAAAGTCCTTTCTTGAACTTTGGAGTAACGATGTAATCTAAGATTTGTCCTGCTACTGAAGCGGTAAGGTATTGCTCTACAGCGCGTCCTTGTTGGATAGACATGGTTCTGTCTTCTGTCGCGATAAGGAAAACCACTCCGTTATCAACACCTTTTTTTCCGATTTTCCATTTTTCCCCAAACATGGTTGCCAGAAAATTCACATCTTCTCCTTTGGTGGAACGGATGATCACTACTTCAATTTCCGTTGAGGTAGAATCTGCAAACTTGATCAGTTTATTGTTAAGTGCATCTTTTTCCTGCTGGGAAAGTAATCCGGCTTCATCAAAAACAGGGTAAAGTACCGAGGGTTTTTCGGGAATGGTGTACTGTGCTGATACAAAAGTGTAAAAGCAAAGTAGTAAAAATGAAAATACTATTTTAAGAGAACGTAATTTCATTTGGAAGTTGGTTTGGGTTTTCTCCTTTTACAGGAAAATGTTTTTTGAGTTCAAGTCCCGTTTCCAGGATGGCACTTTTCAGCGCCTTATAATAATTTCCTTTGGCAAATTCAGCGGTGATATAATCGTGAAGATGATCCCAGTAAGACTGTTTTACTTTTTCATGAATTCCGATATCTCCGATAATGGTAAGATATTTTTGTTCAAAATTGACATGGAAAAGCACTGCGTTTCTTTCAGCAGTTTTATCCATATCAAGCTTCTTGAAAACATCAAATGCTGTTCTGGCATCACGGGTTTCCGTATTGGAATCAATATGTACCCTGATCTCTCCTGTAGAATGATCTTCCGCAGACTGAATCGCTTCCACAAGGGAAGCGATCTGTTGATTTGTTAGGAAATTACCCATTATTATTTGAATACTTCAGGGGCTTTCTGAGCACCTGCGTCAGCTTTGAAATAAGGTTTTTCTTTAAAGTTGGTGAAATTCGCCAGAATATTATTCGGGAAAGTCTTGATGGAAGTATTGTAATCCTTTGCAGCATCGTTATAATAAACCGTCTCAGTTCTGATGCTGTTCTCAATAGCAGTGTACTCTCTCTGGAAGTTGATATACTGCTGGTCTGCTTTTAGGTTAGGATAAGATTCTACCACGGCCATCAATCTGCTTAATGCACCCGATAATTCTCCCTGTGCTGCCTGGAATTTAGCCAGATCAGCTTCTGTCATATTTGTAGGGTCAATATTGATAGAAGTCGCTTTGGAACGAGCTTCCACAACTTGTGTTAAAGTTTCCTGTTCAAATTTTGAATAGGATTTTACGGTTCTTTCCAGATTAGGAATAAGATTGGCTCTTTTCTGATAAACGGTCTCTACATTAGACCATTTTGCATTTACAGTCTGTTCTTTTTCTACAAATCTGTTGTATCCGCTTTTTCCCCAGAAGAAAAGAACAGCAACAATAATAAGAAGGGCAATACCGATGGTTCCTGCACCCAGACATCCTTTATTTTTCATAGTTTATTTTTTTAAATTTTTTGTGCTAACCAAATATACAAATTATGTGCTAATTTTGTAAAAAATTATTTGAATGACAACAATAGTGGTGGCAATGGGAGAGAAAAATGAAATTGGTTTTGAAAACCAGTTGCTTTGGCATCTTCCCAAAGATTTGAAACATTTTAAAGATATTACTTCCGGGCATCCTGTGATTATGGGCAGAAAAACATATGAAAGTATTGGAAAAGCTCTTCCGAACCGTACCAATATTGTTGTGTCAAGAAAGAAAGACTGGTTTGAAGAAGGAATTCTTATCGTAGGAAGCATCAAAGAAGCGTTGAAATTTGCTAAAAAGATTGATGAGGAAGTTTTCATTATCGGTGGCGGAAATATCTACGAACAGACTATGGATGTTGTGGACAGGCTTGAAGTTACTTTGGTGAAAGCGGACCTTCATGCTGATACTTTCTTTCCTAAAATAGATCCGAAAATCTGGAAAATGACCAATGAAATCTGCCATGAGAAAGATGAGAAGAATGGTTATGATTTTTGTTTCCAGACGTTTGAAAAAATTAACAAAGAAGCATAGAGGTCAATAGTGAATTTTTGCTTCGTAAAGGGAATCGTGAATTTTCCGCAGTTACAAAATTAACAAACGCAGCGAATTGACCATTCACCATTGACTTTTTGAACTTTAAGCCTTAAATTTATTATCTTTGCACTTCTAAAATTTAATAATGAATAAATACATAAAAATTGCAGTAGCAGCAGTCCTTATTTTACTGGGACTTTATATGATGTTCTTCACGAGAAATCTTGGGTGGGGTATTGTTGTTTTCCTATTGGCTGCATTTCCGATTTTACTATTCTTTAAAAATGAATATATTCTATTGGCATTCTGGCAATTGAGAAAGCAAAATATGGAGAAAGCCGGAGAATGGCTGTCAAAAATTACAGATTATAAAACTCAGCTTCATAAAACTCAATACGGATATTTTCACTATTTATCAGGATTGACACAAGCTCAGGACCACCCTGCTAAAGTAGAACCTTTCATGAAGAAAGCGTTGGAGTATGGTTTGAATATGAAGCATGACAGAGCAATGGCTACTTTGAATCTTGCGGCAGCCGCTATTTCCAAAGGAAGAAAACAGGAAGGGCAGAAATTACTGGAAGAAGCAAAAAGACTGGACAGTGCTGGAATGATGACCGATCAGATCAAAATGATGAAAGATCAGTTGAAAATGCCGACCATGCAGAAGCATATGCATAACCCGAATATGAGAAACAGAGGAAAATTCTTCTAGTCAACCTAACATATACTATAAAAAGTCCTGATTTTTCAGGACTTTTTGTTTTTTATGATTGTAGGCGGTGGTGGTGCTTCCTGTTTAAAAAATGGGTCTTTTGGGTAAATGTTTTCCTTAACGGCAAACAAACTATCATGCTTCATAAATTTATCTTGGAGTCCGTCATCATAAAATTTCCGATTTTGTTTTTTATAGGTTACAGTAACCAAAGGAAAATCTCCTTTCTCATGCGGTTTATCTTCTTTGTTCAGAAATTTAAGATAATTTTCAAAAGACAAAGGATTGCTTGCTTTTACTTTGTAAGGTATTTTAGGTAAAGTTTGGGTCGTTTTACCATATGATGTTATTTCAGAGTATTTCTCCAGAAAGAGAGTGTCATGCTGCTTGGTAAAAGTATAAGTTTCAGATGCGAAGAACATGCAGGCTGAAAGATCAGTCATGATCTTAACAGTATCTCCGTTTTCCATTCTTTCGGAAAAGTGATAAAGATCTTTATTCAGATCAAATTGACTCTCGTGTTGGCAGGAGAATAAAGAAAATGAAAGAATGGTAAGAGGTAATCGTTTCACAAGGTTACATTTCCGAGTTCTGATCATACCCATAAAACTTAGGTATCTGCCAATGGTATTTTACCGCAAATGTTCGAATAGCAACGATGAGTAAAATAGTGAAGATCTGTATAAAAGTATAGGAAAGCATTGTATATCTGGTCATCAATAAAAATGCTGCTCCGCCTACGATACATGCTGTGGCGTAAATTTCCTTTCTGAAAATTAATGGAATTCTGTTGAGCAGTATATCCCGGATGATCCCTCCGAAACAGCCTGTAATGGTTCCCAATGCAATACAGATCATAGGATGGATTCCTGCGTTTAGTCCTTTCTGTACACCGATTATGGTGAACAGGCCAAGCCCGAAGCTGTCGAAGATAAATAAAGTTACTTTAAAGTTTTTCTCAAGAGATTTGAATATCATTGAAAATATACTGGTCACCAGAATCAAGGTACACATCAGAATATCATGCATCCAGAATACCGGTATGTCCAGTAATAAATCTCTTACCGTTCCTCCTCCCACAGAAGTTACAAATGCAATAATAAGCACCCCGAACGGATCAAGCCGTTTCTGCATTGCTGCGAAACTTCCGGACATGGAAAAGGCAATGGTCCCCAGGACTTCTATGGCAAAATTGAACTGTTCGTGCATATATAATTATAAATGATTGTTGATAAATGATAATTGATGAATGATAATTGATGAATGATTTCTGCTTAAGCAAATTCTTGGCCATTATATCAATTATCATTTATCGCTCATTAATTATATTTTTTTATCTCTCCACTCTCACAGAGTCCGGAACCATCAGTTCATATTCGCCGCCGTGGGTGATGATTTCCCTTACAATGCTGCTGCTGATGAAAGATTTTCCTGAAGAAGTCAGTAAGAATACTGTTTCCAGTTTTTTGTGAGCTAAAGTTCTGTTGGTATGGGCAATCGCTTTTTCGAATTCAAAATCGGCAGGGTTTCTCAATCCTCTGATGATATACTGAGCATTTTTTTCAAAGCAGTAATCTACTGTTAAGCCTTCGAATGAATCTACTTCCACATTGGGGAATTCTGCTAAGGAGTTTTGGATAAATTCCTTTCTTTTTTCAAGAGGAAACATATATTTTTTCTGAGAATTCTGTCCGATTGCAATGATTAATTTATCAAAAAGCGGTGCCGCTCTTTCTATAATGTCATAATGTCCTAATGTAATCGGGTCAAAAGACCCTGGGAAAACAGCAATTTTCATGTTGTACGAGTTATGATTTTGAATTTTGAATTATCAGTTAAAAGCTTTATGTTTATTTCGTTTCTAACCTCTAATTTCTAACTTCTATTTTATTTATTAAGTGCTTTTTCAACTTCATTTCCGCAAAGATCCATAATGGAAATTCCGTAATGTTTTGCCTGCTGAGGAAGAATACTTGCAGGAGAGAATCCCGGATTGGTATTCATTTCAAGCATATAAGGAATCCCGTTCATGAGTATGAATTCACTTCTTGAAAAGCCACTCATTCCTAATGAATTGTAAGCTCTTTTGGCGATTTCTTCCACTCTTTTTGTAGTTTCCTCGTCAATTCTTGCAGGCGTAATTTCTTCAGATGCCCCTTCGTATTTTGCTTCATAATCGAAGAACTCATTGGTAGGAACAATTTCTGTAATTCCTAAAACAATGGTTTCACCTTTGAAATCAATAACGCCTACGGAAACTTCCATCCCGTCAAGGAAGCTTTCAATCAGAATTTCATTATCTTCTTTGAATGCAATTTCAGTAGCAGCAATGAGTTCTGATTTTTCTTTTACTTTGGAAATACCGAGAGAAGATCCTGATTGGTTGGGTTTTACAAATAAAGGAAGATTCAGTTCTGCTACAATTTCATCCACATTGATGTCTTCACCTTTTCTTAAATAAATACTTTTAGCAGATGGAATTCCGTATTTTGATAATACAGCAAGGGTGTCTTTTTTATTGAAAGTAAGGGCGCTCTGGTAAAAATCACACCCGGTATATTTTTGTCCAATGGCATCCCAGTATGCCTGAAGAATTCCGTTCTCTCCCGGAGTTCCGTGGATGATATTAAAACAAACATCAAATTTTAAGACTTCTTCATTATCTAAAGTCACCGAAAAATCTCCTCTGTTGATGGGATATTTTTTGTCATTTTCACCTAAAAAATACCACTCATCTTTAAGAACTATTACTTTATATACGTCATAGAGATTTCTGTCTAAAGAATCATAAATCAATTGTCCGCTTTTTAAGGAAACGACGTATTCATCAGAATAGCCTCCCATAACTACGGCAACACTTTTTTTGTTCATAACCATATAGTATCAATTAAGGCAAATTTAATCATTTTATGCAATGCAATATGGGAAATCAGCAAATTTTAAAATCAAAAATGAATTGTGTTAAATAAAAAGTCCATTCTAAAATTATTAGCTATATTTGCGGTTATAATTAAAGTATTTTTAAGTATGCTTAAATCACTTTTCAATTGGAAAGTTTTACTGAATTTAGTAGTAGCCATCGGTATTTTCGTGGGTCTTGTATGGCTTACGTTTCGCTGGTTGGAGTACCATACGAATCACGGTCAGGAAATTCCTGTTCCCAATATTGTAAATAAATCGGTACATGATGCCGTTAAAATTTTAGATGATACAGGGCTGGAATATGAAGTAGACAGTGCCAATTACGATCCTAAATACAGACCATTCCAGGTGTTACAGGTATATCCTGCGCCAGGTTCCCGTGTAAAAGACGGAAGAACGATAACACTTAAGGTAAATCCAAGAACATGGGCTCCTATTGCGGTTCCTAATGTAATCAATAAATATTCCGGACTGGCATTCCAGAGACTGGATCAGGTAGGTCTTAAAATTGGTGATACGATTTATGAACCTAGTATTCAGAAGGACGCTCTTTTAAGAATATTATATAAAGGAAATGCTGTAAATCCGGGTACCCGCTTACCAAGATTCTCAACGATTGATGTAGTGGTTGGTTCCGGGCCTATGAGAAATATTTCCATTCCTAATGTAGTTGGACTTACGGTAAAAGAAGCGAGAGCTGTAATTGCCAGGAGTATGTTTGAAGTAGGATTGGTAGATCATGAAGACGGAGGCAAAGATGAGTCTGATATTATCTATTATCAGGATCCTGCCTCCGGAGATGTTCGTGATCAGGGAATGCAGATCGACCTTTGGGCAAGTAAGAAAACTCCGGCAGAATTAAGAGCAAAAGTAGAGCAGTTGAATTCTATCTATCGTATGAAAGTGGATACTTCACTTCCTCCGGTCCGATATGAAGAAGTACACAGTGAGCCAAGTTATGACGCTCCGGTTGTACCGGCTTCTGCTCCTAAAAGAGAAACTCCAAAACCAGAAGTACCGAAAACTGAGACTCCAAAGCCTCAGACTACAACTTCTAAACCTGCAGGTCAAAATACAGAGAAGCCTAAAACTTCTACCACTACTCCTTCAGCTGGAAGTACAGCGAAACCGGCTGCTTCAGCAACGACACAGCAGCCTGCTCAAAAGCCTAAAAAAGCTAAAGTGCAAATAGATTAATATAAAATTATTATAAATAAACAGAGGCTTCAACTGCAAAATGTTGAGGCCTTTTGTGTAAAAAAAAAATAAAACAATGTCAGAAGATAACGAAGATTTTTTAGATGAAGAATTGTTAGATTCCAACAGTATCGAAAATATCGATATTGACGAGGAAAATAAAGGTTTGTATGAGCATCTTAATATCACTGTTGACAGCAAGCAGGAACCCTTAAGAATAGATAAGTTCCTATTAATATACAGGCAGAATTCTTCAAGAAATAAAATTTCACAGACCTGCAGAGCCGGAAATGTGATAGTGAACGGAACTGCAGTAAAGCAGAATTACCGGGTAAAACCGGGAGATCAGATTTCTGTACTGCTTACCCACCCTCCTAGAGAGAATGTTATTATTCCACAAGATATTCCGGTGAATATCGTTTATGAAGATGATGACCTTGTTGTTGTGGATAAGGAAGCTGGAATGGTGGTACACCCCGGATTCGGAAACTGGGACGGAACATTGGTGAATGCACTGGCTTTTCATTTTGAAAAGAACGGGGAGAAATCTGATCTTGACAGGGTAGGATTGGTTCACAGGATTGATAAAGATACCTCAGGACTACTGGTGATCGCCAAGAATGAATATGCATTGAGCTTCCTTGCAAAACAGTTCTTTAACCGAACTACGAAAAGACTGTACTGGGCTTTTGTGTGGGGAAATATGCAGGATGAAGAGGGAACCATCAGAGGTCATATCGGAAGGCATCCTAAAAACAGAATGCAGATGTCTGTTTATGAAGATGGCAGCCAGGGGAAACATGCAGTGACACATTATAAAGTCCTTGAAAGATTCAAATATATGACCTGGGTGGAATGTAAACTTGAGACCGGAAGAACACATCAGATCAGGGCACATTTCAGACATATCGGGCATACTTTGTTTAATGACGAAAGATATGAAGGACATACGCCTTTAAGAGGGATAAATCTTCCGAAATACAAGCAATTTATTAAAAATGTTTTTGAAATTTTGCCAAGACATGCCCTTCATGCCCATACCCTTGGATTTATACACCCAACCACAAAAAAGGAATTATATTTTGAAAGCCCAATGCCCAAAGATATGGCGGATGCTGTAAAAAAATGGAGAAATTATTTAGAAAACTAAAAATATATTGAGAATTTTTTTATATTTGTTGAATTGAAATCAAGATTTGTTATGAGAAAACTATATGCTATCGTATGTTTAGCTCTTTTGTCAAATGCATACAAAGCACAAGAATCACTACCATACTATCAGCAATATCTTTTGGATGGTGAGTTCCTGTTCAACCCAGCTCAATACGGAAAAACAGATTACGTACAGCTCAACGCCAATTATCAACAACAATTTTCAAAATTCAGTAATTCTCCTAATGTTCAGTCAATCGGGATTAATGCGAATATCTTTGATAGAGTAGGTGCTGGTATTTCCGTATTCAGAGACAGTAACGGACCGATCTCTGCGGGTGGTATCACGGCTGGTGCTTCATATTTTATTCCGCTAAGTAGTGAAGGAGACAGAAAAGACCAGTTCTCTTTCGGTACAAGTGTTAACTTCTATAATATGAATTTTGACTATTCAAAAATCAATACGGAAGAAGGTGGTGATCCACTATTAAGAGGGGAAGAAAGTAACATCTTTATGGTGTATGCCAACTTCGGTTTGGCGGCTACCTACAGAGGCTTATTCGGGGGTGTTTCCGTAAATGATATCGCATTAAGTAATGATGCTTCTATCGTAAACAACTATGAGCCTTCTCCAATTAAATTCTTCTTAAATTTAGGATACAACTGGAACATTGCTGATAATATTACCATTGCACCGTCAGCATTAATCAACCTTAATACAAACTCAACAAGAATGGTCGACTGGAATTTGATGGCGACATTCTCCAATGATATTAATGCATTCTCTTTCGGGGTAAGCTACAGAACGGTTCAGAACAGATTTGACAATCAGAACCTGAGCATCTCTCCAATTGTAAAAGTAAGATTCAACAAATTCATGATTGGAGCTACTTATAACCTTGGATTATCCGATATTCAGAGCTATGGTGGAAACAGCTTCATGATTGGTCTGGGATATAACTTCGACAACTTCATTAATGCCAGAGGATTTAGATACTAATTAATTTAATTTAAATAAATTTGAGCTCTGAAATTTTTCAGAGCTTAAATTAATTTAATTTAAATAAATTTGAGCTCTGAAATTTTTCAGAGCTTTTTTATGATATATATTCACATTCCGTTCTGTAAACAAAAATGCAGCTACTGTAACTTTCATTTTTCAACATCCCTGAATTTTAAGGATGAAATGCTTCACGCCATGAAAACTGAAATATTACTGAGAAAGGATGAATTGCAGAACAAAGACCTGAAATCCCTGTATTTTGGAGGCGGAACTCCCTCTATTCTCTCTGTGGATGAAATCAATTCTTTAATAGATGAAGTATTGCGGAATTTCAGCTTTGAAAAAGATATTGAAATCACACTGGAAGCCAACCCTGATGATCTGGATAAAGATTTCTTAAAACAACTGGCAGGAACACCAGTGAATAGACTGTCCATTGGTACTCAAAGTTTTTTTGAAGAAGATCTGAAACTCATGAACAGGGCTCACAGTGCTTCCGAAGCAGAAAGCTCTATCAAACGAGCACAGGATTTCGGCTTTGAAAACCTGAGTATTGATCTGATCTACGGTTCACCCACTTCCAATCTTGAAATCTGGAAAGAAAATCTGAATAAAACCATTGTCTTAGAAGTTCCTCATATTTCCTCATATGCATTGACTGTTGAACCCAAAACTGCTTTGGAAAACTGGATATCAAAAGGAAAAGTAAAAAGTCCTAAAGAGGAAGAACAAAACAAAGAATTCTATTATTTATCTGACTTTTTAAAAGATAATGGTTTTGAACATTATGAAGTTTCCAATTTTGCAAAACCAGGCTTCTATTCACGCCACAATTCTGCTTATTGGAAATACCAGGAATATCTTGGAATTGGTCCTTCGGCACATTCTTATAACGGATTTGATGTCAGAAGCTGGAATGTAGCCAATAATCAGCAATACATCAAAAAGCTTAATGATAAATTATTAGCCAAAGAAGAAGAAATTCTTTCCAAAGAAGATCAGTTTAATGAAATGATCATGATCGGCTTACGAACTATTTGGGGCGTAGATTTGGAAAGTTTAAAAAATAAATTCTCAGATAGAGAACTGGAGCATTTTCAAGCAGAAATCAAACCGAAAATAGAAGACGGAATTTTACTTATTGAAAATGACCATTTAAAAATTCCTGAAAAGCATTGGTTTATGGCCGATGGAATTGCTTCGGATTTGTTTATTGTATAACAGTTTGTTGTATATGGTATACTAAAAATTCATTATTTTTGTATAAAATTTCAGCTCATTTGAAAACGAAAAAACAAGATTTTTCACATCTTTCATCCAACCAGCCTATCGGAATTTTCGACAGTGGAGTAGGAGGTCTTACCGTTGCCAAAGAAATCAAAAGACTTCTTCCTAACGAAGATCTGATATACTTTGGAGATACAAAGCACCTTCCTTACGGAGAAAAGTCCAAGGATGCGATTATTGAATACTCTACCAAGATTACCAATTTTCTGCTGGAGCAGAACTGTAAAGCGATTGTAATTGCCTGTAACACGGCAACGGCTAATGCTTTGAATGAGGTTATGCAGTCAGTTGCAGGAAAAGTTCCGGTCATAGACGTTATTAATCCTGTTGCTGAAAAGGTATCTTATGAAATCCATACTAATGTAGGAGTGATTGCCACCAAAGCAACTGTGAATTCAGGATTGTATAAAAAGAGCATCCGAAAACATAATAAATGGATCAAAGTAGACGAACTGGCTACACCATTATTGGTTCCTGCTATTGAAGAAGGTTTTAAAAATCATCCGATCACGCACGCTATTATTTATAATTATTTAAGTAATAATAAATTAAAAAATATTGAAACGTTGATTCTGGGCTGTACCCATTATCCACTTTTAATAGATGAAATCAAACAGTATTACGGAAACAGAGTCCGTGTGATAGACTCTCCGAATATTGTAGCCAATCATCTGAAGATCATTCTGGATAAGTACAATCTCTTAAATGATCATAACTCAAAGCCCAATTATCATTTCTATCTTTCGGATATTACCAAGAACTTTGAGAAAATCTCTAAGAAATTCTTCGGAAAATCAATTGATTTGGAATTGAAAGTATTATAAATAGAAAAGTCTGCCTCATCTTGAAGCAGACTTTTTTATTAGTGTTCTTTGTGAAAAAGATCGTGAAGTTTGTGTTTAAAACTAAGCCTCCACAATTACTTTCTCAGCATTCAGCCTTTTCTTCGGATTGAATTGAGGCTGATTAGCATCTGCTTCATCTCTTTCCCCGATAGCTACGGCAAATAACGTCTCATATTTTTCATTATTCAGAATAGCATCATATCCTTCAGGTTCAATTCCTTCCATAGGAGTAGAATCTATTCCCATTGCTGCACAAGCAGATAAAAGTACCCCTAGTGACAAATATACCTGATGCCCAAGCCATGATTTTATGGCTTCTTCTCCTTTAGGTTTTACCATGGTGCGGTAATAATTAACAGCACCTTCCGGAAGGTTTTCCTCTATTTGTTTTTCAAAGTTTTCTACATTTTTGATCACCTGAAAGACAATAACATGGCTGCTGTCCAACACTTTTTCTTTATTAAAATAAGACTTATCCCCCAATTGCTTTTTCAGTACCGGATCATTAACGAAAATAAAATTCCATGGCTGGCTGTTAATGGAGGAAGGACTTAAATGTAAGATCTCCTGAAGTGCTGCAATTTGTTCTTCACTGATTTTTCCCTGTGGGTTATACTTTTTTACAGTATACCTGTTTTTCATTTGGTCTAAAAAGTTCATAATTTTATACTATCATTTTTATAGTTACAAAAGTAATTTAAGTTTATTAACTTTGCAATAACGGTAAAAAATGATAGTATAAAAAATGTATACAATTGATAATAAATCCTATCCCTGCTGTACCAGCGTTACGATGAAATTTATAGGAGGGAAATGGAAAGCAGTAATCTTACATCACCTTATTGGCGGAGCCAAACGGTATAACGAGATAAGAAAGTCTATTCCTACCATTACGGAAAGAACATTAAGCTTGCAGCTAAAACAGCTGGAAGAAGACGGAATTGTTGAGAGAAAAGTTTTTACGGAAAAACCTCCTTTAGTGGTGGAATATGAATTGACAGATTTTGGAAAGACACTTCTGCCTGTTTTGGAAGCGATCACAAAATGGGGCGAAGCTGCTCCGATAATTTCAAAAAAAATAATCAGGAATTAAAGTTCCTGATTATCTTCTTTATTCGGTTCAAAAAAACTGAAACTTACGTTTCCATATTTTCGGGTATCTGTTAAATTAGGATGGTCAAGCTTCATACGGCTTTGGTGCTCTACAATGAGAACTCCATTTTCCTTCAGGTATTTATTGTTTAAAACCAAAGAAATCAATTCATAATACTTCTTTTCTTCCATTTCAAAAGGAGCATCAGAGAAAACAATTTCAAAAGATTTTTTATTTCTGAATTTTTTAAGCCAGTCAAATACATCACCTCTCTGTACATTGATCTGAAGTGCCATATCAAGCTCAGAAGCAGTAGAATTGATAAATGCGGTATGCTTTGGATTCAATTCTACAGAAGTAACATTTTGACATCCTCTGGAAGCAAATTCAAAGGTAATAGAGCCAATTCCTGCAAAAAGATCAAGCACGGAAACCGACTGCATATCATATTTGTTTTCCAGAATGCTGAATAAAGCCTCCTTCGCAAAATCGGTGGTAGGCCTTACTTCAAAGTTTTTTGGAGCGGCAATTTTTTTGGCTTTCCATTTGCCTGATATTATTCTGAACATATTTTTTGTTAGGGTTTAGGTGGTAAATTATAGGTAGCAGGTGACTGTGTCTAGTATTCAATTCCTATTACCTGCGGCCTGCAACCTAGTTAAGTATAAAATTCTTATTGGGAATATTGTCAAAAACAATTTTCAGGTTTTTAACAAATTTCTGAAGTTCGGAGATGAAGGTTTCATTTTCCGTAGTTTCTCCATAAGCATAAAAGCTGGTTTCATTGATTCCAAAACCTATCTTACTCAATGTAAACATAATGAAGTAAAGGAAATCTACTTCTGAGTTGACATCAAGGTTATTATAAAGGATTATTTTTTTATTGTCAATCGCAAAAAACTCACATTGGTTATGATAAAGATTGATGTGAATTTCCTTGCCTGCCTTGTTATTGATCGAACTTAGAAACTTTTCCCCTGAAAAATTAAAATGAACCGGTATAGCCAGCTCTTTTATTTTCTTATAATAGTTTTTCGGAAAAGTATAATAAAACTGAATATTGAATTTTTTGTTGATAGAAAGCATCAGCTCTTCCTTTTCTCTGTCAGTCGGAGCGTTGAAAGCGATCAGGTCAAATCCTGCCTCATGCTCAGAAAAACCTTCAGGCATCAGGGTAAAATGATTAAAAGCTGAAATCACATGGATTTCTTCATAGCGCTGCTTAATAAGAACTTCATCCAGCTTTTGATCAATAAGATTGGCTGGTGTCTCTTCAGTAACGAAATAAGACTTTTCCTCCAGAATGTTTTTGTTCTTAACAATCTGATAGATCAATCCGTCTTTGGTAAAAAGTAAATTAAGTACGTTCATATTTCAATTCCTGCAAATTTAGTGAAATTCTACCATTACCGCACCCGATTGATGGTGAAGTATTTCCTTATTATAAAAATCAATATTAACCTGGCTTTCCAGTACGTCCCGAACCATCCTCTGCAACGTCCCGTCACCAATGCCGTGAACAATTTCCAGTCTTTTCAGGTTGTTCTTTCTGCAAAACTCAATCACTTCAATCAGTCTTTCTTTTTGTATAAATAGTCTTTCGAAGCTGTCATAGTCATTGGGATTCTTTACCAAATTATGAAAATGCAGGTCTAAAACCAAATGATTTTTCTGATGTTTCTTAGAAATGATTTTTTTAGGCTCGGCTTTTCTTACGACTCTGATATTTTCATAGAGATCCGAATCTTTAGGAACCAGTTTTTCTTTGGGATATTGATGGGTAAAGCCATATTCATCTTTAAAAACGGCAATATTTCCCTTCACGGAAGTAATTACCCCGCTTAAATCCTCGTCCACTACCGAAACCTTATCGCCGATCTTCATATTTTTTTAAGACTTGTCTGAACCCAATATTTGTGCAAAGGTAGAAAGTAAAACGAATGAACACAAACTCCTTTTTCTTCAAACTCTCAAGCTCTCTCACTTATCACACTCTTGATCCCAGTTCAATAACTTCCAGATCCTTGATTTCCTCACCATCCACCACAAAACGCATCATCGTTCTTACTTTATGCCATCCCTGTTTTCCACACGCGCCGGGATTCAGATGGAGAAGACTGTTTTTTTCATCATACATTGCTTTCAAAATATGAGAATGACCTGAAATAAATAATTTCGGTGCTTTTTCAGCAATTTCTTTTTTAGTGAGTGGAGCGTATTTTCCAGGATAACCCCCAATGTGAATCATCAACACTTCCAGGTTTTCACAAAAGAAACGGTTGACTTCCGGAAACTCAGCCTGAATTTTGGCATTATCAATATTTCCGTAAACGCCTTTCAGAGGCTTTATTTTTTCAAGCTGTTCAATCACATCCAGACTTCCGAAATCTCCGCAATGCCATACTTCATCGGCCTGAGAAGCATATTCCAGGATCCGGTCATCTATATAAGAATGAGAATCGGAAAGGAGAAGAACTTTTGTCATGTACTGCCATTTTTAAAACTGCAAATATAAAGAAGCTTTTATCAATTCACAGGAGATCCTAATCAGTAATATTTTTTGTTTTTCTGATAGAATCCAGTTTCATTTCAATAGCTGCACTGAAAACCTTTTTTAGTTTTAGTTGATTTTCCGTAAGCTTTGAAATAACAAAAGTACCAGTCATATTGGTATTGGAAGGAAAGACCAGAGTCACTGTAGAATCTGAAGCTTTTTTCCAGCTCCCGATATAACGGTCTGGTTTTTCACTTTTTTTAGTAACAGGTTCTTCCAAAGTATCATACCTTAAAGTAGATTTAATCAGATTCCCTGTAATTTTTCCGTTTTTCTGAAATCTGATCCCTTCTCTTCTTGCCTCAAAACCATCCTGCTTTTCATAAGTATAGATATAAGTATCCATTTTACTTAAATTCCAGGTTTGTAAAAGCAAAGGATTGGAAGTTCTGTCCTGGGCTTTGATACCACTGATAGTGAAAAGAGAGAAAATACAGATAGAAATAGGCTTTTTCATGAATACTGCTGATTTATCGTAAAGTTTTAGCACGGCTAAAATTAGCATCGCTTAATATTTAGTAAATTTGGGAAAATTAAAATAAACAATGAAACAGAAACTTTCTTTTTTCATTTTTCTTTTGACCGTAGGATTGGCCAATGCGCAGGTTGAAGAAAAAAAGCTGGATGAGCTGATCCGGAACACCCTGAAAACCTTTGATGTACCCGGAATGTCGGTAGGAATTGTAAAAGATGGAAAAGTAACCTATTCCAAAGGCTTTGGAGTTCGTTCTCTTACTACGAAGCAGCCTATGGACGATAATACATTAGTGGGAATTGCTTCCAACTCCAAAGGGTTTACCTGTGTGGCATTAGCAATTCTTGCGGATGAAGGAAAACTGAACTGGGATGATAAAGTTTCAAAGTATATTCCTGAATTTCAAATGTATGATCCTTACGTTTCTCAAAATGTAACGATCAAAGACCTTATCACGCACAGAGCGGGATTAGGACTAGGGCAGGGAGATCTTATGTTTTTTCCGGAAGGGGGAAGCTTAACAGTTAATGATATTGTTCATAACGTGAGATACCTGAAGCCTGAAAATCCTTTCAGAACAACACTGGATTATAACAATATCATGTTTATTGTTGCCGGAGAAGTAATTCACAGAGTTTCCGGATTAAGCTGGGCAGAATTTATTGAGCAAAGAATTATGAAACCGGCGGGAATGACTTCAAGTTTCGGAAGTTATAACAGAGCAAAAGCTATAGCAAACAAAATTGATGCGCACGCTCCGGTAGATGGAAAAGCAATTGCTGTTCCTCACGACTGGAACGAAACAGGTAATGCAGCAGGAGGAATTATGAGTAATATCAAAGATATGACGACCTGGGCAGAATGTCTGTTGAATAATTTCACCACAAAAGATGGTAAAAAACTGGTTTCGGATAAGAATGTTCAACAACTTTGGAGTCTGCAGATTCCAGATAGAGTGGCTGCAAAAAACCCTTATGACACAAGTTTCTATGGATACGGTTTAGGATGGTTTTTGAGCGATGTTAAAGGACACAAACAGGTACAGCATACCGGAGGATTGATCGGAACGGTTACCCAATTTACTTTAATTCCGGATATGAAACTGGGAATTGTAGTATTGACGAACCAACAGTCCGGAGCCGCTTTCAATACCATTACGAATACCGTGAAAGATTCTTATCTTGGGATAGCAGACAGAAACTGGCTGAAAACCTATAGCGACAGAATGTCTAAAATGGAAGCTGAATTCAATAAACAGAAGAAAGATGCTTTTGCAAAATCTGAAGCCTTTAAAAAAGAAAAATCTTTACAGCCAAAAGCAGAACAGTTTACAGGAACTTACAATGATGTATGGTTTGGTGATGTAGAAATTACACAACAGGGAAATAGCTACAGAATTGCGTGCAAAAACTCTCCAAGGTTAAAAGGAGAGCTGCTTCCTTATTCCAATAATTCTTTCATTATCAAATGGGACGACAGAAGCTATGATGCGGATGCCTACATTATTTTCAATTATGATGAAACCGGAAAAGCAGAATCTGCAAGATTAAAAGCAATTTCTGACGTAACAGATTTCAGTTTTGATTTTGATGATCTGGATTTGAAAAAGAAGTAAAAAGCGAAAGCATAAAAGATATTCTATAAAGAACGGGCATTGGTCCGTTCTTTTTTGTTGCTCAAACACGAATTGCGTTAATTGTTCACAAATAACACTAATATTTTACTGAAGGAGGTTAAGGTCCTGCTGTGCTAAGGAAAGATCTGTGTTAAAATGTTGCTTTTCAAAGAAATTTTTTAATTCAAGAAGTCTTTTTTTATTGTCATAATGGATGCTTGAATTCAGTTTTCTTTGACATAACGAGCAGGCTCTTGCCAGGTGATAATCAGTTTCCGATAATGAATTGGTTCCGTTCATCACACAGTTGGCATTCAGGCAGTGGCTGATTCCGAACATATGGCCAATTTCGTGTGAACTGATTTTTATTAATCTTAAAAGACTTTCATTAAAATTTGAATCAGTTAAATGACCGTTGGCAAATCTATACATCGATGTTACTCCTACACCATCTTCATAAGAAGCCAGTCCGAAAATATAATTCCATTCCGGTTTTGGAAAAAGGTCTTTTTCGGTAATTCCCATCAGTACTACAGCGTCTTTTGGTTTTCTTTTGATAAGAATGCTGTCCAGTATATATCCTGCCAGTAACTGTTCCTGTCCTTCTTTTGTCCTTCTTTTGACGTTCTCAGGAAAGATGGTGTTAGGCAGAGCAGGCAGTATTTTTGTTTCCAGCTGGTAATATATTTTTAAGTATTCTTTTGTGAGAGCTATTTCCTTTTTCTGAAGTTCATCAAAAGTTCCGATAGGCTGAAGATAGATGGTGTTTTTTCCAGGTTCGGGTTTTATTTTTTTTAATTTCTGAAAATCTTCAAATGTTTGGAAATGTTCATCATGATTGTACCTCCAGCTTCCGGGGTTGGGGGAAGAGGAAAGTTTTATGTCATTCTTTACGATAGACTCATAGTAAGTTTTGTTCTGTTTCTGACATGAGAAAAGAAGAGTAATTATTGTGACATAAAAAAATAAGGATGTAAAATTATATTTTCCCAGGCTCATAAAAGAACAGCAGTTTCTTTTTAGCCCCATCAAATTCAGACCAGGATTCACAGTCTACCTCAAAACCAGCCACTCCGCAGGTGGGGAAATGGAAAATATCCTCAGAAATGGAATTGGCAAAATTGGAAATTCCATTATTGTGTGAGAAGAAAGCTACCGAATTCAGGTTATCATCCAGATCATAAATTACAGATTCAAAACTTCTTTCCGAAGGATTATATAATTTTTCATCAGTTGAACAATTTAACTGATACGCCTGATTAAAAATTTTACAGGTGTTCAGTGCACGAACCGCGGGGCTGGACACAAAATGATCAATGGAAATATTATTGTTTTTCAGGAATCTGGACATGTGCATAGCATCCTCCAGACCTTTGTCTGCCAAAGGTCTGTCAAAGTCCTCCGTTTCTTCCGGCCAGTCGCTTTTTGCATGTCTTACGAGGATGAGTTTCTTCATATAATTGTTTTTTGGAAGATTAAAATTATAAAAAAAATAATGGAATAAAACATGATTTATATAAAAAAACTGCGTTATGAATAAAATCAGTAAATTTTACTAAATTTGCAGACTTATGGGACAAATCCTTGCAATAGACTACGGAAAGGCTCGTTGTGGTATCGCTGCAACGGATGATATGCAGATTATAGCCAGTGGGCTGGAGACTGTAGAGAACCGTTCTCTAATGGATTTTTTGAAAAAATATTTCAATGAAAACAAGGTCGATGAAGTCGTAATTGGACTTCCCATAGATTTGAAAGGAAACGTTTCAGAAATAGAAACGGATATTTTAAAATTCATAGAAGAATTTAAAAAAGAATTTTCGGATATTGCGGTTCACCGTTTTGACGAAAGATTTACTTCCAAAATGGCTTCATTCTTTATTTCCCAAAGTGGAAAAAACAAAAAGAAGAGGCAGGAAAAAGGGTTAATAGATAAAGTAAGTGCAACCATCATATTGCAGAATTTTTTAGAACAAAGATTAAGATGATATTACCGATAAGAGCTTTTGGGGATCCTGTTTTGAGAAAAGTAGGAAAAGATATAGAAAAAGACTATCCCGAATTACAGGAACTGATAGATAACATGTTCGAAACCATGTACAGCGCAAATGGCATAGGTCTTGCAGCGCCACAGATTGGTTTGGATATCCGTCTGTTTGTGATAGATGTAACACCTCTTGCAGAAGATGAAGATTATGAAGATATTAAAGATGAGTTGGCAGAGTTTAAAAAAGTATTCATCAACGCTCAGATTCTTGAAGAATCAGGTGAAGAATGGAAGTTCAATGAGGGCTGTCTTTCTATTCCGGATGTAAGGGAAGATGTAAAAAGAAAAGGAACAATCGTTATTGAATATTATGACGAAAATTTTGTGAAACATACAGAAACTTTTTCCGATATTAGAGCCCGCGTAATTCAGCATGAATATGACCACATTGAAGGAGTTCTGTTTACCGATCACCTTAGCGCTCTGAAGAAGAAACTGGTAAAAGGTAAGCTGACTAAAATCTCTCAGGGTGACGTAAACATCGGTTACAAAATGAGATTTCCAAAGTAATTAAATAAGGATTAAAACGAATAATAAAAAGCAAAAAGCCAGTGCTGATTGCAGAATTTACAAAAAATAAAATTATGCTGTTAGAAAAAATAATTTCAATTTCTGGAAAACCAGGACTTTTCAAATTAGTTTCTCAATTAAGAAACGGATTCATCATTGAAGATGTTACCAACAAGAAAAAAGTAAGCATTGGAAACTCAAGCCAGGTAAGTTTATTGGACAATATTGCCATGTTTACATTTGAGAAAGAAGTTCCGTTATTTGAAGTATTTGAAAATATTGCTAAAAACAACAATTATAAGGAAACTATTTCTCACAAATCTTCTGAGGCAGATTTGAAAGATTTCATGTTGGCATCTCTTCCTAATTATGATACAGAAAGAGTATACGCTTCTGATATCAAGAAATTGGCTCAATGGTACAACATCCTTCACAAAGCAGGATACATCACTCCTGATAGCTTTGTAAAAGCAGAGCCTGAAACTTTAGAAGGTGAACCTGCTGCAGAAGAAGTAAGCATTGAAAAAGATACTAAAAAAGCAGCTCCAAAAGCAGAAAAGCCTGCTGCTCCAAAAGTAAAAGCTACTTCAGCTGCAAAATCAGCTCCGAAAAGCACACACAGAAAACAAGGATAATTCATTTTTGAATTAAAATATAAAACCTTGTCCGGAAATTCCGGACAAGGTTTTTTGTTTTTTCAAACAAAAGATAATTACATGCTAGTATTCCAAACCTAGCAGGTTTTGAAAATCTGTTAGGTTTCCATATCGAATCTATCAGGATTCTGCACTTCGCAACTTTTACTTCGAACGTTTGTAATGATGTCCGAATATCCCTTACATTTGTATAAGATTGAATTTTCAAACAATGAATACGAAACAAGAGAAACTGGAGGCCTTCGGAAGATTACTGGATATTATGGATGACTTGCGTGAAAAATGTCCGTGGGATCAGAAACAAACGTTAGAGTCTCTTCGCCATCTTACCCTTGAGGAGACCTATGAACTCTCAGATGCTATTTTGCAGAATGATTTACAGGAAATAAAGAAAGAGCTGGGTGATGTTTTGCTTCATCTGGTTTTTTATGCTAAAATTGGTTCTGAAAAAGAAAGTTTTGATATAGCAGATGTCATCAATTCACTTAATGAAAAGCTGATCTTCCGCCATCCTCATATCTATGGTGATACTGAAGTGAAAGATGAAGAAGAAGTGAAACAGAACTGGGAAAAATTGAAACTGAAAGAAGGAAATAAGTCTATTTTAGGCGGAGTTCCGAAAAGTCTGCCTAGTTTGGTAAAAGCCTACAGAATTCAGGATAAAGTGAAAGGAATAGGTTTTGAGTTTCACGATGCAGAAGATGCATGGAAAAAGGTAGATGAAGAGATTCAGGAGTTTCATGCGGAGACTGATCTGGATAAGAAAGAACAGGAGTTGGGTGATGTATTTTTCTCTTTGATTAACTATGCAAGAATTTCAGGAATCAATCCTGATTCTGCCTTGGAAAGAACCAATCTCAAATTTATTTCAAGATTTCAAAAGATGGAAAGTCTGGCTGAGGAACAGGATCTGAAACTGGCAGATATGTCTCTGGAAGAAATGGACGTTCTCTGGGAAAAAGCAAAAAAACTTTCATAATTCCTGATGGGAACAATTAATGCTTCTTACACTCAATTAAAATAATAAAAATAGATATGTTACGTTTGCTTATTTTACCTGCTTTGCTTTTATTAAGCTGCAATCCAAAAGCTCAGAATTCTCCCACTAATGAGGATGAATTGAAAGTTCAGTTTACCTTACCTAAAAAGTTGAAGGAAGTTTCCGGAATTACTTTATCAAAGGATAAGAAAACAATCTGGGCAATAGAGGACAGAGGAAATGAAAATGCAATATACGGACTGAGCGATAAAGGTGATATGCTGGCAAAAATACCGGTAGAAAATGCTGAAAACACAGACTGGGAAGATGTTATATCTGACTCTCAGGGAAATATTTATATCGGAGATTTTGGTAATAATGATAATAACAGAAAGGATCTGGCGATCTTAAAAACAGATTTGAAAGACAGTAAACAAATTGTTACTAAAGTTGTTCAGACCACAAAATTTCATTATCAGGGACAGACTGAGTTTCCTCCAAAAAAATCAAATTTGCTGTATGACTGTGAAGCTTTTGTTGAAATGGACGGGAATTTTTACTTATTCACCAAAAACAGAAGCAAAGGTTTTGACGGAACTTTCCTTGTATTCCAGGTACCCAATAAAGAAGGTTATTTTGAAGCGAAGTTAATAGGAACACTGAAGCTTCAGGGTGGATATAATGATGCCGCGATTACATCTGCAACCATCAACAGTACAAAAGATAAAATTGTATTGCTGACGCATAAAAATATACATGTTCTTACCGGATTTACCGCTAACGATTTTAATTCTGCTAAAATTCAGAAAATTCCATTAAATCATAATTCCCAGAAGGAAGCCCTTGTTTTCTTTGATGATAAAACATTAATGATTGCAGATGAGAAAGGGAAGAATGAAGGTGGAATGGTGTATACTTTTTCTTTAAACTAAATTTTTATAAAATAAACCAACCAACCATGAAAAAATTACTTTACATTTCACTTGTGCTGAGTTTGTTTTCCTGCAGCAACAGTGATGACACGACCGAAGATACTCCATCTCCAATTGTACATACAGAAAAAGCTTATGTATATAATACGGATGGTGTAGGAACAGTACCTAACCCTAAAGAATACTATGAGTTTACTTATGAAAACGGAAATTTAGTCAATGTTAAAGGACGACTTTTGCCCGTATTCTTTCAAATGTTTAACATATTTTTCTCCGAATTAACTACTCAATTATCTTATAATGGTAACAAAATAAAGGTAAGTGTTTTAGAATTTGCTGGCATTTCCAAACATGATGAATATCTGTATTATATGGAAAACAGCAGACCCCAAAAAGCTGAATATTATTATGTTAATAAAGACACAGGGAATTCTCCCATAGTATATACAAAAACTTACACCTATGAGCAGGATAGAGTAGAAAAGACGTCTATAAAATTTAATAATGCAGCCAATACTGAATATGCTACAACATATTATTACGATGACAAAAATAACCTTATCAAATCTGAGATGCTTGAAACAGGAAATGGGGTAACTTATCAACGAACCACTACTACTTATTCTGATTTTGATAATGCTGCAAATCCATTTAAAAAACTTTATCTCATTAATGATGTTTTCTATGAGAAAAGCTTATCTGCTAATAATTTCAGAACAATAGAATCTGTTGTTGAAAGATTAAATCCTAATAGCAGTATTCCCCCAAAAATATCGAAAAAAACTTGGACCTATAAATATGATGTCAACGGACAAGTACTATTGTACTTTCCATTTCCATAAAAGATAAAATAAAACCCCACAAGAGAAATATGTGGGGTTTTTAAATAGATGAATGTTATTGAAGTGATTGAAGTTTATAGTGTTTACGGAGTAAGGTAAGAGATATGAATATTTCCGCTTGATAATCTGAAATCCTGAGTATAACGACAGCGTATTCTGAAGGTTTCTCCTGTATTGAAAAAATTAATAGAGGAAAGATTATGATTCAATCCTGTTGTACGTTCGCCATGACCTGTTGATATTCCTGCAAGAGTTGTAAGGGTAGGCGATACTTTTTGGATATAGGAATTGGCTGTTCCTGCAGTTTGCCCTGATGGATTTAAATTGAGATCATACGTCACATAAGGAACAATATTGTAAAATCCCGGTTTTACTACTGTGAAAAGTCCGGTGGTAGAATTATACGTTAAATAAGCAGTATCAATCTTATTGCTTACATTGAAAACATAAGTCTGCGAATAACTTTCATGAGTATTAACCGGAGTAGAATGAGTACCTGTATAGCTTCCGCTTGCGGGACTGATGTTTGTTTTGTTTCCCACATATATTACCTTTAAGAAGTTTTCAGATTCAATCGTTTTCCATACCGGAGCATTACCCACTCCATTTGACATTAAGACCTCGCCCTTGTTTCCGGAATTACCTCTTGTTTTATCATCTCCGCCTACATTCAGGTCTTTAACTACCTGAAGTGAGCCATTGACATGTAAAGTATTTTGGGGAGTTGATGTTTCAATCCCTATCTGTGCATTTAAATGTATGAACATAAAAAATAATGCCATATACAATAGCTTTTTTTTCATCATTTGTTGATTTTTTAATTGGCACAAATATAAAATGTTTTTAAAATGTCTGTTTTTTAAGGAATTCATAAACATATTGAACTATGTCTTGTTTTTACTTATGTAGCTGAAAAATATGACTCTTATTTAAAAGCCATATTTATTTTATCAGTAAAAAATGTGAGTTGAAAGTTTGAATTATTAAATTTTATTAAAATTGAAGTTTTTTTAAATATTCAGGTTGAATTAATTTAATATATTGTTAAACAATGCTTTATGTTTTATTTGTAATAGCAGTATTCAGCCCGGAAATTAGAATTAATTTCTTTTTAATGGCACAAATTAAAATTTCATTCCTATTCCGGCAGAAATTCTTCCGCCATCTGAACCATAGAAATAATTCAACCTTGCAGACATCATTTCCACAATACTCAGCCATACACCTGCACCAGCAGACTGATGCCATTTTCTGGAGTTCTCATTGTCATTCCATACACGGCCGATATCATATCCGATAAGAATTCCCATGTTGGCAGGAACAATATTATTTCTTACCCTTCCAAAATCCCACCGGATTTCTGAGTTATTGGTAAAATAGGATCTTCCGGAGAATCTTTCGTTTCTGAAGGCTCTCATTCCATTATTTCCTCCGATAGCAGCGGCCTGATAGAATTCAAAATTATTATTATTGATCCACATCACATTGCTGGAATTGGCGAATACAAATTTTCCTTTTTTATCAATCCTGTGGTCAATGGCAAGTTTTCCTTTTACCGTTACGAAATTCTTATTAAAATCAGAAAGAGTTGCTTTCCAGTCTGCATTCAGCATAAATTCCAGTCCAAGAGTAGGGAAGGCTGCATTATCTGCATTTTTATAGCCAAAGGTATAATTGGCTCCCACAAACTGTTGGCTATTAAATACACCAGGTCTCACATCCGGAGACTGATTGATGAAACGGTCCGCTTTTCTCTGTACTTTATTATCTTCAAAAGTCAGTTGAAACTGGTGGCTGAGGTTCATCCAGCTCTTTTGAGAAATGGAAGGAGCGAAGTTAAACTTAGATATTCTGGCTCTGTTGTATTCTCTTTCTGTATCCTCCTTGTCATAATCACTTTCGTTCGAAAGCCCAAAAAAGTTCTGAGAGAACCTTGGAGTGGTATAAAATGCATCAAGGTTAATATCCCAGCCTGAGATTGCTTTTTTAAATACACCTTTGTACGTAAGGCTAAATCCTGCAGTTGCCGTATAAAAATTAGCTTTTAAGCTGTGTCTCTGAGTGAAAGGATCACGTATAAAATTATTCACTGTATAATTGGCCAGAACTCCTACAATCACCCCATCATCCGGGTTGTAATCCAGGTTTGGATACCCTGCAACAGAATTATATTTAGGGTGTTTATAATTATAGCTGTTGATATCATAATCATCTGTAATATTTCTGGTTGCATTGCCTGTGTTATAAGTGTTTTTCTGAGATCTAAAATCATAAATCTTTACTTTTCTGCCATCTGCAACATTATAGGTATCATGATTGTATCCACCAATCAGCCGGATCGTCATTTTAGGATTTCCACTTCCTGTTACTACATAAGTATCATCATCTTCCAATCCGTAGATCCACAATTCTTTTGTTTTCGAATCATGATAAGTCTTTTCAAAAACAAGTTCATTCTGGTCTTTGTTCTTGCCTAGATAATATTGCTGAACAAGCACGGAATGTCCGTTTTTGGTGATGACAAACTTATCAGGATGTACCGTTCCCGCCAAAGGAACTTTTTTAAGCAGTACATCATAATATTGGGCGGCATAGGTCTGTAATTTTGTCTTTCTTATTTTCAGTTTTCTCTGGATTTCGGCAATGGTGTCATCCTGTACTTCTTTCGGAAGATTATGGAAAGCATCATCAATATCTGCATCAGTAAGATGTTCCTGAATATATTTTGCCTGGGTTTCCCATTCATTCTGGTCTGCACCTTTTAAGAAAACAAGATCCATCGGATAAGGTTCCATGGCAAGCCATTTTACACTGCTGATATCTTCTGTAAAGGTTTTCATATGGCGGATGGCAGGAACATTCATGATGATTTTAAAGGCTGCGCCGTCATATTTACTGAATGCCTGATCCCTGTCTTTAGGAATAGGTTTATAGATTATTTTATCACCCGCTTCATATTCTGCCCATTTCCACTGGTCGGAATGTCTGTCCCAGTCGCCGATAAGCATATCAAATAATCTTGCTCTGATATAAGATTCTCTGTCCACAGAATATTTATCGCTTTTGCTAAGATTTTTAAGTACATCATCCGTGGAAACGATATCTTTTGCATGGTCAAGATCAGCTAATGTTTTCGGATCAGAAGAAAACCGTTCTTCAATCATATACATTTCATCCCCGTAGTTTTCATTATATCTTCCCAAAGCCTGTTGCTTAGGAATATAATACAGTTTTGGATTACTGTGGAAAATACCCAGTTTTTCTGACATATTTCCAATCGTAAATGGAGTAAAGGGATGATTGGTGGTATAAAAATCAAGCAGGAACTTTTCAGGGAATGTATCTGCGAGTTCTTCTCCTAATGTACTTTTCTGAAAAGCCATATTGTTCAGGAAACGGATCGCACTTTTTTTTACTCCACGCATAACAAATTCCTGTCCGTCTTTAGCTTTCAGACGCAAACTATTGGATTGGTTTCCTCCACCTTCCCGGAAAGGAATATACCCTCCGTTTAATTCGGAAAGATTAGCGGTTGGCGCTTCAATGGGAATTCCGTAATATCTTCTGTAATGATCTCCCCAAAGCCAGCGGTAAAACTTTCTTTTTTCAGTAAGCTGTACCGGGTAAATGGTTGAAGAGAATGTGGCAGGAAAAGAATTGGGAAAATTATTGATGAATACATCCGGTTTGGATATCACGGAAATATGAGTCAGTTTTTGGAGCTGAGCATCTTTAGTTGAGAAATACTCCACATCTGTACTTTCATCTTTTCTGAAATTTAAAACCGCAAAACCACTACCTCCGTAAGAAAAGTCTGTTTGTTCCACGATGGTAGACGGATCTGTTTTTGAGCCTGCTCCACTAATGATTTGTCTTAAGTTTCCATCTTCGTGATATTGCAGATTATGGTCATGACCAGATACGAAAATGATGTTTTCCTTATCTTGGACAATACTTTTCAGTCTGTTAGCCAGATCTGCATAATGTTGATTATTAATATCTTCAGGGCTGGCTCCCGAGGAACTTCTTAATACATTGATTACACTTGCTACTACAGGAACAGGAACTTTACTCTTTAAAGGAAAGAGATGGGATTTAACAGAATTAAAACCTGCGTGGGTTCCACTGCTGATGATAGGATGGTGTAAAGCAACAATTATTTTTTTTCCCTGATTTTTAATGATAAGATCTTTGAACTCTGTGAAAAAATCTTCACGGGTTTTGATATTACAGTTTTTGTTGATTCCCGGATAATTATCCCAGTTGGCAATCACCCATTCTGTATCGATGGCAATAAGCTTTATATCTTTAGAAACATTGATATCATCAATAGGACAGCCGTTTTTGGGTAGGAAAGCTTTTTTATCATCAAGATATTTTTTAACCAGTCCTTCCTGGGTATTCAGCCCTTCCAATCCACTATACCAATCATGATTTCCGGGAATTACTAATGTTTTTCCTTTGAAATTTTTGGTAATGGAAAGCTGGTTTTCCAGTTTTTGCTTTGCGAGGGAGTAATCTTTGTCTGTTTCTTTGGGCATACCATTAGGATAGATATTATCACCCAGAAAGATCAGCATAGAATTACTATCCGCAGAATCCAGTTTGCCTTTCAGTAAATTCAATGTTTTTTGTGCCTGAGGTTCATCTGAGTTTCCTGCATCTCCAATAAGAAAGAGTTTAAAATCATTTTCAGATTTTATTTCGGAATCTTTAACTTCAAATAAGTTTTTGCCCTTTTGTACGTTATAGGTAGCACAGGAATAAAGAGCTCCTGCGGACATTACCGTCCGAAGAACAATAGAAGTATTTTTTAGATGAGTTTTAAAGGATAAATTCATAAATTTACATTAACAAAAATTCAGGAATGAGCATTCTACACAAAGCTAAAAATTATGTTGAAATCTTATTCAAAGATAAGTTATCTTCGGTATATTTTTATCATAATTTTATCCATACTGCCTATACAGTCAATAAGGCTGAGGAAATCATGAAAAATACCCCTGTTTCTGAAGAAGATCAGGAGAAGGTACTTGTAGCATTATGGTTTCATGATACAGGGTATATAGAATGTGCCCTGAACCATGAGGAAAGGAGTGTAGAGGTGATGAAAGCCTTTTTACACCAGGAAAATTATTCTGAAGACTATATTGCAGACGTTGAAAAACTGATTCTGGCTACGAAAATACACTACGAACCTCAGAACTTACTGGAAAAAATTGTAAAGGACGCAGACTTCAGCCATTTTGCAGGCCATGATTACAGTGAAATTTCTGATGCTTTGAGAAAAGAATGGGAACTGACCAACGTAAGATGCTTTTCCAATGAAGAATGGAATGCCGGAAATCTTGATATGCTGAAAAACAAGCATACTTTTTATACAGATTACGCCAAAGAAAACTGGGAGCCTTTGAAAAAGAAAAATATCAAAAAGATCGAAAAGAAGCTGGAAAAAGAAGAAGAGAAAAAAGAAAACAAAAAGGAAGCTTCGGAGGGCAAAAAAGAAAAAGAAAAATCGGACAGAAGTGTGGATACCTTATTCAGAGTTACACTGAACAATCATACAAGATTAAGTGATATTGCAGACAGTAAAGCCAATATTCTTTTATCTGTGAACGCAATTATTATTTCGGTTTGTCTTTCTGTACTGGTTCCGAAACTGGATGCTCCTAAGAATTCGCATCTGATTCTTCCAAGCTTCATATTATTGCTGTCCAGCGTACTGACGATTATATTTGCGATTCTCTCTACAAAACCGAATGTAACCAAATCAACATTTACTTCTCAGGATATTGCCAACAGAAAAGTAAACCTGCTGTTTTTTGGAAACTTTCAGCAGATGTTGTTTGACGATTATAACAATGCCATGAAAGATCTTATTAAAGACAGGGATTATATCTATGATTCTATGGTGAAGGATCTGTATTATCTGGGAAAAGTTCTTAACAGGAAATACAGGCTTTTATCCATTACCTATAAGATATTTATGGCAGGGATTATTATATCCGTCTTATCTTTCGGGGCTGCTTTTCTGAGTCTTTAATTAAAATATAGATAAAAAGTAATCACCCGGAATTTTTATAAGATTGACTGAAGATATGCCAAACTAAAGCTTTTCATGATGAAATAAAGGAGCATGATGCTTACGGCGTTGATAATCATTACTCCTGCGGAAGTGTAAAAGACACTCTCAGTGCCAGCAATCCCGTAATACCCTGAAGATCCTCCACTCTTAAAAATTCTATATCATTTTGTAAAACTCCTTTCTTCTGGAGTTTGGAAATATAGTCCAGGTATTCCTTCTGATTTTCCATTCCGAAATAGACGATGGTAATTTTTCCGGGAGCAGTGATGCGTTCTGAAGAATCTTTAATATGGGCTTTATCCAGACGTTTTTTGATGATTTCGTAATACGAATTGTAAGCTCCGTCTACATCAAAGCGTTTTTCATCCATTCTGAAGCGGATATCTATTTTTTCATTATATACAAAGATCAGTGAGGCAATATCCAGCTGTACAGGAAGATACTTTTTGAACGACTGAAATTCAAGTTCCATTTTACAGATGGTTTTCAGCTGCCAGTATCTCAGTTTGTGGACTACTTTCGAAGTATAATGAAGCTCAGGAGCGATGGTAGAACCAATATACAGATTGTGTTCTACACCATCAGACTTAAATCTTTCATAATAATGTGGAAAAATTTCCTGTGCCTTTTCCTGGCTTTCATCCAGCATATCGGCCAGCTTTCTGTTTACAAGCGTTATAGAGTCATCAAGTTTTTTTCTGTGATGATAAAACAGATCCGTAGAGGTAAAAATGTGCGAAAAATAGTCTTTAATCTTTGCCTTTATTTCTCTGGATGTTTTAATTTCCAGTTTTCCTTGTAAAAAAGGATGGATTTCTTCTCTTAATAACCTCTGAAAACGCTGTTCCGTATCTGCTTTGATCTCATTGTTGATCTCATTTTCAAAAACATCCAAAGCCAGTACAAATTTTTCCGAATCGGAATTCGTGAGTATTAAAATTTCATTCAGACATTCAATTTGTTGATTAAGATCCAGCAGCATCAGATTAAAACGTTTTTCCGAAGAAGAACGGATATCCGAAACTCCAAATAGCGGAGTAAGATTTTTGAATGCGATCTGCTTTAAGGTATATATTTTCTTTCCAAGTGATGCCGTAAAATATTTTTCAGCTTCATTTCTGAACTTCCATACCACACTGTCGTGGATGGTTGTATATTCACGTTGAATAATGGCTTCTATCTGATAATTTTTCTCAAAGTAGAATCTGTTCAGAGAGAAGAGAACCATATCAGTGAAAAACTCCAGTTTTTTCAGTTTCAAGCCATTGAAACTTCCGGCAATAGGAGAGGTGAATTCCATGATCGCAAGGAGTTCGCCGTCTTTCATGATGGGAATTACCATGAAACTGTTGATATTATTGTCCTTTAGAATACTGAAGGAAGGAAGCAGCTTGACATTCTCGTCCAGGTTGTTTACATTGGAAACAACCACAGGCTTTGAATTATGATTTAAATTATCAAAGGTACTTTTACGCGTCTCTTCATCAAATGCATTGATCCAGAAATCCAGGATATGATTCGTGAGCAGGCTTTCGTAAATCGGAAGTTTATCGAGTTTCTGTTCCTTTTTGTTGAAAGTCATCAACCCGAAGCTGAGTTCAGGAACATCAAAATAGGATTTGAAAATTTCGGTCAGGTTTTCGTTGGGATTCATATCTTCCGGATCAATTTCAATCATGCTTGATTTCAGATCGGAAAGGGCTACTTCAGAAGTACAGTCTACCAGTGAAATAATAGTAAATCCTTTCAATATCCAGGACTGAGATGGAAAATACTTTTTCCACAGTTTAAAGTCATCCAGATTTTCCAGCAGCATATCCAGAACATCATCCGATGGAATTTTGGCATCTTCTGTAGGCATAATTTCCGTAAAATCGGAATTGACCGTAATTTTATAATGCTTCATGATTCCCTGTTTGTTGGGAATGTCATAATAAAACGGAAGCATGCTTTTAATATCTTTTTTGAAATAGCTTTGAAGAATCAGACAGCAGCAGAACACATAAAATTCATTATCTGAAATATTCCTGAGTTCTATTTCGAAGTCTTTTCCGGCATCTTTCAGAATATCTTTAAACCTTTCAGTATAGTTGAAGGTAATGTTGGAAAGCGGAATGCTTGCCGCTTTTATTTCGTTTCTGGTAAGGCCTGTTGGGAAAAGATCAGCAAGAAGCAGTCTGATGAGGTCTTCGTATTTTTCAAGAAGGGCGGTGTCCTGAAAGCCTTCTCTGAGCTCTTTGAAATTTCTTGTACTCTCAATCAGAGACTCTGCATAATTGACTCTGTATTCCAGTCTGTCATTATATCGGATATGTTCCAGAACATCCAAATATTTTTTGAATGATATATAAACCTGAAAGGGAGAGTCTTTTTTATAGAGATTAGCCAAGAGCTGAAAAATTTAGAGTAAAGTTATGAAAAAAGGAGAATATTAATAGGAGGATGTTTTTATTTTATCGTACATAATTTATTTATGCATTTCGGAAATTTTATAACGTATTTTACTATTCTTTGCTGTTTTTTTGAACGGATGATGATCAATGTTACTGATTAGTAAATTGTGTTTTTTTTTTTGAATAATTTGAATAAAAATACTATTTTGTGATATTCATTATTCAGATATGAACATAAAAAAGCACAACTGAGAAGTTGTGCTTTTTTATATGTTAGAATTCAGGTTTTACAATCCGAACATTCTTGCAAATAAATCCGGGAAAACTCCAAGGATAATGATCAAAGCAATAACAACTACTGCGATGATGTTGTAAGTAAGGGTTACTTTTTCTGACGATTTGAATGTTGATTCTTTAAAGAAGAACATCGCAATGATCAGTCTTAAATAGTAAGCAATAGATAGGGCAGAACCTAACACAGCTACCAGTACTAAGAAAGCAGCACCGTTCATAGCCTGGGAGAATAAAGCAAATTTCCCCATGAAACCAGCTGTTAACGGAACTCCTGCCATTGAAAGCATAGAGATCGTTGCTACAGTGGCTAATAAAGGTTCGGTTTTTGCCAATCCTTTGAATGCTCCGAAAGAGGTTTCTCTCTTTAATTTCTCTACCCAGATCAGACACATGAAAACCCCTACTGTAGATAAAGAATAAGCAAATAAATAGAATGCAAGGTTATAAGTAGAAAGGCTTGTCATTCCGAAGAATACCAACCCGATATATCCTGCGTGGGAAACTGAAGAGTATGCCAGCATTCTTTTTGCATTCGTCTGAGCAAGACCCATAACGTTGGCCAAAAGCAAAGTAATGATTAGGAATACTCCTAAAACATTGATCCATTCGTGGGTTACCCCAGCGAAACCAAGCGTCATCAATCTGAACAGGGCAAAGAATCCTGAGATCTTTACCACACTCGCCATGAATGCTGTGATTAATGAAGGTGAACCTGCATATACATCAGGACTCCACATGTGGAAAGGTGCCAGAGCTACCTTGAATGCCAATGCACAAAGAATCAGTAATACCCCTAAGATGAACATTACATTTCCAGCATTTGCTACTCCAAAATCATGAATCTTGTAAAGATCAAAACTTCCTGCACTTCCGTAGATGAACGCAATCCCGAACAGTAAGAAACCTGTTGCAAAGGCACCCATAAGGAAATATTTAATAGAAGCTTCGTTGGATCTCAAATCAGTTTTGTTAGCTCCAGCCATTACATATAATGGAATAGAAAGGATCTCAACTCCTAAGAACATCGTTACCAGGTTCTGGTATCCGAAAAGGATGATCCCTCCACATAATGCAAATAGCATCAATGCATATAATTCCGACTGGTGGCTTCTGTGATTGCTGAATGCAAAACCTCCAAGGAAGAATAACAATAAAGTTGTTACGATTGATATTTTAGTGAATAATGCGGTATTGTCACTGTACTCATACATATGCTTGTAATGGTCGAAGAACGAACATTCCGGCATAAAACTTACATACAATGCAATGATTAATCCCAAAATCCCAATGTATCTTGCGAATTTTCCTTGTTCAAAAACTCCTGAAAATAACGCAATAACTGCCGTTAGGAAAACAATAATTAAAACACTCATTTCTTAAAATATCAAATTAACTTACCATTGATTGGTAGATAAACTTCACTGAACTACTCACCATGTCAATTACCGGTTGTGGGAAAATACCTAGTAAAATCACAAAAACCGCTAAACTTGCCAATACAGAAAACTCTACACCCGATAAATCTTTTGCTGTACTTAAAACGGCTTCATCTCCTTCTCCGAACATTGCTTTTCCGTAGAATCTCAATAAATACACTGCACAAAGAATTACCGTAAGACCAGCAATTACTGCTGCTGTTCCGTTAAAATCATAAACCGATTTCAACAAAATAAATTCTCCGATGAATCCATTGGTCAATGGAACTCCCATTGAACCTAATATAATGATCAGGAACAATACAGCAAACTTAGGAGCTACTTTAGCTAAACCACCCATCTGTCTGATGTCTCTTGATTTAAATCTCTTGTATAAAATATCACAACAGTAGAATAATCCTACTACGTTGATACCGTGGGCAAAAGTCTGTACCAATGCTCCTTCAGCTCCTTCCACATTGAAAGTTCCTCTAAGAGTAACTACTGCAGAAGCGAAGATCCCTGCTACCATCAATCCTACGTGAGAGAAAGATGAATACGCAATGATTCTCTTCATATCCGTTTGGATAATAGCGATCAAAGCACCATGAACAATTCCTACAATGGCAAGAATAATCACAATCTGCCCGGAAATTCCTGCTATCGGAAGCGGAGTGATTGGAAGTAAATAACGCATTACCCCATATACTGCCATCTTCAGCATGATCCCTGATAATAACATCGATCCTTGAGTAGGAGAGTAGGTATAGGTATCAGGCTGCCATGTATGGAAAGGGAATACCGGTAATTTCACTGCAAAAGCAAAGAAAATAAACCAGAATACCACAGTCTGCTGTACTTCGTTAAGCTGGGCATTATATAAATCTGTTAAAGCGAATGATGCAGAGTGGTTGTACACATAGATCAATCCGGCTAACATAAATAATGATCCCACGAATGTATATACGAAGAATTTCGTAGTGAACTCGAACCTTTTATTCTCCTGTCCCCAAAGTCCGGCGATGAACCAAATTGGAATCAAAGTGACTTCCCAGAAAATGTAGAACAACAATCCGTCTAAAGAAGTAAATACCCCTACAAGACCGAACTGCATCAACAGAATCAATCCGTAGAATGTATTTCTGTAGTTTACACTTTCGTTGAAAGATGATAAAATAATGATTGGAGCCAGAATATTGGTCAGTAATAAAAGAAGCATGCTCATTCCGTCAACACCGAAGTGAAGAGAGCTCTTCATAAATTGTGACCATGGATAATTGATCTCATGCTGCAATACGCTGTCTACTGTCGGAGTAAAATCAAAATCCGAAAGCATATAGAACGTAAGGAGCATTTGTACCAATGCGATTCCAAGCGCCAAATATTTGCTGGAATTACTCTTCCAGGCAAAAACTAATCCCGAACCTACTAGAGGTAATAGTAATAATGTTAATAACAAACAAGACATTATTATTGTAATAAAAAGTTAACAATTAATATAATTCCCACCGCTAAAGACATGATAAGGATATATGTCTCTACATTTCCGTTCTGTACACGCTTCATAGCTTTTCCGCTGTCTTCAGCACCATCACCTACAAAGTTTACAAAACGGTCTAAGATACCCTTATCAAACATTTTTCCTCCGCGTCCTAATCCTTCAACAGTTTTTACAATCAATGCGTTGTAAAGTTCGTCAACGTATAATTTCTTAGCAGAAAGCTTTTCCCATCCGGTATAGTTTTCCTCTGCAACAGCCATCTTTTTCTTACTTATATAAGTATTTCTAACGATGAACCATACAGTGAAGAACATCAGGATTGTTGCTGCTAATAATATCATTTCAGTATTAAAAGGTACTCCTGAAAGAGTAGCTTCCATCTGGCTGTAGCTTTGTTCTGTAAGAACTGGCTTTAACCATTCCATCAGTTTAGCATAATGCCCGTGACCGATGAAGTGTGGCAGGTTGATAAAACCTCCGATTACAGAAAGAATAGCCAATACGATCAATGGTAATGTCATATTAGACGGGCTTTCGTGTAAGTGGTGTTTCTGTTCTTCAGTACCTCTGAATTCTCCGTGGAATGTCAAATAGTAAAGTCTGAACATATAGGTTGCAGTCATTGCCGCTAAAACAAATAAGATTACCCAGTAAACAGGGTTTTTAGCGAAAGCTGCTACTAAAATTTCGTCTTTAGAGATCATCCCTGATAATAAAGGGAAACCTGAGATGGCTAATGTTCCGATAAGGAATGTAGCGTGGGTGAGAGGAATATATTTCTTAAGACCTCCCATGAAACGCATATCCTGTTCGTTGCTCATAGCGTGGATTACTGAACCTGCACCTAAGAATAACAATGCCTTAAAGAATGCGTGTGTCATTACGTGGAACATAGCTGTTGTATAGGCTCCCAGACCTAAAGCGATAAACATAAATCCAAGCTGTGAAACGGTAGAGTATGCCAATACTTTTTTGATGTCGTTCTGACGAAGAGCATAGAATCCTGCTAAAGCAGCCGTTAAGAATCCGATGAATAAAATTACTCCCTGCACAGTAGGTGCTAAAGTAAATAAGAAGTTGGATCTTACTACTAAATAGATACCCGCTGTTACCATTGTTGCTGCGTGGATCAACGCTGATACTGGTGTTGGCCCGGCCATCGCATCCGGTAACCATGTATATAATGGAACCTGAGCAGATTTACCGGTAGCACCGATGAATAAACTCGCTGTGATAAAGATGATCACTGTTCCGTCCAATTCAAATTTTGAAGCATTTTCTGCTACAGAAAGATAATCTACAGCATTGGTTTGAGAAGCGATCATGAAGATACCGATCAATAACGCAAGGTCACCAATTCTGTTCATGATGAAAGCTTTTCTTGCCGCTTTACCGTATTCTTCATTGGTATACCAGAATCCGATCAACAGGTAAGAACACAGACCTACACCTTCCCATCCGATGAACAGGATAAGGTAGTTGCTTCCCATTACTAAAAGTAACATCGAGAAGATGAAAAGATTCAGATAAGTAAAAAACTTGTAGAATCCTTTATCATGACTCATATATCCGATAGAGTATAAGTGGATCAGTGAACCGATACCCGTAATGATCATCACCATCATTAAAGAAAGCTGATCTATCTGGAATCCAAAATTAATCTGAACTCCGTTTACTCTAAACCATTCAAAAGCTTTTACAATAACAGGCTGGCTTTCAGAATTGAAATTCATGAAAATACTTACCGCAATACAGAAAGATCCGAAAACCATAGCTGTAGCCAAAGATCCTACCAATATTTTGGGAAGATTTTTTCCGAACAGCCCGTTAATAAGAAACCCTAAAAGTGGTAAAAGTACTATTGCATATACTAGATTCTCCATTCTTATCCTCTTAATTTATTAAATATACTCACATCTACAGAACGGGTGTTTCTATATAGCATCGCAATAATTGCCAGACCTACTGCTACTTCAGCAGCTGCTACCACCATAATGAAGAAAACTAAAAGTTGTCCATCGCCGTTGCCTTTGTATGCTGAAAAAGCTGCCAATAAAAGGTTTACAGAATTCAGCATAAGCTCTACACAGCCCAGAATCACAATAGCATTTTTTCTAAGCAATACTCCCATTACTCCCAGACAGAACAATACTGAGGAAAGAATGATGAAGTAGTCCAAAGGGATGCTTTGTATAAATGTATTTACTTCTCCCATAATTTTATAAATCTTTTTTACCGATTAATACCGCACCTACAATACCTGCCAGAATTAGGATGGAAGCAAGCTCAAACGGTAAAACATATTCATTAAACAAAAGTCTACCCAGATTTTTGGTAAGACCAACCCCTCTGTCTACATTTTCAACAACAATGTGATTGTCTTTTACTCCTCTGAAAACTCCCAATACACCTACCAAAAGAAGACCTGCCGTAAAAACTCCAACAAATTTTAAAGTATTGTTCTTCTTACTTTCGTCTTGTTTATTAAGGTTAAGCATCATTAAGATATAAAGGAAAAGTACCATGATAGCACCTGCGTAAACAATAATCTGGATGATTGCCAGGAACTGTGCATTGAGAAGAATGTACATTCCGGCAATTGAAAACATCGTAACAATTAATGACAAAATAGCATAAAGAGGATTTCTTGCAAATACAAAGTAAACAGCACTTGCCACTGCTAAAAACGCCACCAAGAAAAATAAAAACTGATCCATTATTTTACCGCATTTTTTTGTTTCTCGGATTGTCTTGTTGTGATATCAATCCTTTCATTTATTTTTTCAACTAATTTATCTTTTCCGTAAATGAAAGAACCTCTGTTGGTTTCCACGTCTACCAATCTGTCGGTAAGATAGATGGCCGATTTAGGACAGGCTTCTTCACACATACCGCAAAAGATACATCTTAGCATATTGATTTCATATACTGATGCATATTTCTCTTCTCTGTAAAGACCTTTTTCCTCTTTAGTTCTTTCAGCAGCAGTCATTGTAATGGCTTCTGCAGGACAAGCTACCGCACAAAGTCCGCAAGCTGTACATCTTTCTCTGCCTTCCTCGTCTCTTTTCAAAACGTGCTGGCCTCTCCAGATAGTCGTTCTTGGTTTCTGTACTTCCGGATACGAATATACTGCGGGAGCACCCTTTATCACGGTTCTTACAGCATGCTTAAATGTAATCCCCATTCCTGTAAAGATGGCAGGAAGGTAGATTTTTTCAGCAAGGGTCATTTCTTTATTGGAAACAACTTTTGATCTGTTTGTAAGTTTCATTTAATTATAGATATTAGATGTTAGACACCAGATTTTAGACTAATCTTGTCTGTTATCTTAATTTTTAATATTCAATATTTACACAAACCTAACAGGTTTCAAAAATCTGTTAGGTTTAGATAATTTAATTTCCAAACGCTAAAATTACAGCTCCTGTAATTAATAGGTTTACCAATGCCATTGGGATTAAAGTTTTCCATCCTAAGTGCATTAACTGATCATATCTGAATCTTGGAAGTGTCCATCTGATCCACATAAAGATCAGAATTCCGATTACTGTTTTCGTAAGGAATGCTACGATACTTAAAATTCCTGCTGTGTTTTCTCCCCAGTTCTGAGTTACCCATTCAATACCAGGATAGTTGTACCCTCCGAAGAAAAGAACGACCATGAAAGCATTAGAGATAAACATGTTCACATATTCTCCGAACATATATAAACCTAACTTCATGGAAGAGTATTCTGTAGAGTATCCTGTTACCAATTCAGATTCACACTCAGGTAAATCGAACGGGTGTCTGTTGGTTTCAGCTAAGGCTGCTACAAAGAAAACAAGGAAAGCGATCGGCTGGTAGAAAATGTTCCAGTTCAATCCTGAAACCCAAGGAATAACGCCCCATAATTTTCCGGTAGTCTGACTTTCAGTAATTTCTTTCAAGTCTAAACTTCCAGCCATCATGATGATTGAAAGAAGTGCTAGTCCCATTGCCAGTTCATAAGAAATCATCTGAGAAGAAGCACGGATAGCACCTAATAATGAATACTTGTTGTTCGAAGCCCAACCTCCGATCATAATTCCGTAAACCCCTATGGAAGCCATACCGATGATGAAAAGTACACCAACGTCAATATTAGCTACCTGAAGATCAAAAGAAGTACCTGCAATATTTAAACTTTTACCCCAAGGAATCACAGCTCCTGTAATCAATGAAATAAACATCACCAAAGCCGGCCCTAATACGAAAAGGAATTTTTCTGCATTGGCAGGCGTAAAGTCTTCTTTAAAGAAGAATTTTCCACCGTCAGCAAGAGGCTGCAGCAATCCGAAAGGTCCGGCTCTGTTGGGACCAATTCTATCCTGCATGATAGAGGCAACTTTTCTTTCTGCCCATGTAGAGTAGGCTGCAATCGTAAGTGACAGCAGGAAAAGCGCTAGTACAAGTATAAGTTTAAATGTAAGTAAATCCATTTTTTATTTTAAATGTTTGAAGATGGGAGCTGGAAGCTGGAAGTTTATCACGTCGTGGCATCAACTCTTCATCACATTACCAAATTTTTTATATTTTATTAAAACAGCTAAAATTAAAACTGAAATTTAGGGGATTTATTAAACTCCCAGCTTCCAGCTTCCTAACTTCCAACTATTCTATTTTTCGTCTTTTTCACTGATTTCTTTAGCCATCGGATTGTCTAAAACTCTTAGCTCATCTTTTGGCTTTTCGTAGTGATTCAATGAAATTACAGAATGTCTGTCAATATGTCTAGGACCTTCGATGTTCCAGTCTGATAAAGCTTTTCTTTCAAAACGACATGTATCACAGATGAATTCTTCCACTTCTCCCCATTGGTCTTTTCTTGCGGTAACTCTTACAATTTCGTCACCTTTCATCCAGACTACAGCTTTTCCGGAACATTTATCACACTTACAAGTAGCATTCATAGGTTTTGTAAACCAGACTCTGCTTGCAAAACGGGCTGTTCTGTCTGTTAATGCTCCTACAGGGCAAACGTCAATAACGTTTCCGATGAAGTCATTGTCTAAAGCTTTATTTAAATACGTTGAAATTTCAGCGTGATCTCCTCTGAAAAGGATACCGTGTTCTCGTGTTTCTGTAAGCTGGTTGGCTGTCAGTACGCATCTTGCGCAAAGAATACAACGGTTCATATTTAGTTTGATGTTCGGTCCAAGATCATCAGCTTCGTAAGTGTTTCTTTCGAATTCTGTTCTTGTGTTTTCCACACCATGCTCATATCCTAAGTCCTGAAGATGACATTCTCCTGCCTGGTCGCAGATAGGGCAGTCCAGCGGGTGATTTACCAAAAGGAATTCGGTAACCGCTTTTCTTCCTTCCTGAGCTTTCTCAGAAGTAAGATTTTTTACTTCCATCCCGTCCATTACATTAGTTCTGCAGCTTGCTACTAATTTTGGCATAGGACGTGGGTCTGCTTCAGATCCTTTAGAAACTTCTACCAGACAAGTTCTGCATCTTCCTCCACTGGTTTCCAACTTGCTGTAGTAGCACATTGCAGGAGGTACAGATTTACCACCGATTTGTCTTGCAGCTTCCAGAATAGAAGTACCAGGCAAAACTTCAGTAGTCTGTCCGTCTATAGTTATTTTGAATTTTTTAACTTCTTCGCTCATATGATATGCTTTAAGCTTTATGCGTTAAGCAATAGGCTTTGTTATTTATATTTCTTTGTATTAAATGTATATCCAATTCCTCCAAGAACCTGTCCGAAAACAAAATCCTGACGTGCTTTGTCCGGCTTGTTATTCAAAGTGGTTTTAATGTCCCACATATTAATATAACCTGCTTTTCCTTCTAATCTCAGCATCCAGTTTTTCCAGAATACCAAGTTAAGACTGGATCTGATATCGGTTCCCATACCAGCAACGTGAAAGCGGTCACTTCTTTCGTTACCAAAAAGTTTTACATTACTTTTCGGAAACATAAACCCGATTCCGGCTCCATAAGACCATACTAAATCTATATTTTTCTTATGAACAAGGTTTTTGTATTTCTCAAGACCTAAGTTTTCATAATTAAGTCCATCAGTATGTTCGAAAGTAAGGAACTTCTCATCTGCAAGATTAACCTGCCCATTCTGAACCATTGCTGCATATTCTGGATCTGAAATATGACCTTTGAAACCTACAGTCTGGTTCTGATCCATTACATATTTCATATGGTCTATCCCCAGTACCAATGCTAAATTGTCTTTAATGAAATATCCTATTCTGAAATTATACTGTGTTACGGTAAACCAGCTTGGATCAAAATAGACAATTCCAAATTTTGTAGGTCTGTCTTTTGCGGTTACATTATTCAATTGAAAATCGTATCCGTTTCCGCTAAAGTGGATATCAGAATTGCTGTAAGCCGCTCTGTTCCATCCGTAAAATACGAAAACCTGACCTTTTTTGCTTAATGGTAAAGGCTTTTCCTTTCTCTCAGCTTTAATCTGCTCTTTCTCGTTCACTAAATATGACAAATCCTCTTCAACAGATCTGTTATAATTTGCAGTATCAGTTTTCTTATTCTGTGCAAATACAAAATTCGACATCATTAAGCCGACAACCAATAATTTTTTCATCTTACCTATGCGTTCTTTTCAACAGCCGGGATAGGATCTGCATAATGTGCCAATCCATAGTTTTGTGTCTGAGACAATTCCGGGTTTTTCACATGCCACTCAAATTCATCTCTGAAGTGACGAATGGCTGCTGCAACTGGCCAAGCCGCTGCATCACCTAATGGACAGATCGTATTTCCTTCGATTTTTCTCTGGATATCCCAAAGCAGATCGATATCTTCCATTTTTCCTTCTCCTTTCTCGATTTTCTTTAAAATCTTGTACATCCATCCCGTTCCTTCACGGCAAGGAGTACATTGTCCGCAGCTTTCGTGGTTGTAGAATCTTGCCAAGGTCATGGTATGTTCTACAATACACTGGTCTTCATCCAAAACGATGAAACCTCCTGAACCCATCATGGTTCCGGTAGCAAAACCACCATCTGCCAATGATTCATAGTTCATATATCTTGGCTCTCCGTTTACTGTTCTCAACAATAAGTTTGCCGGAACAATCGGAACAGAACTTCCTCCGGGAATACAAGCCTTTAATCTTTTACCGTCTTTAATACCACCGCAATATTCATCAGAATAGATGAATTCTTCCACAGTGATCGTCATATCGATTTCGTATACCCCCGGTTTGTTGATGTTTCCACAAGCAGAAATTAATTTCGTTCCTGTAGATCTTCCCACTCCGATTTTAGCATACTCAGCACCTGTAATATCAATGATCGGAACTACTGCTGCAATAGATTCAACGTTGTTTACCACCGTTGGTCTTTCCCAAAGACCTTTTACAGCCGGGAATGGCGGTTTTAATCTTGGGTTACCTCTTTTTCCTTCAAGGGATTCAAGCAAAGCAGTTTCTTCACCGCAGATATATGCTCCACCACCTCTCTGTACATAGATTTCAAGATCGAAACCGGTTCCTAAAATATTTTTACCTAAAAATCCTGCTGCTTTGGCTTCTTCAATAGCTTCTTCAAGGATATCCGGAATCCATGAATATTCTCCACGGATGTAGATATAAGAAGTATTGGAACCTAAACAGTAAGAAGAAATCAGCATTCCCTCGATCAATAAATGAGGAAGGAACTCCATCAGATATCTGTCCTTGAATGTTCCGGGTTCAGATTCATCCGCATTCACAACAAGGTGTCTTGGAACGCCTTCAGGCTTTGCCAAAAAGCTCCATTTCATTCCTGTTGGGAATCCAGCTCCACCACGACCTCTTAGTCCTGAAGCTTTTACTTCTTCAAGAATTTCGTCAGGAGTCATTTTCAAGGCTTTCTCAGCAGCTGTGTAACCTCCCTGTTTACGGTAGGTTTCAAAGTAGCGGATACCTTCTATATGTGCGTCTTTAAGTAAAAGTTTTTTACTCATTGTTATTTGCTTATTGCAATTAGCTTTGGGCTTTTTGCATTAATTATGATTAAACGTTAAGTGAATAATTTAAAATCTAAAATCTAGAATTTAAAATTTCTATTAGTCTAAAGCAACTTGTCCCTGTCTGCAAAGATCAAGGATTTCATCTACTTTTTCTATCGTTAAATTTTCATGAAAGAATTTTCCAAGCTGCATCATGGGTGCGTACCCGCATGCTCCAAGACATTCAGCTGGTTTTAAAGTGAACATACCGTCCTCAGTAGTCTCTCCGTCTTTAATGTTCAGTTTGGTTCTGATATGATTCAGGATTTTTTCACTTCCACAAACCATACAAGGTCCGGTTCTGCAGACTTCCAAAACATATTTACCTACCGGCTTCATATTGAACATCGTATAGAAAGTAGCCACTTCATATACTTCGATCGGTTGGATACTTAATAGTCCGGCAACATAATCCATCACAGGAACATCTAACCATCCTCCGAATTCTTTCTGTGCCAGGTGAAGTACAGGAAGAAGAGCAGATTTCTGTCTTCCTTCAGGATATCTTGCGATAATTTTGTGTACCTGTGCTAAACTTTCCGGTTTAAAAGCTATTGTTTCGCTCATTTTTGAAATTTTAGATTTTAGATTTTAAATTCTAACTGAATAACGGTCTAAAATCAATTTATAATTTATAATTCAAAATTTATAATTCCAGTTATGCGTCTAATTCTCCCGCAATAATATTCATACTACACATCGTTACAATAGCATCTGAGATTACAGAACCTGTAATCATTTCAGGGTATGCCTGATAGTAGATGAAGCATGGTCTTCTGAAGTGAAGTCTGTAAGGGCTTCTTCCTCCGTCACTCACAAGATAGAAACCTAATTCTCCGTTTCCACCTTCTACAGCATGGTAAACTTCTCCTTTCGGTACATCGGTTTCTCCCATTACAATTTTGAAATGGTAGATCAATGCTTCCATTTTCTGATATACATCTGCCTTTTCAGGAAGATAAAAATCAGGAACATCCGCATGGAATGGCCCTTCCGGAAGATTTTCGTATGCTTGTTTGATAATTTTGATGGATTCCCAGACTTCCTGCTGACGAACCATGAAACGGTCGTAAGTGTCTCCTGAAGTTCCTACCGGAATAATGAAGTCGAAATCCTGGTATGAAGAATAAGGCTGTGCAACTCTAACATCGTAATCTACACCTGCTGCACGTAAGTTTGGACCTGTGAAACCGTAGCTTAAAGCTCGTTCGGCAGAGATAGCTCCTGTACCGATGGTTCTGTCCATGAAAATTCTGTTTCTTTCTAATAAAGTACAGAATTCTTTGAATCTTGGCGGGAAAGTTTTTAAGAAGTCTTTCAACAACTCATGAAACTTAGGCGTGAAATCTCTTTCAAATCCTCCGATTCTTCCCATATTGGTAGTCATTCTGGCTCCGCAGATCTGCTCATACATATCATAAATACGTTCTCTTTCGATGAACATATAAGTAAGACCTGTAATTGCTCCTGAGTCCATCCCGGTTACCCCGTTACAGATCAGGTGGTCACCGATTCTGGCAAGCTCCATCAGGATAACACGCATATAGTCTACACGCTTGGGAACTTCTACGCCAATCAGTTTTTCTACGGTCATGTGCCAACCTAAGTTATTGATGGGTGCAGAACAGTAATTCATACGGTCCGTAAGGGTAGTGATCTGAGAGTAGTTTCTTCTTTCGGAAATTTTCTCAAATGCTCTGTGGATGTATCCTACTGTTTGCTCAGCGTGAAGGATTCTCTCTCCGTCCATCGTTAAGATATTCTGGAAAATCCCGTGCGTAGCAGGGTGGGTAGGTCCCAGATTCAGGGTATATAATTGTCCGTCAATCTGTTCCTTACTTTCGTACTGGTTTAGTATATTAGATAATGAGTTATCTTTCATAATTTAAATGCTTTAGGCGATAGGCTATAGGCTTTAAGCTAAATGCTTACTGCTTACTGCTTATTGCATTATTTTTTATCTTCCGAACATGCTATCGTTCTTGTCGGTTCTTGTACCGTCTTCAAGGCGATATTCCTTCAACATTGGGTGGTATCCCAGGTCTTCCATATTCAGAATAGGTCTCAGATCCGGGTGTCCTTTAAATTTAATCCCATAAAAATCATACGTTTCTCTTTCCATCCAGTTGGCTCCCACATAAAGATCTACAAGAGAATCTACTTCAATATTTTCTCTGGACATGAAGATTTTCAGACGTAATCTGAAATTGGCCATCATATTATGCAAATGGTAGACAACACCAATTTCCTTTTCAGGGAATTCAGGATAATGAATACCGCAGATATCCGTAAGGAAATTAAATTCCAGTGATGAATCTTTCAGATAATGAATAATCTTCTTGATATCTTCTTTCTTCACTTCAATGGTCAGCATTCCATAAGGTTCTGAACTTGAAATAACAGATTCCGGAAATTCTCTTGTGATTGCTTCTAATACAAATTCGTTTGTCATTTCCGTTTAGTTGCTTATGTTGTAAGAATCTAATAATTTCTGATATTCAGGCATGTCTCTTCTTCTTATGCTTTCACTTTCTGCAAGAGCCTGTACCTGCATTACGCCCTCAATGATCTGTTCAGGTCTTGGAGGACATCCGGGAACGTAAACGTCTACCGGAATAATTTTATCAATTCCCTGGAGTACAGAATATGTATCAAAAATACCACCGCTGGAAGCACAAGCTCCCACTGCTACCACCCATTTCGGCTCAGCCATCTGAGTGTACACTTCTTTCAGGACAGGTCCTAATTTCTTTGATATAGTTCCGCAAACCATCAGCATATCTGCCTGTCTTGGAGAGAAAGAGTTTCTTTCCATACCAAATCTTGAAGCATCATATGTAGGGTTCAGGGTAGCCATAAACTCGATACCACAACAAGAGGTTGCAAATGGTAACGGCCAAAGCGAAAACTTTCTTGCCATCCCGATTACACTGCTCAGTTTTGTTGCGAAAAACCCTTCTCCTTCATAGCCTTCGGGAGCAGGTGCATCTGTTCTTATTACTGGTTTTTTATCTGACATCTTGTAGATGATTTTAGATTTTAAATTTTAGATTTTAAATTAATTCTTACCGGTATAACTTAAAATCACCATCTAAAATGTTTAATTTAAAATTTATAATTACTTTATTTATCCCAATCCAGCGCACCGCGTTTCCAGACGTAGAAAAACGCTACGAAGAAAATTGCAACGAATGTAAGTACGGCAAGGAATCCTTCCATACCGAACTCTCTGAAATTAACAGCATAAGGATAAAAGAATACGATTTCAATATCGAATAGTACGAACAATACCGCAGTCAGGAAGTACTTGATAGAAAACGGTGTTCTGGCATTTCCTTCTACAGGAACCCCACATTCCCAGCTTTGGTTTTTTACAGAGTTTCCTTTTTTCTGCTGTGGGCCTAAGAAATGTGCCCCAAGCAAAGAAACAGCTACAAATCCTACTGCTACACCAGCCTGGATAAGGATTGGAATATAACTTTCAGGTAAATTCATTTTTGCATTATTATCTCAATTTGCAAATTTAGCGAATAAACAAGAAAGCATGAAATTTATCAGCTTAAAAGTCGGATGAAAATGAGTTAAATCGGTAATTTAGAATCAATAAAAATTAGCTTTTTATGATTATTTTTTTAGCGTCTTTTTCCCCTTTTTTTATAGAAACTGTGGAAAAATGGGCCCTCATACTCTGCATTTGGAATATTTTGAATTCATTGAAACTGAATAGAGGTTCATATCAAACCACGCACTGATGCTGTTTTATGGTCTTATTTTTTCATTTTTCTAAGAAGAGTGTAGGCCATAAAGGAGATGTATCCAAAAAGAATACTCGCAAAAAGAATATTGATTACGGTGTTTGTTTTGTCATCAGGTGACTGGAAAAAGACATTGTAACTGATAAATCCAGCGATTAAAACAGCAAATATGATAAGTTGTGGTTTCATAAAATTCAAAGTTTAGATTTTAAGTTTACGTTGTACAAATTACAGTATCAATTATTTGATTTCCATTGAATACGTTCTTCTTCTTTTATGATTCACCGGATGGTAATCCTGCCATAAGAGCTGAATGCTTTTATTTTCTTCCAGTTCCGGGTTGGTTTCCAGGTATTTTACGCCCTTTTTTCTGAAGATATTCCAGATTTCTTTGAAAATAATAGAAGTAACTCCTCTTCTTTGATAGTCGGGATGGATGCCGATCAGGTAGAAGTTAGCCCTGTCATTTTTCTTACCTGCTTGCAGGAAATGCCACCAGCCGAATGGAAGCAGCTTTCCACCGGATTTCTGCAGTGCTTTGGAATAAGAAGGCATGGTAATAGCAAATGAGATCAAATTGTTGTGTTCATCAGCGATACATACAATAAAATCTTTATCGATGAGCTTAAAATATTTCTCTTTGTAGGTCTTACGCTGCTCATCTGAAATAGGCGTGTAGGTAGAAAGGTGTTTGTACGTTTCATCCAGAAGATCAAACATCGGATCTACATACTGAATAATCTCTTCTTTTGTTTTGAATTTTAAAACCTTCAGTTTATACTTTTCAGAAATAAGCTGATTGAACTTGTGGATTTTTTCAGGCAAGGTTTCAGGGAAAATGATTTCAAACTCCACCCATTCTTTTTCTTTGATTAACCCCAGGTTTTCAAGATGTCTTGGATAGTACTCGTGGTTGTAAATCCCAATCATAGTTGCCAGCTGATCAAAACCTTTTACCAGCATCCCGGCTTTGTCAAGATTGGTGAACCCCATAGGTCCTTCAATTTTATCAATATTTTTTTCTTTGGCATAATCAACTGCTTTTTGAATTAATGCCTTTGAAACTTCAGCATCATCAATAAAGTCGATCCATCCAAAACGTACCTTTTTAATGCCTAATTCTCTTTCTTCCTTATGATTAATCAGAACGGCAATTCTTCCTGCAAGCTTGTCATTCTTATAGGCCAGATACTGCTTTGCCTCAGAATATTGAAGCGCAGGATTTTCATCAGCATTCCAGATGTTGATTTCGTCATTGATAAAGGACGGAACATAGTAGGGATTGTTTTTATACAAATCCATTGGAAATCTTACGAATTGCTTGAGCTGACCCGCTGTTTTTACTTCAATAATTGAAACTGTAGACATGTTTTTTGAGAGGAATTAAAGGACAAATATAAATAATAATATTGTATACTTTGGCACAGTTTTTATATGATTATGGGTAAAATTAAACACAAAATTTATATAAAATGGTGGGTTATTATATCATTATTGGTATTTCGATGTTGGTGAGCTGGTGGGTTTCGTCCAGATTGAAATCGAAATTTGAATATTATTCCAATGTACACCTTCGAAATGGCCTTTCGGGCAAAGAGGTGGCGGAAAAGATGTTGAGAGATAACGGAATAAATGATGTTCAGGTAATATCGGTACCCGGACAATTGACGGACCACTATAATCCGGCAGATAAAACAGTGAACCTTTCTGAAGGAGTTTATATGCAGAGAAACGCGGCGGCGGCAGCAGTAGCAGCTCACGAGTGCGGACATGCAGTGCAGCATGCAGTAGGATATTCCATGTTGAATTTACGATCAAAGTTGGTTCCTATTGTGAATATAAGTTCTAATCTGATGCAGTTTGTTCTTATCGCGGGTATCGCGGTAATGGCTGCGTCCAGAACAATTGAGAATCCAAATGGAAATACAACTGTTCTTGCCATTGGCGTAGCGATGTTTGCAATGACCACGCTTTTTGCTTTTGTAACACTTCCCGTGGAATACGATGCGAGTAACAGAGCAATGAAGTGGCTTAAGGATACGGGAACTGTAACTGCAGAAGAATTCGTAGGAGTACAGGATAGTTTGAAATGGGCAGCAAGAACTTATGTGGTAGCCGCATTAGGTTCTCTGGCACAGCTTCTTTACTGGGGATCTTTGCTTCTTGGTGGACGAAGGGATTAATCATTAAATTCAAATGAAACATATTGCATCTCAGAAAGTTTTTCTGAGATGTTTTCTTTTTGAGCCAGTTTCAGGGATGCAGTAAGAATACAGTTTTCATGAGCATCGAAGTTCAAAACTTTAGCATCAAATTTTGAAAGCAGGGTGAAAATCGTATTCTGCTGATTGAATTTAAATTGAATCTCTACTTCTGTTTCCAGTTCTCTGGTGATAATACTGCCCTCTTCCAATGTGATCCTGGCAGATTCCTTATAGGTTTTCACCAACCCTGAAACACCTAATTTAGTTCCTCCATAATAACGAACAACAATGACAAGAACATTTGTAATTTCATGAGCCAGAAGCTGGTTGTAAATAGGTAATCCCGCACTTCCGGAAGGCTCACCGTCATCATTGGCGCGATAATTCTCACCATTTAATCCCATTCTGAAAGCATAGCAGTGATGAGTAGCTTTCGGATGTTCTTCTCTTATCTTTTCCAAGGCTGCTTTTAGTTCTTTTTCATTATTTACCGGGTAAGCAAATCCGATGAATTTGCTTCCTTTTTCTTTTAAAAGAGTATTTTCTATAGGCTTTTCTATGGTTTTGTATTCAAACGTCATTGGAGGTTCCTGCTTTGTTTATGCAAAAATATTAAATGCTTTACTATTCTGCACCATAATCATAAATTAAGCCGTCAAATCTTGACGGCTTATCTGTTTTTTGATATAAAATTACGGTCTTACATTTGATCTCCGCAAAGATCCATCGGGATCAGGCACATATAACTTGTTGTACCGCAAAAATCCTGAGGACATTGATCTCTGCATCTGGTAGGTTGTCCATTAGGGAGTGTACATATTACAAAAACTCCCCCCTGGATTGTTTTTAAACCGGTTCTTGATAATTTTTTCAAATTTTTCATGGTAGTTTTAATTTGGTAAAACTAATGTAAAGAATTTATTTCATTTATCGGTGATAGAATAGTTTTGTTTTAAATTGTAAAATGAAACGATATTATCTCTGAATACTTCTGTTTTTGTTACTTTATAATTAAATTCCGGGGCTTTTGTCCCATTTTCTAATATCAAATTCTCATTTTTAATTACAATGGCTTCGTCCCAAAGATTAGCATTGATAAACTGCTGCAGAGTAAAGCGGCCACCTTCAATGATGACAGACTGTATCTGTTCTTTATACAGTGCTTCCATGAGTTCTGGCAGAAAATGATCTTTATTGATTTGAATGAATTGAACGTGTCCTTCAGTGCCTTCTTTCACAGAATTTAAAACCAATGTTCTTGCTTCATTGTTATAAATATTAAAGCTGGCAGGAACTTTCAGATCAAAATCAATTAAAATCCTGATTGGATTTGTTCCTTCTATATTTCTGACTGTTAAGCTTGGGTTGTCATTTAAAGCAGTTTGAGTTCCCACTAAAATAGCATGTTCGTCGGCTCTCAATTGATGAACGAACTGATTGACCAGTGTATTGGAAACGGCAGTAGGTTTAAAATCTTTATCAAGAAAGCCATCACCGGATTCTGCCCATTTTAAAATGATATAAGGTCTTTTCTTTTCATGATAAGTGAAGAATCTCTTGTTGAGTTCAATACATTCTTTTTCCAGCATTCCTGAAACGGCTTCAATGCCTGCATCCTGAATGATTTTCTTCCCTTTGCCATTCACTTTATCATGAGAGTCCATAGCGCCAATCACCACTTTTTTAAATCCCAGTTCTTTAATTTTTAAAGCACAGGGCGGAGTTTTTCCATAATGCGCACAGGGTTCCAGAGATACATAAATTGTTGATTCCGGGATTAGTTTTTTATTTTTAACGGAATTGATCGCATTGATTTCCGCATGATTTTCTCCTGCTTTGTGATGATATCCCTCGCCAATGATCTCTCCGTTGTGAACAATCACACTTCCAACAAGAGGGTTAGGGTAGGTGTTGCCAAGAGCTTTTTGGGCCAGCTCGATGCATCTTTTAATATAAAATTCGTCGTTGTTCATATGTATAAAAAGAAAAAGCGAAGACAAATTGCTTTGCTCCGCCTTTATTTATTTTGTTATCTGTTAATCTCCACTGATAATGCTGTGAAGATTTTGTTTTAACGTTTCCAGATGAGCTTTTTTCTCATCAATGGTATTGTAAGTGTCTTTTAACAGAGGATTTTCTCTGGACGGTTTGTTGAAGAAAGAAAGGTTGTTTTCCAGTTTGACGATTTCTGCCTCAAGATCAGAGATTTGATTTTTGATCTTTCTTGCTTTATCGGTTAGCTGATTTTCAGATAGGCCTTCTTCTTTCAGTTCAAGTTCGTTGATCTTGTTTATTTTCAATTTCTCTCTCAATGTTTTGTTGAATTCAGAGTTGATTGAAATTTTATCTCTTGGAACTTTTCCTATGTTATTCCATGAAGTCTTGATCTGTTCGATTTTTTCGATGCTGCCTTCTTCATTGGAAACCTCTTTCAATTCATCAAGAAGTGCTTTTTTGTTTTTATAGTTTTCTTTCCAGTTGTCTGTAGAAGTATTGCTTTTCTCTCTGTAGTTGTTGAAGAATGCATTACAGGCATCACGGAATTCATCCCAGATTTTATTGGTCATGCTTTTGGGAACGTGGCCGATTTTTTTCCAGTCTTCCTGAAGTTTTTTGAATAACGGAACGGCAATATCCCATTCCTCATTATTCATATTGTCCTGTGCCGTCTGGATCAGCTTTAATTTTTCTTCAAGGTTGGTCTGCTGAGAGCCTTTCAACGATTTGTAGTAATTGTTTTTCGTTGTATTAAAGCCTCTTAAAGTTGTTTTGAAATCATTCCAGTTTTGGTTGGAAAGTTTTCTTGGAACACTTCCTGTCTTCAGAAATTCAGAACGCAGATCTTCCACTCTTTTAATGGCGTTCTGCCAGTAATTGTGGTTAGGTGTTTCCGAAGGTTCAGACAGTTTCCTGATTTCAGCGATGATTTCATTCTTCTTTTCAAGGTTAACCGTCTGCTCTTTTTCAATAGAAGCAGAAAGTTCAGATTTTCTTTCGTGAATTTTATTGGAAATTTCTTTGAATTCTTCCCATGTCTTTTCACGGAACTCTTCAGCCACAGGTTCCGCTTCTTCTTTCCATAGTTTATGAAGATACTGAAGCTCATTTAACGCTTTCTGAATTACCGGTTCGTTTTCCAGTTCTTTAGCACGGGCAATGATATGCTCTCTCTTTTCCAGGTTGTGGCTGTATTCCTGTTCCAAAAACTCTTTATTCAGATCCAGCATCTGATAAAACTGATTCAGGTGGTGGAAATAGTTATTGTTAAGAATTTTGAATTCAGACTTGGCAACCTGTCCGGCTTTTGACCAGTCTTCTTTAATCTCACGGATAGATCTGAAAAGATTAATTCCTGGTTCAGAGCTGGTGTATAGATTTTTAAGTCTTTCGATTATGTTTTGACGATGGTCAAGATTTTTCTTTTGCTCTTCTTCCTGTCCTTTCTGGAAGTCGTCATGTTTTTCTCTGAAGATATTGACCAGTGCAGAATACTTAGCCTGAGAAGGGTGTTCATAGCTGAAATTTTCGGCAGGATTTCCGGCTTCTACATATTCATGCTTTTTGTCCTCCACTTCATCATGGATGTAATGACTTGCTTTTTCCCTCAGTTGGTTGAATCTTTTGAAATTCTCTCCGGCGTTGGGAGTGTTGATGATTTTTTCCATTTCCTTTAAAGCATCGGCAAGGGAGATTTCTTCTTCATGTTCATCCAGGTGCTCAGCATCATCCTCATGTTGGTTTGCATCATGAGAAACGGTGTTTTCTGATGGGTCCTGAGATACTTCGTTTGGATTTTTCTTTTCTTCGTTTTCAGAAAGATTGTTTTCTGTAGTCATAGCAAATCTTTTATGTGAGTGGCGTTAATATCCTTTAAATATAGCTGAAAGGCCAATTAAAGCACTAATTTATGTTATTTTTTTTGAAAATTCCAAATTTCCCAGGCTTTTTCTGCTTGCTGTTCAAGCATATAGTATCCATTCACGGTTTTTGCTCCTTTTTCAGAGGCATTGATGATGAATTGGGTGTAGTTGGGATTGTAAATCAGATCGATAACCAGATGATCTGGAGAAAGTCCGTCAAAAGGAAAATTCAGACAGTCTTTCACATTCGGGAAAGTACCTACCGGTGTACACTGGATGATAATTTTATGCTCAGCAACGGTTTCGTGATCAAGATTTTCAAAATTGATTTCTGTACTTCTGGAAATGGTTACAGATGGAATATTATGTTTGTCTAATGCATATTTTACTGCCTTTGCAGCGCCTCCGTTTCCTAAGATTAAAGCTTTATCCTGTGTGGGTTTTTTGTGTAAAAGAAGCGTCTTTTCAAAACCGAACGCATCCGTATTGTAACCTGTTTTTTTTCCATCCTGAATAAGAACGCAGTTTACGGCACCTATTTTCTCAGCTTCATCACTTAATTCATCCAGATAATCAATTATTTTCTCTTTATAAGGAATGGTTACATTGAATCCTAACAGATCCGGAGAAGCAAAAAGTTTTTCTACTTCACTGATTTCGTTCAGATCAAAAATATCATAGGAGAAGTTCTTCAGCATGAGCTTCTGGAACTTGTTTTCGAAGAATTTTTTAGAAAAAGAATAGGAAATGTTTCTGCCTATCAATCCTAATTTTTTATTGGAATCCATAGATCAAAAGTAAAAAAAAGACCGGAAAAATCCGGCCTTGGTTTGAAATATTTTTTAATAATTAATCTACGATAAATTTAGTAGAGAAATTATCTGTTTTCAGAATGTAAATTCCTTTAGCCAAACCTTTAAGGTTGATCTTGTTTGAATGTCTGAAAGGGTTGGTAATTGTTTCAATTAATTTCCCGGAAAGATCATAGATATCAGCTTTTGAAATTTTGCCAAGGTTTTCTCCTTTTACAGATAATTCATTATTTTTTACCGGGTTGGGGTAAATAATAAATGCTGATTTGTCATTTTTAGTTTCTGCCGTTGCTAATGTTGTAGCACATGTCCAGCTAAGATCATCCAGAGCAACTCTGTTGGTAAGAGAAGAATTGGTCAGTTTAATGACAGCATTTCCGCTTACATTTATATTATTAATGGTAGTTGTAGTAACAACATTACTGTAAGGAATAGTTCCTACATTGACGTCATTTACAAGAACATTAAAGTATCCTGCACTTCCGGAGAATTTCAATTGAGTTGTTAATGTTAAACTCTGAACTCCACCTGAGAAAGTTGAACTTGTTAAAGTTCCATTTTTTATGGTAATAGCTTTATTATTGATGGTCTGGTCAACTCTTGCGTCCGTAGCAGTCCATGAAATTCCATTGTTGGTCCAGTTTACTGTCATGTATGTATTTACAGGGCCGGTGATCATTTCAAAATTTTCAGTTCCGCAGCTTCCTCCTCCGGCAGGTGTGTCAAGAGTGGTTTCTGTAGCTGTTGTGCTTTGTGGAGAAGAGTTTGCGAAAGCATCTTTAGCAATTATATAGAATGTATATTGAGTAAGTGGTGATAACCCTGAAACAATAGTAGACGTTGTAGTACCTGAAACTGTAGTTTTTAATGTTCCGTTGGCGTAAATCTGGTACGAAGTTACTCCCACGTTATCCGTAGCGGCTGTCCAGCTTAAAGCAATAGAGTTTGAAGTTGGATTGCTGGCAACAAGGTTGGTTGCTGCTGTAGGAGCCTGGTTATCAACAACCGGAGCGCCCCAGATCTGGGTAACATATTCAGGGTGATCAATGAAAGGGTTTCTGTTTCCCTGATAAGTATAAGAAGCATTGTTTCTTGCAATTTCTTCCGGAGATACCGGATCCATTGCATTCCAGATTAAATACTGGTTAAGTGCCCAAGGCTGTAGCCCTGGAAATGCTGTGCTGCCAAGCATATCACCCGTAGAGAAACCGGGAAGGTTATCTTCATATCTTGTTACAAAATAAAGAATCATTCTTGCAATATCACCTTTGAAAGCATCAATGGGTTCAAATACAGTACCTGCATATCCTGCAGATACAGATGTGCCTAGCTTTGATCCGTTTTTAGAGGTGAAAGAAGTGTTACCAACAATTCCGAAAGGGTAGTTGGATCTCATTCCGTTTACTTTTCCATCTGTAGCCCGGATAAAATGAATATCAGCTACCATAGGAGAAGCACTGCTAAATAAACTCTGAGGGATAACGTGCTCTCTGTTGTAGCAGTCACCTTCATTAGAATATCCTGCAGATCCACATTGATCTGTAGGGCCATATGTGAAATTATACTGATCCGGCCCATTTGGATTTTCAGAATAAATATCCAGAATTGTTCCGTCATTTTCATAGAAATAATCGCGGTCTGTGGTAGCGTATCCTGTCCATAGGCCACCATAACCATTGTCTATGTGTCCATTACTGATAATGGTTTTAAGGGCTGTTTTAAGAGCTGCACCTGTTAAGCTTGGCGATTGATTATAATATCCTGCCGGAGCCTGTGCCAAAGCGCCAATAAATGTCACGCTTAAAAGAAAGAAAGATAAAAGTTGTTTCATTTTTTAAAATTGGGGCGTAAAGATACGAAAAAATGAAACTGAAGTATGTTAATTGTATGTAATATATAAAGTCGGTATATTAGTTTTTAGTAATATATTCCTTGCTGATTTTTGAAAAAAACCATGAAATAGTGATTCCAAACAGGGAAGCTGTAAGGGCTACGATAAGATAGTTTTTTCCTACAATTTTCACTGGGAATGGCAGAACCTCATTGGCTCTGAAGAATTCTGTGTAAAGCTGGAAGTAGCAAAGTGCTGTTCCGAGAATTAATCCGGTAATCACACCTGAAATAACAATCAGGAGTCCGGTATAGAAATAGGTCATTCTCAAATGGCTTAAAGGAAAACCAAGTGATATCAATGATTTTGCCTGCTCTTTTTTATCAAGCTGAAGGATAATAATTGCTCCGGCAAGATTGAAGGTGGTAATAAAGATGACCAATGCAAAGATCAGGTAAATAAAAAGTTTTTCTGTGTTAATCATTTTCCAGAAAGCGGCATTTTCCTCTTCCTTGGTTTTGATTTCGATATTCTTTCCGAGTGAAGAAAGCAGGCTTTGTTTTACTGCATCTGCATTTTCCGGATTTTTCAGTTTAATAACAATCTGGTAAGCTGACTTTTTAGGAAGATTAAGCAATTCTTCTGTAAGCTCAATAGGAGAAACAATATAACTGTCCAGCTGGTCTTTCCCAGGGAATACACCTGTTACCAGAATATCTCTTTTATTATAGATGTCTTCTTCCTTACTGATAATCCCCGTTCCCGGTTTCGGCATGAAGACTGTTGCATAATGATTGGAAGAATCTACAGGAATTGAAAGCCTGTTGTCAAGACTATTCTCCATTAATACCTCATTGGAGTATTTGAAACTTGGATAAGTTCCATAGAATACCTCTTTATTAATAGGATTTACCTTCACATAGGCAGAATCTACCCCCCTTAAGTAAGCAATGTCACCCTTTCCGTTGAAACTGATGTATACTTTTTCTTCAATAACACGGGAGAAGCTGCTGATTTCTTTATTGCTGGTCAGAATTTTAGCAACATTATCAAGATTTTTGATCGTTTTTCCGGAAGTGCTTTTTAAAGTAAGGTCAGCATGAAGATTGGAAATAAGGTCTTTGTTCAGGCCTTCAAGTCCTGAAAAAACCGAAATAATGACGAACATTGCAGCCACAGCAACCGTCATGGCACCTACTGCCAGCCACGTAATGAACGTAACGGCAGTACTCCCTTTTTTAGCCAAAAGGTATCTGGACGCTATGTAAAATGCAATATTCTTCAAGATCTATAAAACAGGATTGTCGCCTTCGCCTCTTAATTCTCTTTCCAGTCTTTCAACATCATCAAGAGCGGTATCCAGGTAAAAGTTAAGTTGTGGAATAATACGAACCTGCTTTGCCATTTTCTGGCCAATGAAGTTTCTGTATTGAGGTTTGTTTTCTTCAATCTCCTTCATCACAGCGGTACGGAATTCCTGTGGGAAAATGCTTAAATAAATCTTGGCAATTCCTAAGTCGGCAGTTACTTTTACATCTGAAACAGATACCAATATGCTCTGTTTGCTTTCTGAAGCCTGTTTGCGGAAAAGCTCCGCGAAGTCTTCCTGAATGATCTGTGCTACTTTTCTTTGTCTGTTACTTTCCATAATTTCTGCAAATTTAGTACTTTTGTTTGAATTGATACTTTGAAATTCAACTACAGTATCAAATTTACGATTTAATTATATTGATTAGTATTTATGAAACTAGAACATATTGGTATTGCTGTAAAGTCTTTAGGTATTTCTGATGAGCTTTTTGCCAGATTATTAGGAAAAGAATTCTATAAAAAAGAATCCGTAGAAAGGGAAGGTGTGGTTACTTCTTTTTATGAAACAGGAGAAAGTAAAATTGAGCTTCTAGAAGCCAGTAATCCAGAAAGTCCGATCTCTAAATTTATTGATAAAAAGGGAGAAGGTATCCATCATCTCGCATTTGGGGTTGAAAATATCCTTGAGGAAGTAGAAAGATTAAAAAAAGAAGGATTTCAGTTTATCTCCGAAGAACCGAAAGAAGGTGCTGATAACAAATTAGTTGTATTTCTTCATCCTAAGTCTACCAACGGCGTGCTGGTAGAACTTTGCCAAGAAAAGCAATAAAAAGTTTTGTAGTGAAAGAAATTTTACTATTTTTGCAAACACAAAATTTAACCAAGTTTTGAGGTCCTATAGCTCAGTTGGTTAGAGCACCTGACTCATAATCAGGTGGTCCCTGGTTCGAGCCCAGGTGGGACCACTTTTTAAATCAAGCACTTACAGAAATGTAGGTGCTTTTTTGTTTCCAAAAATCATAGCACTGAGTATAGAATCAGGTTTAATAAAAGCTTCTTTAAAAAAAGAAGGGCAATACTGCCCTTCATATAATTTTTATTAAATACTTTATTATTCTTTTTCAATAGGATTATTGTTTAGCTTGTAAGATTCTTTTATTTCTTTCCCTTGTTTCTCAATGAAGTCTTTTACCTTCATATCAGTTCCAGGCATTGTCATACTTAATAATTGAGGAGTTAACTCATTTCTCATAGCAGCTAAAGGGTCTTGTTTGTAATTTTCGAATGTTTTTGTAAATTTTACTTTTTCTACTATTTTCACATTACCATTAGTGAACTTTTTAATAAGGGAATCTTCACTGTTATCTTTCGCTTTTTTATTTCCTTTTAAGGTAAATGAATAATTGTTTTGATCATCTTCTATTTTTACAATTAGTCCAGGTAAACCATTAAATTTATAGGGACCATCATTAAAAGGAAGATCATGACAAAACCAGGCAATCCATTTTCTTCCCGCAAAATTTAACATTGCTTTTTGGGCATTATATTCACCGATTTTTTGCTTTTCTTTCTGAATTTTCCAATCAAAATTTATTTTTTCCTGATAACCAAAGGTAAGAGGAGTTAATCCGTTCATAATATCTTCAGTATATTGAACTTCCATATCAGGATATTTTTTTGTTACCGAATAGGTAAATCTGACATTCGGAGGTGCTGACTGATTTTCGTAAATGCCTGTTTTTTGCATTTTTTTAAATACTTCGTTGGAGATTGAATCTGAAACGATTAATTGATAATCTTTAAAGATCGATTGATCTTTTTTAATATCTAAAACCATCATTGCAGTTTCATTTCTTGTAGAATCTTTTTTAGGTTTATATTGTACTTCATAGAAAAAACGATTGATCTCCTGAGCTTTGGTTTTGATAGTTATTAAAAAGAATAACGGTAGTATCAATAAGTATTTCATAGGTTTATTTTTAAAAGTTGTATCTGTATTTTGCAAAAATTTTATACCAGAAATCCGTGAAAGAATTAGGTAAAAAAGAGAAAAAAGAAATAATTTTCCAGGGAGAAGTAAAGTGTGCAAATATTTCAAATATTGCCTTTGACCGTACCCAAACTTCATTATCATTCACAAAATAGATTGTTTGGAGATCTATAAACTTTATTCCTTTATCACGAAGAATTTTTCTTGCTTCTTTGCTTCTTACAGAAATAATTTCCAGCGTTTTAACATGAGATTGGCTCCATTGAGAAAACCTCGTACAAAACTTACATTCAGAATCATAAATAATAACTTTCATTTTGTGAATTTTTAAATGGATTGTAAGTCTGGCTGTTTTTTTAGGCTTTTATATTGTGATAAAATGAATAACGACGAAAATGACCCTGCCAACAGGCCTGTAAATATCATGATTCCACTTTGAAGAATAAATGGAATTTTTTTCACGTAATCAATATTTTTTGAGGTTACCGCATATTGTCTGGATATCATTTGCAAAGTTTCAGCATATTTTAAAGATAAAGTTTTATCAATTAAAGCATACACGAAAACATCGATCAAAAAAATCATGATGCCACTAAGAATAAATGTACAAGTCACATAATAAAAATTGGCGATATGATTTACTTTTTTTTCATTCTTATATTTCTTTAATGACAGAAACAAAATAGTAGCAGCAAGCACAAAGGCAATAAACATTGAAAGAATAGGAAAAAAAGCAACGGCAGTCATACTAAAATTATCATAAGAAATAGAGTATGCAATGCCATAAATACATCCTGTAAAGGATAAAGCGATCACTATTGAAGTAATAAAAATATACTCCAATGAAAGAAGGTTGTTGTCCATAGAAATTAGTTTTTAAATGCTAAATGTTGATGTAAGAGACCCAATCTTTCTGAATATCTTCTGTAAGATGCGTTCTTATTAAATGGTATTCTTCTGAAAGATAAATTTTAGCGAATTTTCCATTTTGTAAATGTCCGATATGATCACAACAATTTGTAAGAGTTTCCATAATATGAGAACTTATTAAAACGATCTTATTTCTTTTTTTTAGTTCATCAATGATAAAATAGAACTTTTCGACACTTTCAAAATCAAGTCCGTTAAATGGCTCGTCAAATAAGTATATGGGTCTATCAATTAAAATATTACAAAGGATGGCAAGTTTCTTCTTTGTTCCTAATGAAAGTTTTTCAACAATAGAGTCTGTTGGAATATTAAAGAAACTTGTAAGTTTTGTTACCTTTTCATCTTCGTTCTCATGAATGAACAGATTTAAAATATCGTTAACTGACAGATAAGGATAAAAGTAATTTTCAGATTCCAAATACGAAATATCTCTTTTATTTATAGGTTGGTTTTGTAATAATATTTGTCCATTGTATTTTGTATTTTGAAAAATAGATTCAAATAAAGTTGTTTTTCCTGCCCCATTTCTTCCTAGAACACCAAATATGTTCCCTTCATTTATATTTAAACTAAGGTTGTCTAAAACTTTTTTGGAGTTATAATTCAATGTGATATTTTGTATACTAAACATACTTTGCAATTTTCTTTAAGGCTGATTTTCTGTTGTGTATTATATAAATTATTGCTGGAATTAGTAATCCAATAATAAGTGTAAATTTGAAAAAGTCTGCATCATTAACATGGATTACCTTTACTTTTTCATTATAATTTACATACTTATTAATAACAATAACATAATTTGAAAGAAAAACATAAAGAATGAAATAAATTATATAATCTTTTTGCAAAGGATTTAAAAACGCAAAGTTGATTACAGCAGGAATTGAGATCATCAGGCACATCAGAAAAGAGTATATGATTTTTTTTTCTAATCTTAATCTTGAAAATTGCAGAATGAGAATTTCTTTATTTTCCTGTAGCGAATAAACATGCAAAAGAATATGTAACCAGCATAATCCTAATATTATCAAAGTTGCAGGATGATATCCTAAGAAACCGGAAAGTAATACAAAGGAAAAGAAAATTATAATATTCTTTCGTATATAGGCTTTCCACTCTAATAATGCATTAGGGATTTTGTTAATAAATCCTGGATTTGCGATGTATTTTTTTAGCTTTATAAAAGGTAAAACAAAACATATAAAAACATTTCCTAAAAAGAGAAAGTTATTTTCTTTGAAAACGAAAAATAAATTTATAAAAACCCAAATTATCAAATATTCTAATGCAAGGCTTATATAGAATTGCTTTCCTAAAATATTTTTTAAAAAATTAATATCCTTTCGTGTAAAATGAATGATAAATAAAACTGTTGATGAAATTAATGCATAATAGCCATTATGATTCGTTTTAAATAAAAATAAAAATAAAAGCATTATACTCACTAAAACACCAATATCCATACTCTGGTTTGATGCTTTAAATAATAATTTTAATCTCAGTTTCAGATATCTCTTAAGCATATTCTTTACTAAATATTTTTCTTTTGAATAGCAATGTAATTTTTTGAAAATAGGCTCCAGCCTTTTTCCATTCTTCATCACTTATGAAAAAACCATAACACATCATAAATAGGATCTCAAAATCATGGATCATCATAAAAATGTATATCCCCAGATGAATCATTATTCCAAGAGCGAACACCACATATTTGCCGGTTTTATGCCATGCAAGAAAAGGAAATGCTAACTCCCAGATTAAAGTAATATAGGTAGAGAGTGTCACAAAAATTCCATTTTTTGCTAGTATATTATTCATTTCAGTTCCCTTAAATCTTTCTAATTGTAAAGTATAATAAGTGGCAACACCACTGAACCAGACTTTAGCATTGAGTTTGAATATGGCAGAAACGAAATAAATCAAAGATAAATGAATTTTTATAGATAAAACAGATATTTGATTTACAAAATAGCTGATACTGTCTTTTTTTTGCCCGGTACTGTTATTTAATGTGAAATATCGGTAGCAATCCGTAAAAATCATGTACAGTAAGAGAAATTTCAATAAATTATCACCACCATTTAATATAAAAGGATATGCTCTTTGAACAATTTCAACGGAAATATATAACAATAAGGGAGTGAAATATCTGAAAATCCCAAAGGCAAATAAAATACTTAGCAACATTATAATACTAAGAATAATGTTAATGTTTTGAAAAATAGTGGATTGCTGAATTCCAAATATCTGAAATATGGGATTAACAGGTGCTGCTTTCAAAAATGTAGCATCGGTGATGAGATCCTTATTGAAAAATAATTGTAAATATTTTTTAAATACATGTATTGATATCAGTATCCTGAAAATCGAAAGATATATATAGTGATTTGAATGGAATAGTTTTTTCATTTTAAAAAGGATATGGGCTGAAAGCAATTACTTTAGATTCAACATTTGGCTTTTTACTTTCTCTGTTAGCAAACTTTTTAATTTCCTCGGAATTTATATTTATTGTTACATATTTTACTGACTTTAACTTATCTGCAGACATTTTATCTTTTCCAACAATCTTCGCATAGTCTTTCAAGAGAAGAAAACCCTGAACTTGTTCAGGAGCTTCATTGAGTTTTTGTACTGCCAGAAGATTGGCATTGTTAAGACTTAGCTCGGGTTGTTGGGTGTTTATTTCAGTTCTTTCTTTCACTATTGTATTAACGATACCTTCTATAGATCCATAAATTGTATAATCTACCATTTCGGCTCTGCCATTAAATGGCCTTGTATTTCGTTTTGATTCTATAATTGAAGAATAGACTTCGAAAGCTGCAATTTCATTTTTATTCTCATCCAGATAAGTAAAATAAAGTTTGTAGTTAAATTGCGGCGGAGGTGCAAAAAAACTCCATTTCTGAGCAAAAAAAGTAGAAAATATTTTCATTTCTTTTTGATACTCAATCTTTATAAAATTATTGGGTGAATTATATAAAAATGTAAAAAGCCAATAAATTGATACACAGGTAACGATAAATATTTTAATTGCTTTTTTCATAACTGGCAGGAAAAAAATGGCTCATTAATACAATGAGCCATTAAATCATTATTAGTCTAAGTTCTGGACGTTTGCTGAAACATCATCTGTAGCGTGAAGACCATCTACTATAGCTGAAACAACCATTACAGCAAGAAGAACGCTAGCGGCAACAGCAGATACACTTGAACCCGGAGGTAGCGCCTGGCGTGAAGTGTTAGAAGACTGTACTTGATCTCCATAGGCGATACCTTGTGCTTTAACTACATTAGGTACTAAAAAATTTAATGCAAATACGAATGCCATTCCACCTGCGAAAACTGAGTTTCTGATTTTTTTGTTCATGATAATTTTGTTTTTTATGATAATTAATTTTGCCATATAATCCCTGGCATGGGGTTTTGCCGATCAGCTTTTATATTTAAGTTTTTGTACTGTACACATACAAAAAATAAAATATCATTGTGTTTTTACCTGTAGCAAAGATGCAGTGGCTTTTTTGCTGATACAAGAAAAGCATATCGGAATTGATCAAATTTAACAATGCTACTATACGAAATTGGTCAAATTTGGTAAAATAGAAATAATGTTAATTTTTTGATTATGAGTTAATTATGTGTATTTAATCATTTGTAATGAAAAATAAATAATAGAATTTGTATTTTTGTGACAGTAAACATGTAATGCAAAAAAAATATTTCTTATTTATCGTTTTTCTTTGTCAGAATTTATTCTTTTCTCAGAATATAAAAGGTTTTCATATTCCAGATTCTTTAAGAAAAAAAAGTTTTGAACAATTGATCAGCTGTTATAATAAAGTCTTAAGAATAGATAATGAGAAGGCAGAATTGTATGCAAATAGTATTCTTAGTAAAGCCAAAAAAGAAGAAAATAATGACTATATATATGATGGCTATTATAAGTTGGCTCATGCAAAAGGACTGAATTCCGAAGATGGACATCCTTATGCGGACTCTTTAATAAAAATAACACAAAAAGTTAATACAAAAGAATATCCGGCAAAAGCATATATCATTAAAGGAATTTTACTGAATAATGAATTTAAATATAAAGAGGCGCTAAATTACTATATAAAAGCACAGAACTTATCCAGGAATAAAAATTTAGATCAATTTTATTATGTGAAAAAACTGGTGGGCATTTTAAAGACTGCTACTGATGAAAATGAAGAAGCACTTCCTCTTTTCTTAGAATATTACCAATATGAAAAGAAAAAAATGCAAACCAATGATAAAGACATTAAAAGTTACATAGGTTCAATTTTTTCTGTATCAAATTCCTATAGTAAAAATAAAAAATACCAACAAAGCAAACTCTATAATAAAATAGGTCTTTCCGAGTGTGAAAAATATAATGATTATAGCCAATATGTTTATTTTATTATGTCTGAAGGTATAGCAGAATATTATCTTAAAAATTATGCTATTGCTTATAAGCATCTGGCAGGAATCGAAAAAGACCTTCAAAAAAATAAAAATCATGTTAATTTATCAGTTTTATATTATTATTTAGGGAAGATTAATTACGAGCTTGATAAAGAAAGAGAGGCAATACAATATTTTATAAAATCGGATTCATTATCATTCAGGTCAAACGACTTTGTACCAATAGTGAGAGATCAATATGAAATTTTAATTGATTATTATAAAAAAAACGGGGATGAAAAAAAGCAACTAAAATTCATTAATAAACTCTTTTATGCAGACAGCATTATCAATAATAACAAGCAATATTTATCCAAGGAGATTTATAAAAAATACGATACTCCTATTCTGCTAGAGGATAAAGAAAGAATAATATCTGATTTGAATAATAAAAATTCAATATTATACTGGTTTCTAGGAGGTGGTATTTTGTTTATTTTTTCTTTAATATATGTATATAAAAGAAGAATTAAAGAATATCAAAAACAGGCAGACTTATTAATTAAAAAATCAAAATCTTCCGAAGTTTTACCGACTCCTCCTGCTGTAATCAGAAATCCAAAAGTTCCTTCAGAAGAAAAGTCTAAAAGCTTATTATCTGATGAAAAATTACAGAGCCTCAAAACAAAATTAGAGCAGTTTGAAAAAAATAAAAAATTTCTACATAAAAATATTACTGTAGATAATTTAGCTAAAGATTTAGGAACAAATCGGGATTACCTTTCAAAATCAGTAAATGAATTAAAAGGAAAGAATTTTTCGCAATATTTGAATGAGCTAAGAATTAACTATATTGTACAGGAATTAAAGGATAACGAAAAATTAAGAAGATATACAATTTCATCTATTGCCAATGAGATAGGTTATAATAATTCTGAGTCTTTTGCAAATGCTTTTAAGAAAATCACCGGAACTTTACCTTCTTATTATATTAAATTATTACAAGGACAAACTGAAAAGTAAGTTAGCTGATAATAAGTATTTTGTGATATTTCGTATAAGAAATTGATCAATTTCGAGATTATTATTTTTGATAAAAGAAACAAAGATAGTTTATTTGCAATCTTAACTATTAATTATTTATACCTGATGAAAAAACAGCAAAAAGCAGAAAAAAAAATGTCGTTGAAGAAATTACAATTGGTTAAAATTACAAACGGTTTGAATTCTATCAAGGGAGGAAATATTGCTCATGTAGCAGTGTTAGGAGATGATAATCAAACAATTGTAGAACAGACTCTGGGTAGTAATAACGGATAACCTTTTTGAATGAAAAAATTCTTCTTTATATATTTTGTCTTTTGTTTACAGTTTGCTTTTTGCCAAAAAATAAGTTTGCGGGAAATTGCTCCTAAAAATGTGGCAAATACAGAAAATATTGTAAAATATCTAGCCAGTCAGCTTAAAGACAGATATATGAAAAACAAAGCTACAGGTACTTATTATGATGATATTTTCAGAATAAATATTATTAATGAAAATTATAATTTATCACTTTCACAGCTGGATTCTCTTAGAAATATTACAATGAGAAATAATTCCGTAACAGCTGGCGCAATGGGAAGTCAATTTGAAATTTATATTAATACTATTAAACGAGCACCTAATAAGAACAATTTTGACAAAATATATGAAGAAGAATTCAAAAAAAAGTATGAAAAATTACCTTTAAAATCACAAATTATTTTATCCCAATATTTTACTTATGATCCAATAGCGTTAAAAAAAGATATTAGTGAAATCATTACGAGTAATATAAAACATGATAGTATTGACATTTCAGATGCTATAAAATTATGTAGAAAATACAATATATATGATGTAGGGAATAAAACATTCAAATTAGGAGCACAGTTACTTAAAAATTTCGAAAAAGAGGTATTTACAATATATGATAGTATAAAAGTTACTACAAAAGATAATGGAATTCTTACATTAAGTGTTGTAGTAAATAATAAAGCTCCAAAACCTCAAAGTACAATACTTCTAAATACCATATATTCAGATCTTAAAAATATTAATGAGGCTAAGAAGTTAGCTTCGGATAATTATGCCGGAGTTATTTTAAATACAAGAGGAAAATATTTAAGCAATAATAGTATAGAACCTTTTGAACATGAAGTTGAAGATATCAATGAAGCGATTAATTGGATTATAAAGCAACCTTGGAGTAACGGAAAAGTGGGAATGATTGGAGGAAGCTATTTAGGATTCAGCCAATGGGCGGCTACAAAAAAACTCCATTCGGCATTAAAAACCATAATACCACAAGCTGCGGTAGGAATTGGTACAGAAGATTTTCCTATGAATAATAATATATTTACGTCCTATGCTATAAGGTGGTTAAATTATGTAGTGAATTCAAAAATGACTGATTATGCAGATTTTAGTGATGTTAAAAAATGGAATTCCACCTACAAACAATGGTATATCACAGGGAAACCATTTAGACAACTAGACTCTATCAGTGGAAAATCTAATATCATCTTTCAGAGATGGCTTAATCATCCCAGTTTTGACGATTACTGGAAAAATATGATTCCTTATAAAAAAGATTTTTCTAATATTAATATTCCTGTTTTAACTATTACTGGGTATTTTGATGCTGACCAGTTAGGAGCGTTATATTATCTTAAAAATCATTATAAATACAATAAAAATGCCGATCACTATCTGATTATTGGCCCTTATGACCATTCCGGTGCGCAGGGATATATAAAGAACGAACTAAAAGGATATACAATTGATTCTGTGGCTAATATAGATTTTAACACGATTTGGATTGAATGGTTTGATTATATTTTAAAAAATGGTAAAAAACCATCTTTCTTGAAGAATAAGATTAATTATCAGGTTATGGGCACTAATCAATGGAAAAATGTAAATTCCTTAGAGAACATTAGTAAAAATACCCTAAGATTTTATTTAGAGAATAATGGTTTACTATCAGATGTAAAAATAAGTGATAAAAGTTTTTCATTACTGAAAGTAGATTTAAAAGACCGTTCTGATGCGGATGAATTATTAGAATTAAAGAATGAAATAGTTGAAAATAAAATATACACTAAAAATAGTCTAATATTCACAACTAATCCACTTGATAAATCTTTTGAATTGTCAGGTAATTTTTCTGGAAAATTTAAATTTTCAATCAACAAAAAAGATGTAGATGTCTATGTTTATTTATATGAGCTAATGCCCGACGGAAAATATTTTTTATTATCAAGTTATATGGATAGAGCTAGTTATAATAAAAATAACGAAAAACGAAATTTACTTACCCCTAATAAAAAGGAAACAATATCTATATCAAATAATAAATTTATAAGTAAAAAAATAGAAAAAGGAAGTAAGCTCGTTGCGATAGTGGGCGTTATGAAAACCCCATATTATCAAATAAATTATGGTTCGGGAAAAGATGTAAGTGATGAAACTATTCTTGATGCAAAGGAACCACTGGAAATAAAATTTTATAATGATAGCTATATAGATGTTCCTGTTATTAAGGAATAATTATCTGAAAAATTACAGATACCTTTAGAGCACATGATTTGCAACCAGAAGGTCTCACAGAAAGGTAGTGTCTCACTAACTGTGTAAGTTAAAAAGTTATTCTGGAAAATTTTGAGCCCTCATAGCTCAAAAAATTTTACGGAAATAACTTTTTATTATTTTTAACCATTACATAGTTATGATAGACAAAGAAGACTTATTAAACAACAAGGATTTCTATAAGTCCTTTAAAAATGGAGAAGACTTAACC